>JAYENL010000081.1:0-2358 GCA_034722055.1 Armatimonadota bacterium
CGCCTTCGCCGCACACCCGCCGGATCTACAGCACCGGCCCTTGATGGATTGAGGACTTCGCGATCACGTGCTCGCTCGTCCGACCGGCACTGCCTTCTATCCGATTCCTGTTCGTCGGGTCGCGGCTCCGCTCCACGCTTCCTTCAGACGACACCTCCCGATGCCGCCCCTGCGCTTCGCTCACCCTTCGCCTCCATCTGGCTGGGTAGAGGACTTGCACCTCCCGACTGTCGAACATGCCCGGCACACACGCAAACGAGGGCAGAGACCTCTCGGCTCTGCCCTCGGCGGAGACCATGCTGAATCGGATACGCACCTTGCTTGTTCAGTGTCCTGGGGGGACTGAAATCTGTCCTCTCAGGCGAATCGGCAGCACATCTCCAATATCATAATAACGGGAGGACGCCCTGGTGTCAAGGCCCGTGTTTTGGATCTCGACCGTGGGCAGGAGCCCGTGTGCGGTCATGAACACCATCTGGCTGGCACTCGATGAGGATCTGTGTGTGCCCCAGCGGATTGCTCTGCTCCACACCCCCTCCGATCCGATAGTCCGCGACGCTTCAGTGCCGGCCTGCATTGACGCCATTGACGTGCTCTCCGACGCCTACGGACTCGACCCGGCACCCGTACTGGAACTGGGGAGTCGCTGCCAGTTCGAGGAGGAGGCCCCGCGAGGATTCGTGCGAGCGCTCAGGGGAGCTGTCGAACGAGCCGAGACGCTCGAACTCGGGATCGTGATGGACATCACGGCCGGCCGCAAGTACATGTCCGCGATGATGACACTCATGGCCGCCCTGCATCGCACGTCCGTCCACGCGATCTACTACACACACCTCTACAGCCGCGACTATGAGCACGTGCTCTACCCTCTGATACCCCGTCCGGAGCACGAAGTGCGCGACTTAGGGGAGTTGGTCGACCCGCCAAGTGGCCAAGCCGGTGAGGGCAGAAGATCATGAGACTGAGCCGCAGGGTGACCGCCGGCCAGCTCAATGCATTACTCAACTGCCTGCCCGAATCCGTAGCGCTTCACCTTCCCCTGGTCAGCGTGGATGCATTCAGCCTCCAGTTCGCGGGAGCAGACGTCGCAGTGCGTATCGTTGCGACGCGTGCCGGTTATCAGACCTCCTGCAGTGGCATCGCCTCTCGTGTCGCATGGAGCTCCTTCTCAGGCGAGCTCCCTTCCTATCGCCTGCTCGTGGACTGCCTGACCATGTCCGGCGTGGTTCCACTGCACCAGGAGAGCGAGGCGGAGCTGGCGGCGCTGTTCACCGCACTCAACCGGCCAGAGCCCCACAGCTTCGACATCGGGTTGGAGGATCACATATTCCTGGGGTTTGACACCAATTGCTTCCGCAAGTGCTTCCTGTCAACATACATCTTCCCGCGGCTCATGGCCACGCGAGGGCCGCGTCGCTGGGACCTCGTCATCAGCGAGTACAACATCAGCGAGATCAGCCATCGGATCAGCACCAAGTACCAGCCCGTTCACGCTGACGCGATGCAAGGGCTGGGCACGTGGGTCCGGTCCGTCTTCGCAGGCCAGCCTCGTCTCGATGCGCGCCTCCGCAAGCTCGGCCTGGTCCAGTACCGCAGGGCTCTGGAGGAGTACCGAGCCCAGCGCGCTCCCAAGGCCGCATCCGACAGATCGTTTCGTGATGACCTGAACAGGGCTGCCGAACTCCACACAGACGACCCTGCTGCCGGCTACGACGCCCGTACTGCAGTAGTGGACCAGTACATTGCGCGCAGCTACGGTGAGTTCGCCGCCGAGGCCAAGACCAGAAAGGTCATCTTCCTCACATTCGACCGTGGCGCGGCGGATGCCTGTGCCGGCTACGAGGGGCTGCTACCGGTCACGCTGACACAGCAACCACTGCACGAGATCGACGGGCCGGTGACCTGCTCGTGGGAGGCGGCTGGCTCTCTGTTGGAGGTTCTTGCCCGCGTCTTCGGCAGGGTCGATCTCAGAGACGACAATTCCAACCCACTTTGCTCCATTGACGGGGTGTGGCGTCCGGGTGGGCCGGAGCGCCGCTCGCCGTGTGGCGACGATGATCTGCTGGCCGGAGCGCTGTGGCTGTCGGCCCCCGTAGATACCGCGCTGGGAGAGGCGAGAGCCAGTCGTCTCGCTCGGTACCTCGATTGTCTCTCAAGCATCCGCCTGCCTGCTGCCCGGGCTTGACCGGGCTCATCGAAAGCAGGGGGACGGTATGCCTCAATGCAAGCACGGGGGTGTGCAGAGGTGATTCTGGCCGTAGAGGGCTCTGGAGCGCGAATTCCAGGTTGCACACCCCCCCCTCGCCCCTGAAGGCCCAAAACAAGCTGAATCCACGGAGGCCAAGGGGCCCTTAGCCT
>JAYENL010000082.1:0-43549 GCA_034722055.1 Armatimonadota bacterium
TTCGTGGCGGAGTTCCTCGGCGTCGAGAACGTGCTGCCGGCAGCGCCCAGCGGGGACGGTCAGATCGAGGTCGGCGGCCTGCGCGTCGTCTCCGCCGAACGGCGGCGGCCGCCGGGAATGTGCGTGACCGTCCGGCCTCAGGACGTCGTGGTGGGCGAGGGCGCCCGCGGGCTGGACAACAGCTTCGAAGGCACCGTCAGCGCAGTCTCAGATGAGGGCTTCTCGCTGCGCATCGTCGTCGAGGCCGATGGCGTCCAGCTCGTGGCTGAGGCCCCGTGGCGGACCCACGCTGCGGTCCCGTCCCTCGGCGAGGTCGTCCCGGTGGGATTCTCGGCCGACAGCGTTCATGTCTTCGGAGAGGAGGAGCGATAGGCGTGGAGCTGTATATGCCGCTGTGGAAGATCGTCAAGCGCCCGCTGATCCCTATCCGGGAGAGCTGGCAGGACGCCGTGCCGCTGGTGGGCCTGTTCGTGCTGCTGTCCCTGGCGGTGTGGGGCGCATTGCGGCTGCGGGGCCGTGCTCAGCAGCGGCTCCGCCGCGGCGTGCAGGTGGCCTCAGCACTGCTCTTCATCATCTTCCTGCACCGCTGCCTGTGCGCGCTACGCGGCTGGGTCTTCGGGCTGGAGCTGATGGGTCGCAATAACCTCATCGCCTTCGGACACATGGCCATCTTCGTGGAGATCATGGCCTTCACCATCGGCTTCGGGCGCGTGTATTGCGGCTGGCTATGCCCGCTGGGGGCGGCCAACGAGGCGCTGGGCGGTGTCGTGAGACTCCGCGACGGCCTCAGCCGGCGGCGGAGTCTGCTGGCGGGATACCTGCTGCTGGGCGGGCTGACCGTGCTGATCGTGTGGATGGCCTGGATGGTCCGACCGGACACCCGCTTCTTCTCTGAGAACATCGCCGCGGTGTGGGGCATCCTCCTGCTGGTGCTGCTGGTCTTCGCCCTCCCACGGGCCGAGGATGATCTGCGCATCAAGCGCATCAAGTACGCCTCGGCCATCGGCTGGATGGGGCTGTCAGTCATCGGCGTCTTCGTCACCAATCCCTGGTGCGTGCTGATGGGTGATGAGCTCGACTACTCCTCCCTCGTATCGATCATGGCCGTCCTCGCCGGGGGCGCGGTGGTGACGATGGCCTGGTGCCGCTACCTTTGCCCGCTTGGCGCCGCGGTGGGACTGCTGGCGCTGCTCAGTCCCGTCAGGATCGTCAATGAGGCCCAGTGCACCGACTGCGGGCGCTGCCAGGGGCTCTGCCCCATGAACGCCATCGACCGCACGGAGATCGACCAGACAAGCTGCATCTACTGCGGCAAATGCCTCGGCGTGTGCGAGTACACGTGGGAGACGCGCCTGATCGGGGACGAGGAGGTGGCGGCAGGATGAGGCGGGCAGCGGCGGTCGCCGTGGCGCTCGCGCTGGCCGCCAGCGGTCTCGTCGCGGATGATGGCGGGCAGTGGCCCACGTTCCACTACGATGCCGCGCGCCGGGGCCATCCCCCCGTGAGGTTCAAGACCTGCGCCTTCGATGAGGCCTGGCGGTTCGATCTCGGCGGGCACACCTGGCGCTACGAGAAGGGCACCTCTGTGTGGTCGGCCTCGCCGGCCATCGCCCAGGTCGGCGGCAGGACGCTGCTGTTCATCGGGGCCTACGATCACAACCTCTACGCCCTTGACGCGGCCACCGGCGAGGAGGTGTGGCGCCTCACCACCGGCGGCCGGCTCAACGCCCCGCCCGCGGTGGCGAGGGTCGGCGAGCGGACTCTGGTCTTCATCGGCAGCGGCGATCGCACGTTCTACGCCGCCGATGCTGCCACGGGCGAGAAGCTGTGGTCGCACGAGACGCTGCCGTGGTCCTACACCACCGGCGTGAGCGCACCCACGGCGCCGGTGGTCGTGGACATCGGCGGACGCACGCTGGTGGCTGTCGGCTTCTGGAACACCGATCGGCGGGCGCTTCGCACCATCCAGCGCTCGGACGTGTTCGCCTTCGACGCCGCCACCGGCGAGGTGGTGTGGCGCCGCAAGCTCGCCGACACTCCCATCACCTCGCCCGCCATGATGCCGGTCGATGGCCGGCCACTGCTGTTTATCGGCGCCGAGGACGGTCGCCTCATGGCGCTGCGAGCGACGGATGGGGCGCTGCAGTGGACCTTCACCAGCGATCACGCCATCACGGCCGCCCCCATGGCGGCTGCGTTGAAGGGCCAGCCCGCGGTGTTCGTCGGCAACCGCTGGGGGATGCTCAACTGCGTGAGCGCTAAGACGGGCGCCCTGCTCTGGTCCTCGAAGACGGGGCATGAGATCAAGTCCACGGCGGCCATTGCGCCGGTTGAGGGGCGCATGAAGCTCTACGTGGGCTCCATGGACCGCTACCTGCACTGCATCGACGCCTCCACCAGCCGCTCGCTGTGGCGCTTCCAGACTGGCAAGTTCGTGGTCTCCAGCCCGGTCGTGTGCGAGGTCGCTGGCAAGCCAGCGGTGATCTTCAGCTCGCTCGACAACCGCCTCTACATGCGCGACGCCCTCAGCGGGCAGAAGATCTGGCAGTTCGAGACCGGGGACATGCTCTGGCCGTATGAGACCCGCGGCTCCAGCCTGTGGTCCTCACCAGCGGTGGCCGAGGTGGATGGCGAGCCGCAGATCTTCTTCGGCAGCTACGACGGCAACCTCTACTGCTTCAAGGCGGTGCCGCGCTGCTTCGCGGAGGGCCAGGACCTGGGCCCCCGCCCCGGCGCGACGCCGGCCCGGGAGGAGGGCTCTCGCAGCCGCCCGCTGGTCTTCCTCCCGCCCATCCTGGGCCTGGGCATGATCGTCGCTGGCTTCGCGGTCATGCTGACCTCACGTGGTAGGTCCAGCGATGCGGGCGCCGGCGACGACCGGTGCTGACGTGCCCAATTCCGCGTATGTTGACGATGAGCACACTCGGGACTTGGTTGCGTTGGAGATGAGGGGCTACCCGGTGGAGGGACAGAAGGTTCCACCTGAGGATGACCGCTATGTCGCCATCATCAGACTGGAGGGAGGGGGCCTGTTCATATAGGAGAGGCGAGCGGCCGAGAGGAGGGCTGACGATGGCACGGTTGCGAGGTCGTCATCGCAACTCCGACGGCGACGTCAGCGACGATCTGCTTCCGCTGGCCGAGCATATCGCACAGCATCTGCACGCCGGGCGGGTGCCCTGGGAGGAGCTGTCCCAAACCGAGAAGGAGCGCGCCCGCCTGACGGCGCGCGAGACGCTGCAGGCCATCCTGGCCCTCGGCTACCGCATCGAGCCTCAGCCCGCCGAGGAGACCGCCCACACCGAGCCCACGAGGCCGCCCGGCCTTCCCCGCGAGCGCGATGACCTGGACCTCGAGGACGTGTCGCACCTGTGGCGCGTGGCAGGGGCGGATCCGCGGGCCCGCACGCCCGAAACGCACCGCGACTTCGGCGAGTGGCTGCTGCGACTGGGGGCGCCGCTGATGGCCTACGACGTCATCGCCGAGGGCCTGGATCGCTGGCCGGAGGATGTGCGCCTGCGGCAGTTGCTGGGGCTGGCTCTGGCGCGCAGCGGTGCGACGGAGCGCGCCAACTCACTGCTGCGAGAGCTGCGCGATGAGGGCCACGCCGACGAGGAAACTCTCGGCATGCTGGCCCGCACGCACAAGGACCTCTGGCAGCAGGTCGCGGACGCGGCCACGCGTGAGCGCGAGCTGCGCCTGGCGCACGAGGGCTATGAGCAGGCTTACCGCAAGACCGGCGGCTACTGGACGGGCATCAACGCGGCCACGATGGCACTGGTGCGCGGGCTGCGAGACGAAGCGCGCGAGCTGGCGGAGGAGGTCCGGGACCTGTGCCAAGCGGAGCTCGAAGACGCCGAGTCCGAGGGCGGCGAGCACTACTGGCCGCTGGCGACGCTGGGCGAGGCGGCGCTGATCCTGGGCGACGAGGAGGAGGCCGCGCAGTGGTACGAGCAGGCGGCGGAGGCGGGCGCCGGCCAGCTCGGTGACCTGAGCTCGACGCGGCGCAACGCGCGGCTGATCCTGGAGCACGTGGACTGCGACGCAGGGGCGATCGAGGGGTGCCTGCGCATCCCGAACGTGATCGTCTTCGCCGGGCACATGATCGACCAGCCGGGGCGAGCGGAGCCGCGCTTCCCGCCCGACCTGGCGGATGAGGTCTACGCCCAGATCCTGGACCGGCTGGAGCGGCTCGAGTGCGGGGTCAGTTTCGGGTCCGCGGCGTGCGGCGCCGACATCCTGTTCTCGGAGGCCATGCTGGAGCGTAGCGGCGAGGTCCACATGGTGCTGCCCTACGGCCGGGAGCAATTCGTTGCCGACAGCGTGGACATCGCCGGCGGCGACTGGCGGGCGCGCTTCGACCGGGTGCTTGAGGAGGCGACGTCGGTGGTGACGGCCTCGTCCTCGAGGCTCACCAGCGGCAGCGTGTCCTACCACTACGCCGACCTGCTGGTCTACGGTCTGGCCGCCATGCGGGCGCGGGAGCTGCAGACCGACCTGGTGCCGATGGCCGTGTGGGATGGCAGGCCCGGCGACGGCCCCGGCGGCACCGAGAGCATCGTGCGGCGCTGGGAGGAGCTCGGCCACGAGGTGGAGGTCATCGACCTCGCCGCGATCCTCCGTGCCGAGAGCCCGGCGGAGGGCGCCGCCGGCGGGCCAGGACCCACGCCATCCCTGCGCCCCGCACCAGTCCATCGCGTCATGGCCATCCTGTTCGCCGACCTGGATGACTTCCACCGGCTCACCGAGGCGCAGATCGACATCTTCGTGGAGGAGTTCCTCGGGGGCATCGCGCGGCTTGTCGATGAGACCGCGCCCGGGCTGGAGATGAGGAACACCTGGGGAGATGCGCTGTTCCTGGTGTTCTCGAGCGTCGCCGAGGCCGGCCGCTTCGCCCTCGAGCTTGATCGGTTCGTGAGCGAGACCGACTGGCAGGCGCATGGGCTTCCGGCCGAGCTGAAGCTGCGGACGGGCCTGCACGCGGGGCCGGTGCACCCATGCGTAGGGCCGATCACACACACTCCCGACTGCTTCGGCACGCACGTGACGCGGGCGGCACGGCTGGTGGAGATCACCCCGGCCGGCCAGATCTACGCCAGCCAGGCCTTCGCCGCGCTGGCCTCCGCCGAGGGCGTGACGGACTTCGCGTGTGACTACGTCGGGACGCAGGAGCTGCCGAATGAGGCCGGCACCTGCCCGACGTATCACGTCCGGCCCGCGCAGGGCCGGATGCCGTAATGCGGAAGAAGCACGCACTGGACCGGCCTCGATGAGCGGCGTCGGCGGGGACCGTCACGGGCCCGGTCTTCACCTGAACGGCGTGCAGGCAGGGGCGCATCCATACTGAAGACGTGGGCGGGGACGGAACCTCACCGCCGCCTGCAGAGAGAGCGGCGCTTACCGCTCGTTATGCTCGCGGCGGGGCCGCCATGGCGGCAGCAGGCGCGTTGGCATGGCGCGGACAACACCCGAACTCTCGCCACTACTGCTTACTGCTCCTCGTTCTCGCCGTGCCGGGCGCTGGGAGCAAGGCGAACTTCGAACGGGCCGCCAAGACCGGCGGCCAGGTGCCCGATTGCCTCAATGAGTTCGCTGCGTGTCTCGCGGACGTCGCTGGTCCGTGGCAGGGCCTCAACGATGTCGCGCGCGCTTGCGAGCACCTCATGACTGCCCTGCACGGAGGCGCGGATCTCCTGCAGAGTCGCAAGCATCGCCTGGTCCTGCTCGCGCCGCTGCACCTCCGCCCGCCGAGCGTCCTCGCGCGCGGCGGCGATGGCGTCGAGGCTCTCTCTCATGTCCGCCAGTGCGCCGGGCGATTCGCTCAGTGCGTCATACAGAGCGCCCAGCCGCTCGCCGATCCCGTTGAGCGCCGCCAGAGTCTGGTCGTGCTGCTTCTGAGAGGCCATCTGAGCTCTCTGCAGTGTGTTGAGGCTGTCGTCTATGCCCCCGAGCGCCGCAACCTGCTCCGATAGCGCGCTGCTGTGCTTCCGGAGCGCCTCCTCGACGTTCTGCATGATCTCCGCTGCTTCGCCGATGGCTGCGGTGGTCTCCTCCACGCCGCTCACGTCCGGACCCCACGGCCGCGCGGGCTCCGCTTCCTCGCGGCTAAGCGCCGGCAGCACCAAGTCGGCGATCTGCTTGTGCACCTGGCCCAGCAGGTCATCCTCGAAGCGCTGAACGTAGGTGGTCGGTATCATCAGCAGCAACGCGACGACGAGGCCCACCAGCGTGGTGTTGAAGGCATAGGCCAGTCCGCCGGTCACCGTCACGAGGCCCTGTTGGACCTGCGCCATCTGCATGGTGCCACCGGTTCCTCCGATCATGGTGGAGAACTCGCCGATGGAGAGGCTGATGCCCAGGACGGTTCCGATGAAGCCGATAATCGGCGCCGCCCATATGAAGACACGCACGATGTTGAGGCTGCCCTCCAGTGTGTCCCCGTCGATGTATCCCTCGTCGAGCACGCTCTGGCGTACCTGAGAGATATCCCGACCGCGATCCCACTCCTCGAGCGCGGTCCGGGCCCGCCCCAGGAACACACCCAAGTGCTCGTCCGGTATGCCGTGCAGGGCCCTCAGCGCGGCCCTGGTGCTCCTGTCATGCCCGGAACGGATCATACGCAGGATGCTCTTCGTCAGCTCGCTGTCCATCATCTGGCGCTCGCGACGCCCCAGCCACACCCGCAGCCCCAGCCAGCAGCCTCCCCACAGCAGCAGCAAGAGGATCAGCCACGGGATCGTCGCCATGGCTCCAGCAGGGAAGAGGACCGCATGCAGCCATGCGTCCTGAGGGACCAAGCCGCGCAGAAGGACATTGAGTATCAGCATCAGGACCAGGGCTGCGGCTCCGCTGCCAAGGAAGGTCCGCGTGACCTGTCCAACGAGCAGACCCACGCCGAACGGGGGAGTGAGCTCCCGCTGCTGTTCCAGGTCCTCACCGCAGATGGGACAGACGCTGTCATCGCCGCGGGCTACCACATTCCCGCAGCTCTGGCATACCACAAGGTCCTCTCGGGGCTCGACCGGCGGGGGTGGTGGGGGAGGCAGATCGTCAGGGCGGTCCGCCTCCGGCGCCGCCCCCTGCCTCACGGGGATTGACTCCGAGGGCCCCGGAGTGCCTGCACTCGCGTCGCCGGACCCCGCCGCGTCCCCATCGAACTGAAGTGGTTCGCCACACTCGTGGCAGTACCGCCCGGCGGGTTCCCTCAGTGGGGCATTGCAGTGCGGACATCGTTGCATGGTTCTACCCTCCACATCGAACGGCAGTCCAAACTCGGGCGCGACCTTCGGTCAGGCTTCGGTGCCCAGGTCCAGTCCCGACCCGTCGCCCTCGCCGGTGAGGCGCTCGGAGAGCGGCCAGGTGGGAATGAATGGCTGCCAGCCCATCCCGAAGCCCCGCGCGTCCAGTACGTCAGCGGCCGCCAGGAAGACCTCGATGCTGCCGGGGTCCACGATGAAGCTGACGTAGTGCTCCTCCGGGTCAAGCTCGTCGAGCATCCGGTTCAGGTGGGAGTCCCGATCTGCGACCTCTGCCGGAAGATCCGCCCCCCCGCCGGGCGCAGGCCTGATGTGGACGCCCACGTCCAGTGAGCGCTGGCTCTGGAAGAGAAGGTCGGTCTGAAGGTAGCCGGCAAAGCCCTCCACGACGACGTAGCCGTCGGAGAGCGTCTTCCCGTCCCAGCGGTCGATGAACGAGGGCACGCTGTGGTAGGTGGTGGGCGGGGGCACCTGCTCGACCAGGTCTTCAACCAGAGGCTGAAGCCGGAAGGGCCGCACTGTGTTGCCCTCGCAGAGGGCGTAGATCCGCTCCTTGCCCGACTCGTGGAGCTTGGGGAGCCGTCGCTTGGCGACGATATCACCGCTGGCGAGCACGCCCTGGAGCATCATCAGCAGGACGATGCCCACCGAGCAGGTCACAATGTCGGCGAGCGAGTTGACGTCAACGCCTTGGCGAGTGCGGCTCCTGCGCCGTCGCATCAGGCCTCAGCCTCCTCATAGCGCAGACTGACGTGCTTGTCCTGCGCCACCGGCCAGTGGCCCAGGTCGATGTTGTGAGCATTGATCAGCTCTGCCAGCTCGCGGTAGTTCGCGAAGCCCGAGGGGCGAATCGCGACGAGGATGTAGAGCTGACCATCGCTTTGCTCCACCGTGTCGAGAAGCTCGCCGAACGCCGTGTCGTTGTCGCCCTCCAGCTCCTTCGCCGCGCTCCACGGCACCGGGGTCTGCCCCTCCTGACTGTCGATCACGACCTGAGAGCCGTCCCAGACCACCAGGCGCGCCTCGCTTCTCATCTCACCGGCTATCTGCCACTGCTCCGGGACGTTCGTCATGCGCCCACAGATGAGGGATATGGCGATCATCATCAGCACGCCCAGTGCACATGACAGCCCATCGAGGAACGGGAAGAGGTCCATCTCAGCACGCCACTTCGGCCGCCGACGCATCGCCGCCCGCCTCCTTGCCCGGTCAGGGCGCTCCCGGCGCCTCGACCGCTTCTGGACCCTGGCTGTCGCCCAGGCTGGCCACCGGTCTGCCGAACATCAGAAGCTCGCCTGACGTGAAATCTTCGGGGACGCTGAATGCCAGTTTGCATTCCACCGGCTCGGGACCGAGCGAGTTCGGAAGCGGCGGCTCGAATGTGGCAGAGCAGCCGTCGGCGTCCTTGAAGCCCAGCGGTGTTCTGACACCCTCCGCCGTCCGGAGGCCGAAGGACGACGAGAAGGCCTCGGTGGGCGCCCGCCCCAGGTGCAGGAGCGTGACCTCAACTATCACAAACGTCTCGCCCTCTTTGGCCTTACTCCACGCCTCGCGCGTTCGCAGCGAACCCCGGCCGTAGGCCAGGAACTCCGCTGTGAGGAGGTCCTTCTGCCGGCTGTGCACATGGGCCGAATGCACTCGCCACGGCTGTGTGGGCTCGCTCAGTTCGGCATACTGCTCGGTCTGCTGGAGATAGTCCTCCACCAGTTGCCACCACGACGCGGCCTGCTCCCAGTCGTCCGCCGAGAGCCGTGCGTACCCTCTCTGTGCCAGCACGGTGGCGAAGTGCTCAAGCACTTGGGGCTCCACGAGCCGGCTGTGCTCTGAGATGGACCCCAGCGCACGCGTCAGGTGCCGGTCGTGCGGGGCCTCACAGACATCCAGCGGCACCCGACAGGCGTTCAGCCACAGGGAGACCGCGAGCCGCTGGAGGAGAGACCTGTCTTGGCGCTCTTCGCCCCGCACCGGCACCTCCTCGCCGTTGGGGTCCGACGGCGGCGGGGATAGTGGCGGCAGGGACGTTGTCGGGGGCGTCAGCATGCCCTCGGGCCCGGCGTAGTGTGCCTCTGCCTCAATGTCCTCGAGGATGGGCTCCGTGAAGGCGACGACATCTGCGGTGTGAAGGGGGCCAGGAGGCCGGTTCAAGGTCTGCGCGGCAAACGCCCGGGCCAGGGCGGGGACCGCCGGATCCGCTACGGAGATGATGACGAAGAGGGCGATGAGCGTGGCGGCCACGGCGATGTGCACCGGCCTTCTCCGCGCGGACAGGCGCGCCCCCAGCCGCGCCCGGAGGGAGAGGGCACGGACCTTCAGCCGGTCAAGCGCACGAACCTCGGGGTGAAACGCGCCCCGCACAGCCGGATGGAACCAGCGCCCGAGCCAGAGCACTATGAACGCCCAGGGAGCGGCGAACAGCAGGAGAACCCAGAACATGTCGGCGGCGGAGTTCTCTGCGCTCGCCGCCATCTCCATGACAGCGACAAGCCCCAGGATGACGAATAGGAGCAGCGCAGCGGCAACCGCCACGCTGGCGATGAGCCAGGCAATGCGGCTGCGTCGAACCAGGCCCGCCACCAAGCCGATAGTGCCTGCGGCCAGGAGCACAGCTTCGCCAATGGCCCCGGCAGCAACCAGACTGGCCACGATCACGGCGCCGGCGAGCCCGATCCCAACGATCCACACCCACCCCTCCAGGGGGAGCCACCTTGAGGCGAGAGGGGATGAGATCAGCCGGGCGTACCGTGACTGTCCTGACGGGTTCCTGCCGCAGGCGATGAAGCCGCTGATCGCCTGGTCGGGTATGCTGAAGCTGTAGGGCCTGACACAGTCGCAGACAATCTGGCCGGCGCCGCGGCAGCGACTGCAGCCCTCGACCTTGAGGCGGCTCTCACCGTCGCACACGGGGCAGATGAGCATGCCGCGACCGCCGCATGCCGGGCAGTTGGGCGTCGCCAGGTAGGCGGTCGCTCTTCCGGCCTCGACATCCTGCCGGCCGGGCCGAAGGGTGGGCAGGCCCAGCCCATCGAGGTGGCGGCGCAGCGCTGACCAGACGCGCTCGGTGACGGGTCCGGGCTCGTCCTCGTCGGCTGCTTCATGCATCCGCCGAATGGCACCGAGTCGGGCAAGCGTCTCTCCCGAAGCCAAGGGTGCGAGTCTCTCGGCCAGATGGTCAAGCCAGTCTGGGCGGGCCTCAGCCCCCGGGCCGCCAGGCATGCGCAATACCTCTCTTCGCCCACGGTCAACATTGCGTTGCACTCCGACGCGCCTCGGCATGTTCGACATCAGAGTGTCGTTATCCTTCAAGGGGCCAGGTGGAAGATGACGTTGACGAGGGCAATAGCGCAAGCATGGCGGCAGGCGCAACTCGCCGGCCGGGGCCAAGGCCGGGCGCGGCGCCCGTAGCTGGACCTACGTAGCGATCGCCCCACGCAGCCTGTCGAGGTCGAGTCGGACGAAGTGCAGGTCCGCCAGGGGGGGCGGTGGGTCGGGGCTGAGAGGGTCCTCCCAGAAGACGGGCCGTATGAAGCCTCCCTCACGGCGGTGTCGGTTCAGCGCATGCCGCCACTCCTTCTCAACATAGGGAGACGAGGCTGCCCTCGGCGACCAGAAGAGCTGGAACGCGTCCACTTCGTCGATGGAATCCAGCAGCCTCTCCGCCCACGGCTCGCCGGCGCGCAGCATCCGCACATCTCTCAGGTAGCGGTCGCCGATTGCCTCCGCGTAGTGCTCACACAGCTCAACGATTGCCACATCATCGTGCGAATACGAGACGAAAACGCTTCGATACGGATTGCTCAGGCACCGGTCCATGACATCCATATGCGGCGACCGCTTCTCGCGGGCGCAGTATATCGACAGATCCACTGTGCCACAGATGAACGTGCCCTGCAGGAATGTGACGCTGCCGTTGCAGCCCCTGCCCGCTCTCTCCGGACTGACGCGAAAGGCGAACTCCGCGCTCTGCCACAGGTCTCCCGGCCAAAGCATGATCTCAGTCTCGGGAGGCGAGAAGCGCACCCCCTCCGCCTGGGGAACTACGGTGACCGGCAGGTCCCGGTCGATGGCCGCATCGGCCCACACCGCAGAGGCTCGGATGCCGCCCCCCGCCCGCGGCTTGGCGCTGACCCTCTCCGCTGCGTCGGCGGCGACGTCGCGCAGCGCGGGTGGCTCGTGAATGTAGGTGAGCAGACTGCCGGTCTGCTCCGGCATGGCCTCCTTCGGGTGGAAGACCGCGAGCTGCAGTGCGTCCTGCTCGGCGTCTGCCTCCTGTGCCCCTCGTGTCAACTCGGGGGCCGTCCGTTTCGCCCACTGCCGGACAGCGCCCCACAGTTCGACGTGGACAGAGCGCTCGAGTTCACGTCTGCCGCTCGCCGACTCAGGCGTGTGGTGGTGGAGCACGACACGCTCGCCCCCCTGCCGCAGCCTCGCGCACAACTCCGCGTGTCGGGCAGCTTCATGCAGGAACCACAGGCGTCTCTCGGCGCCCCCGGGAAGAGGCCACTGGTCCGGGAGCATGTCGGCGAGAGCATGTGCGGCCGATGCCGCGTCTCGTCCGCCGAGGACCACCACCCAGGTGTTCCGGGCTCCGGCAACGCGCCGCAGCTCCCGGCTGAGAGCACCGCGGGTGGGGTCCCCGAGCTCAATCTCGTGGACCCTCAGATCCAGCCTCCACTCCCGCATGGTGCGCTTCAGCCCGGGCCACACACTCTCGCGGAGGTAGCGAGCCAGCTCCGCTCCCTCTCCGAAGCCGCGGACGACGATGAGCTGCACGCAGCCGTGCGGAGTAGCCACGCTGATCGCCTCCTCAGTCCGACACGATCCAGCAGGGCCGCTGTTATGATGATATGATGGAGACTGCACGGAAGTCAACGCAACGCCGGGATGGCGCACCGGCGGGGCCTGCTGCTATTTACAGCAATGCTGAGCGGGCCCGGGGGCCGGTACGAAGGGATGCCTGACCCGGTGGCGAAATGGGCACCGGCCGTCCGCCGGAGAGGTCAAAGGCGGTGGGGACGTTGAGGGTCGTTCATCTGAGACTGCGTGACGGGCCCGACGAGTGTGAACTGGGGATCGACTACCAGGCCTCGGACCTTGCATGGGTCGCGGCCGGTCGGAGTCGCATCGATCGGGACACCGTTGACGACCTGATCCAACAGGTGGAGGCGCGCCGGGCTCGAATGACAGAGGGCCAGGAGTTGGGTCAGGCCCTCTACGACGCACTGCTGGGTAATGATGCCACGCGGATCGTGTGGCGGGAGGCGGAGAGCGCGGCGGAGGATGAGCCCGTGCGCCTGTGCCTGTCCGCTGACGAGAGCGATCTGCAGCACCAACTGGACCTCGTGGCCACCCCCTGGGACGGGCTGTACGACGGGCGCAATCACCTCTGGCTCGGCTCTCGACGGGGAGTGCTCTACCGCATGCCCTGGCGGCCGGAGAACACCTGCCGGCCGGGTCCTGAACTGCGCGTGCTGGTGGTACACACCACCCCCCTGGACGCAGAGCGCCCTTTTGAGGAACGCGTTCCTCCCCTGAAGGCGCTTGACACCAAGGCACTCAGAGACGAGCTCGACGAGCTGGCCGAGCAGACGTGCAAGCGGCTGCGATGGCGCGAGGCCGACGCCCAGATTGACGACCTCACGTTGGTGCTGAGCGATTTCAGGCCCGATGTTGTGCACTTCGTGGGCCACTCCCTTGCGGGGACCGACGATGATCCGCGGCCCGTACTGGTCTTCGTCGATGGCGCCGGACGAGCCACCTGCGTGACGCCCTCACAGTTGGGACAGTGCTTCCACAGCGCAGACTGGTATCCCCGTCTGGTCGTCCTCACCAGTTGTCGGAGTGCCCAGTTCGCCGTTGAGCTGTTGCGCGAGGGCAACCCGGTGGTGGTGGGATGCCGGTACAAGGTCAACGACCGTGAGGCCAAGAGGCTCGACAGCGCCATATACCGCGCCCTCGCACGAGGAGCCGCTATTGACCAGGCCGTTGCTGAGGGACGCCGGGCCGTGATTGACTCCCCGGAAGCGTGGTGTCCTGCCGACTGGATGGGGCCCTTCGTGGCGACATCGCTCGACCCCCGCGCCCCCCTCGTCCTCTACGATGTGCAGGCTGACGCCCCTGAACCCGAGGCACCGCGCCCCGTCGGCGTGCGGAGGGAGGCGAAGGCGCGTCGCGGCGGAACGCTGGCGGCTGTGCTGGCGATTGCCGGTCTGCTCATGGCAGTTGCGGGCGCCTGGCTGCTGCTGGGGCATGAGGAGGTGCCGCCCGGCATGGTGCTGGTGCCGGCGACGGACGCCTTCACTTACGGCTGCCAGGACCCCGCGGCCCTCGAAGCCGCCGTGCACGAGATAGAGGCCCGGGCCCAGGAGCGGTGGCGCCACACCATCCAGCAGGCGCGCGAGCAGGGCCAGGAGGTAACCGAGGAGGCGGAAGAAGAGGAGATCGCGATACTCACGCACAATCTGTGGGTGATGGCCAACCAGTACGCCAATCTGCCAAGCGGCAGCAAAGCCATGGCGCCCTTCCTGATCGACAGCCATGAGGTGAGCAACGCCGAATGGGCGGAGTACCTGGCGGCCGAGGTTTCCGCACCCGTTCCCATGGACTGGGGGAGCAGAAGCTGCCCGCAGGGGCGGGAGAGCGAGCCGGTGGGTGGGATCACCTTCGCCGCCGCACAGGCGTACGCCCAATGGCGCGGGAAACGTCTGCCGACCACCGATGAGTGGGAGTACGCCGCGGCTGGGGGGCGAGCCACGCTCTTCCCCTGGGGTAACAGCCCCGATCCTGCGCTGGCGAATGTGCGGGAGTCCTGGGGAGTAGACGCAGTCCCTCGACCCCGCCCCGTGACGTGGGGAGAGCCCTACACATTCGGCCTCTACAACATGTCCGGCAACGTCTCCGAGTGGACGGTCGGCGCTGAGGGAGAGCCCGCTCTGTGCGGCGGTGACTACCAGGAGAGCATGGTATCGGCCCTGGTCTTCAGACGCACCACCATGGCGCCCGGAAGCCAATGGCCCGAGGTGGGGTTCAGGTGCGCGGCCGACCCGCCGGGCCGCCAGAGCAAGATCATGGCGGGCGCTCTGCTCCTGGTCGGGCTGATACTGGCCGCGCTGGGCGTGTCGTGGTTCCGTGCAGGAGCCAGTTAGCCTCCTGCCGCCGCCGAGCCGCGCGCTGTTTCCCTCGTCGAAGCCCAGGCGCCACACCGCAGGACGCCCCCGCCGCGCACCCACACCAGACCGCGGCGCGACCAGCTCCGGTCCACCCCAGTGCGCGCGCACCGTGGTGTGCGGACTTTTACGGCCGCATGACCACACACCAGTTGCGCCACTCGCCGGTCATCAGCTCCTCGGCCCGCAGCACCAGGCGCCGGAAGGCGAAGTCGAGCTCGGCCAGCTCATCATCATCCGCGTGCCCGTCGGGGACCTGGGCGATGAGCGTGGTGAACTGCGGGGCGAGCTTCGACAGCCCGGCGGCGACATCACGATAGAGGCAGCCCAGCCGCCGGCCCTGGTAGAGGCCCTGCAGAGCCTCCACGGCGGAGCTGGTTGGCGGCAGCACGATGGCCAGGATCTCGATCACCAGGCGGAAGCTGCTCTGGTCGGCGGGCGACGACAGCCACAGGGCGGCGAAGTGCATCCCCGCTGCGATGGCGGCTGCCCCCAGTATCCCCCGTCGCCACCCCTCGCACCGATTGTCCAGCCCGAACCACCGCTCCGACCGCCTCTCGTAGTAGTCGATCTGCCCCTTCAGCCGCGCCGTCAGATAGCGCTCCCAGGGCTTCGTCGGCGTGGGGCAGATCTGCAGCGGATAGGGTTCCCCTGCGCGAAGCTGCTCCTGCCGGGCGTCCTCGAGGGCGTCGCGCCAGGGGATGCCCGCCTCATCGGACAGCTCCACGAACTCCATGGGGTCTCTGGCCGGATCCCCGATGCTGTCGAGCCGGGTCTGGACCGTGGTCGCGAGCTGGTCCTCGGTGGTGCACTGCAGGTAGGGCCCCACCATGGCCGTGACCAGGAACTGCTCGCGACGGAGGACCTCGGCCCGCATGCGAGCGTCAATCCACTTCTCGGCCGGGGGCGTCTGCCGCGCGTAGCCCAGCAGCAGAGCCACGAACAGGACAGCCAGTTCTGCTCCGATGAGGACGATGGAGACCGCGCTGCGCTGGGGGAAGACCAGGATCTGGACGCTGAGCAGCAGCGCCGCCGCGGGCGGCAGCAGTGCCCGGACGCTCTCCCATCTGCGGCTTCGCACCTGGGCCTCCTCCGCACGCTCATCCCAGTGCCTCAGCCGCTCCTCGACCTGAGCCTCGAGCGCCCGCCGTGCCTCAGAGAACGCCTCCGATGCCATCATGGGCCCTGTCCCTCCCACGGGTGATACCTCACCACCGGCATGCCCGGCTATCTTTCTCCGCCACGTAGCTATGTCCTTTCCGTGCACGTGCTGCGAAGGCCACGTCCTTCCGAGCCCGGCTGTCAACACGGTGGCGAAAGGTCGCGACGGTGTCTGTAGGGAACCGCCATCCCACGGGTGCCAGTTCAGAGCGAAGTGGGCCGCAGTCGTGCCGCGCGATGTGATACGTGCCGGGACGGAGGCGAGGCCGGATGAGCGGGCAGCGCTTCGACGGAGTGGTGACGGGCGACCGGGGGATCAGCCGGCACACCTACATCGAGTCCCTGCCCGACCGGGAGGCGAACCTGCGCGAGGCCTGGGTGACCGCCCGCGAATTCACCACGGTCCGGGTGCAGGGCGGCGCCGCCGAGGTCGCGAGCGTGCTCGGCTGCGAGTGCGTCTCGCGGCAACAGGCGCGCGCGGATGAGGCCCCGCTGGAGTCCATCTACCTGCTGACCAGATCGTCCGCGGACGGGGGCGGCGCCGGGCGAGGGCCCTGGCAGGTGAGCCTGGCCATCGTGGCGGGGGAGCGCCAGGTCTCCTTTGAGCGGCTTGAGCTCGAGGGCCTGCCGCCGGGCGCGCCCCTGGTGGTGGTGGACTTCCGCCAGGGCTGGCTGGAGTCGAACTACGAGCACCTGCCCGAGCTCCTGCGCGGCCGGCGGTACCTCGTCAGGACCCACGACCGGGTGAGCACGCGCGGCGCCGGCAGGACCATCCCCGAGGGCTACTGGGCGACGCTGCGCGCTGAGCTGGAGGCGCCCGGCGTGTGGTTCTCGCCCTATCAGGACATGGCCGATGGGGCGCTGCGCGTGGCCGGGAACTGGGAGACGGTGTCCGACACTCTCAGCGCCTACCTGCAGCGCGACGGCGGCAACGGTCTGTGGGATGGCGAGCGGTGGCTGCAGCACATCGTCATCCAGATCAGCTACGACGGCGCGCTGGTCGTCAGCCCGCCTGAGGATGGCGCCGACCCGCCGGGGCGGGAGACCGTGCTGCGCTTCCCGTGCGATCAGCCCGGGAGCTTGAGCAAGCGGGCGCAGGGGACCGTCGTCGGGGGCGGAATCTGCATCGCCGCGAGCCTCGCCGAGGCGCTGAGCGGCGACCTCACGCACGACCGCCTGGTGGAGCAGACGCGAGTGGGCCTCGCGCGAGCGCGGAGGCTGGTCACGCTGGGCTACTCGGACCCGCCCGAGCGTCAAGGCCTTGCCGAGGACCCCCCGCAGAGCTGGCATCTCTTCCCTCAGCCCGTCCACGAGACGCCGCTGCACGCCGAGCTGCCGGTCCGCCTCTCGCCGCCCGAGCAGTCGATGGACGCCGCACTGCGGATCCTCACCGCCGACCAGCGCACCTATGAGCGGATGATGGTCTATCGGTTGGGCAAGCTCTACACCTGTGAGCCAGCCTTTGCCGAGCAGCTTATCCGGCTCGAGGATCGCATCCAGTCGCACGTGCACGCTGACGAGGAGGAGGTGATGAGCTTCGCGGTGCTGGGCACCCCCGGCTCGGGCAAGTCCTTCGCGGCGAAGCAGCTGCTCGAGGCGGTCGGGGGGAAGCTGGAGCCGATCGAGTTCAACGTGAGCCAGTTCACGAGCGAGGAGCTGCTGGTGGATGCGCTTCGGCAGGTGCAGACGCTGTCGCTGCGGGGGAAGGTGCCCTTCGTGATCTGGGACGAGTTCGACTGCGTCCACGAGGGCAGTGAGGGCGGATGGCTGAGCCGGTTCCTGATGCCGATGGCGGACGCGCAGTTCCGAGTTGGCGGCGACGTCGCGAGGTTGGGCAAGTGCGTGTTCGCGTTTGTGGGCAGTGTCTGGTCGAACGCGGCGGAGTTCGACGAGTGGGTGCAGCAGCCGCCGGCGCCGGGACTGAAGGGGCGCGACTTCCACAGCAGGCTCGACCGCGTGCTCCAGGTGCCCAGCGTGGAGATCGCTCGGGGTGAGGAGCGGCCGCTTGGATGTCCGCTGCTGACGCGGGCGCTGATCATCCGGCTGGCGCTCGCGGGCAAGGGTCTGGCGTCGGTGGATCGGAATGTGGCGGAGTTCCTGCTGACCGCGGATCTGCGGCACGGTGTGCGGTCGCTGCGCAAGATCATCGACGCCAGCCAGCTCGACCGGACCGAACGCTTCTCCGCCTATCATCTGCCCCCGGAGGAGGTGCTACAGGTGCACGCGGCTCCCGGGACGAGGCCAGAGCCGGACAGCGACACTACGCCGTTGCGTCTGGAGTGGACACGCGAGGAGGTCCGCGTGGGGGTGACGGGCCACCGCTTCCTGGCGGAGATCGAGAAGCTGCGGATCTCCGTCGAGCGGGCGCTCGACGAGGTCGAGACGGCATTCCCCGACCGCGGGCTGGCGGTCATCTCGCCGCTGGCGGAGGGGGCGGATCGCCTCGTGGCCGAGGCGGCCCTGAAGCGCGGCGCGGAGCTGCTCGTGCCGCTGCCACTGCCGAAGGATGACTACATGACCGACTTCGAGAGCGAGGAGTCGAAGCAGCAGTTCCTGGAGCTGCTGGATCGGGCTGTGGAGGTCATCGAGCTGCCTGAGACCGACGAGCGGGACGAAGCCTACGCGCAGGTCGGCGAGTGGGTGCTGGACCACTCCGATGCGCTGATCGCGATCTGGGACGGCCAGGCCGCGCAGGGCCGTGGCGGCACCGCGGACATCGCCGGGCGCGCGCTGGACCGGGGCATGCCGGTCCTGCACATCAAGGCCGGCAACCGCAAGCCCGGCACCACCGAGCCGACCAGCCTCGGGGAAGAGCAGGGGGAGCTGGTCGTCCACAACCTCTGAGGAGTCCCGATGATGGCTGCCGAGGCGTGGAGCCCCGAGGCGGACGCATCCCCCATCCGCTCGCCATCCGCCTGATCGAGGTGCAGCAGGAGCACGGTGTGCACGTCCGGCTCGTACGGCCGGTCCTCACTGGCCCAAATGGGGCATGTCAGCAGCGTCGCCAGGGCCACGAAGCTCAGGCCCACCCCAGGCACTCCTCTCTCCGCGTGTGCTCTCGCCTCCTGCCCACCGCGCGCCGCGCCCCCCAGGGAGGGGGCGGTGCTGGAGGGCGCCAGCTTCGCCTCGCCTGGACAGGTGCGTCAGGCCATCGATCGCTTCATCGAGGCCTACAGTCAGACGGCCGCACCCTTTGAGTGGCGCAAGCGAATAGTGGCGCCCGGAACGCTCAAGGGAAAGTATGCGGACTCCTGTAAGTGAGCATCTAGTCCCTGAACCGCGAGACCTTGATGTTGTCCCACCACAGGTTCGTGCGGAAGGTCCGCAGGCCGATGAGGCCGCGGGTGTGCGGGTCGCCGAGGTCGTCGGTGACGGTCAGCAGCACGTTGCCATCGACCGAGAACGTGATCTGGTCGCCACGCTTGACGATCTGGCAGTGGTAGGTGCGGCCTGTGCGGCAGTGGTACTGGTAGGTCTCATCGAGGAGGTGGAAGCCGGGGCAGCGGCGGATGCGCACGCGGGCGGGCTGCTCGTCGGCCGGCAGCGCCAGAGACTGTTCGCGGGTGTCCTTGAGGAAGGTGATGATGTAGCCGGGGAGGACGTGATACTTCCCGTAGTCGGCATCGGCGCGCTCCTCGCGGGTGTCGAAGAGCGTCTCCTCGCCGGGGTAGGAGTAATAGAAGAAGAAGTTGATGTTGTTGACGCCCCTGCTGGAGCTGATGACGTGAGCATCGTATTCGATCTTCAGGTCGCCCTCGAAGGGCCGCTCGTACCACACGGTGGCGACGTAGGGCGCGTCACTGCCCTCCGGGGGATCGGCCTTCACATAGAGGCGAGCGTCCTCCACCCACACGCGCTCGCTGCCCTCCACCCACCACCCGTCCATGCCGTCCTCAAAGTCCTCGGCGAAGATAGGGTCGCACTCCGGAAGCATCTCAAGCCCCTCCTGTGCGGCAGTGAGCGTGGCTGTTGCGATCAGCGCGACGCAGGCGGTCACGGTCAGCAGCGATCCGCGGCCCATGGCGATCACCCTCGATGGGGATAGCTCTCGCAGTTGGTCGCTGACCCCATATTCGCGCCGGAGCGGGGCATCTCCTGCGTTCGCGGCGAGCGCAGGGCCGCTCAGCTCAGCATGCGCGCGGCCCCGGTGCGGTCGAGCAGCAGCCGGTGACTTCCGAATGGGGATAAGAATACCTTTGCTGGGGCGCGGGCGCCCTCGCCCGCGCGTCGTTCGCCTCAGGTGGCGCAAGGGTCGAGTGGCGCTGCGCGCCACAAGCCGACGAGGGCGCCGGCTTCCCAGGGATGGGATGGGGTAGCCGAGGGCGCTGGCTTCCCAAGGATGGAATGGGGTAGCGAGAGCGCTGGCTTCCCAGTAATGTGGGCTGGGTCTTTCGCCTGGATGCGGTTGCCCACGCCGGAGGCCACCGGGGCGTGGCATCAGGCTCAGGGCCGCAGAGCGGTGGTGTTGCACGTGACCTGCTGACGTCCGGAGGCATCCTGATGGCGAAGCCAATGCACACCGCGATGGTCAAGCTGGATGCCATTGACTGACCTCAGGCCCGGTAGCCGCGGTTCGGTCGGTCCCAGAGGATGCGCGCGGCCCAGACGGTGTTGTCCGAGCCGTACTCCTCGCACCCGGCCGGCTGCATCCACTCCGCCGCGATGATCCAGCTCTCATTCTCGCTGACCTCGCACACGCCGAAGTTCCCCAGCCGCGCGCCGCGTTCGGGGACAGCCACGCGCTCGGTGTCGCGGATGACGCACAGCCGCTCGGGGTCCACCTCCGCGGCCAGCAGCGGCGCTCGGTGGCGGAAGACGTGATCGTTGTCCAGGCCGCGCCGGGTGTACACCAGGTGCAGCGCGTCCGAGTGCGTCAGCCAGTGGGCCTGCGTGTTGTAGCTGCCCAGCTCCTCTCCGTCGTCGAACCGCCACGCGACAGGCTCCTCGAAGTGCAGCCCATCATCGCTGACTGACACGTAGCCGCGGACGTCGTTGCGCAGCGTGAGGTAGTAGCGATCCTGGAATCGCGTGATCGACGGCTCGCCCATCCCGCGGGGGTCCTCGCAGGCCAGCGCGTTGCCCATCTCCAGCACCTGCAGCGTTTCGCCGTCGAAGGCGCAGCGCAGGACCGTGGCCTCCGAGTGCGCCTCCTCGACGTCGGGGCGGAAGTAGATGGGCAGCAGGATCGTCCCGTTCCCGAGGTCAAAGCGCTGGGTGCAGCCGGCTCCGGCGTTGACGAAGCGCTGCTCCTCAGGCATCTCCAGAAGGCGCGCCGCCGACCATGTCCGCGCGTCCGGATCATACACCGAGTAGGCCGTCGCGCGCGGGCGCACGTGCACCGGGCCGGTGTCGTCGCGGTAGTAGACGGTGTGGCCGGTCGCCAGCAGCGTCTGCGTGGCCGCATGCCAGCCGGGCGTGACATCGCAGACCGCGCCGGTGACGCCACCGCCCTCGTCCCACCGGCCGAGGCCCTCGTGCGGGCTCGGGCCGGTCCAGCTCTCGCCGAGGTCGTCGGTGCGCATGTCGTGAATGGTGTAGAACACATCGCTGCCCGACAGCAGCAGCTTCTGCATGGTCGTCACGACCGCCGGGCGCCCCTCCTCGCCGGCGCCGGGGATGGCCCCCGCACGGGCGTGCACCCAGCAGGTCTCGCCGTCGAATCCGCTTGTGATCGGCCGCAGGTCGATCTGGTAATCAACGCTCATCTGAGCCACCTGCCATTGCTCTGCAGCTTCGCTGACCTCGGCTGACTTCGGGCGACTGCGACGCAGTCGCACTCAGGATAGCTGCTCCCTGTCAGCGCACACCTGTGCGCTTCGTCGCGTTGGGCCTCGCTCCTCCCCGGGCGAGGGAGAACTCGGCGCCGGGACGAAACCTGTGCCTGCTGGTATCAGCCTGAGAGGAGCGCGGAGATGCCCAGGCACATCCCCTGGTCGGTGGCGGTGCCGCCCGAGGTCTACGCGGAGTACTGCAGCGTGACCATGCGGGAGTATCACTCCGACCCCGCGGCGCAGATGCACGTGCAGCTCGAAGGGCCGCGCATCCTGCACGAGAAGTACGGGCTGCCGCTGCGGCGGTCGGTGGCGCCGGACTTCACGACCTACCTCACCGGCTCCGTCTTCGGGCTGCGCTTCGAGGTCTTTGAGGATCAGATTCCCGCACCGGTCGGACACCCCATCACCAGCATCCAGGAGGCCGCGAAGCTGGAGGTGCCCGAGCCGATCGCGGAGGCCGGATACTACCCGCAGGCGCTGGAGTTCTTCCGCTGGATGCGGGAGCACGCGCCGGAGGACGTGACGGTGGGCTTCTCCGGCGGCAGTCAGGCGCCGCTGACCACCGCGGTGGTGCTTCGCGGTGAGGCGCTGTTCGTGGACATCGTGGACGCGCCGGAGCTGGTGCATCGCTTCATGGAGACGCTCACCGAGAGCGCCATCCGCCAGCGGGTGCTGGCCGCGGAGCTGACCGGCAGCCCGCTGCGGCTGGAGAGCATCGGCTTCACCGACGACTATGGGGGGCTGCTGGGGCCGGAGCACTACGTGGAGTTTGACGTCCAGTACATGCTGCGCATCGCCGAGCACTTTGGGGCGACCTCCAGGACCATCCACACCGAGCTTCTGCGCAAGCCTCACCTGGCCATCCTGCAGGAGCACGGGTGGACCTTCATCGACGTGGGCACGGATCCGCACCTGACCGTGAGCGACTGCCTGGAGGTGCTGGACATCCCCTTCCTGGTGCAGATGAAGTCATCGCAGGAGCTGCTGCTGGCGACGCCCGAGGAGATCAGGGCCACCTATCGCCGGATGGTGGAGGAGGGCGCCCAGCGGATGCTGGTGGAGCTGTGCCGGGGCGTGCCGGAGGAGAACGTGCGGGCCTTCATTGAGGTGGCGCAGCAGTACGAGTGACAGGGCCCTCTCTCCGAGCGTGCTGGAGGAGCCTGGTGAGCGCGCCGCAGAGCGCGAAGTCGGTCCGGTCGTTGAACGGAAACGGCGTCGGGCTGGAAGCCCGACCTACGCGGGAAGACACCGCCCCTCCGGACCACACGGGGCCGACTTCGTCGGGCCTGACAGCCCTCCTCAGGGCGGCCCCTCCGACGGCGTTTGTCGTTTCGTTTGGAGGGGCGCGACGACGTTCGCGCCCGGCCGTTGTCGTTGGCTCCAACCTTCGCGAAGGTCGGGCTTCCAGCCCGACGACGGCAAACGGTGCACGGACCGAGACCAGAGGTCTCCAGGGTCCGTGCCACGGAACGGCGAAGGGGCCTCACCATTCGCGTGCGACGCCGTGCGGGTCTGAGTGGGACCTCCGGGAGGAGTGTGCCGACGAATCATGGATGAGCGGCGGCGGGTAAGGCTCTCCAAGCGCATGAGCTACTTCCTGCGCCACCATCCCGAAGACGCAGGGCTGGCGCCCGACGAGCGGGGCTTCGTGCCGCTGGCAGACCTGGCCTGCGCCGTGGGCGCGGACCAGGGAACTGTGCGGGAGGTGGTGGCCCGCGACCCGCAGGGGCGGTTCGAGATCGACGGAGGCAGCATCCGCGCCACCTACGGACACTCCATCGAGGTGCGGGAGATCGGGCGGCCGGTCGAGCCGCCGGAGGTGCTCTACCACGGGACCCCGCGGCGGAGGGTTGAGACCATCCTTCGCGAGGGCCTGCGGCCGATGGGCCGGCAGATGGTCCACCTGTCCGAGACCGCGGAGCAGGCCCGGCGGGTGGGGAGGCGTCGCGATCCGAAGCCGGCTGTCCTTCGCATCGGCGCCCGCCGGGCCGCCCGGGCAGGCGTGCAGTTCCGCCGGGCGGGGAGCGTCTATCTGGCGGGGCATATTCCGCCGGAGTTCATCGAGCGGCGGGCCACCGGCTGACCGCCATGGAACCTTCACGAAGGGCACGCGGTCATAGTGCACGGACGGCGAGGTCGGACCATCATGGTAGCCGGGGAGTGATCGAGGTGCGCGCAGTGACCCGAGTGGTGCTGGTGACGCTGGTGGTGATGCCCATGATGCTCGGTTGCGGTGACGGAGAAGAGCAGGCGGCGGAGGCCGCCGTGGAGATGCAGATACCTGACTTCGACCCGCAGGCGGCGTTCAGGGCCTACTACGAGCCGGTGGCGGTGGAGGTCCACGCACAGGTCCCGGGCTACGACCTGCCCCTGGACCTGGAGCAGGTCGTGAACACCGAGAAGCTCCAGCACCTGCTGAGGCCCGAGGTTCGGGAGATGCTCAGCCGGCAGGGATTCGTGGTCACGGACCGCGGCAGCGAAGAGGACATCGTCGATGTCTACGACTTCGCCGATGACGCAGGCATCCCGCCCTTCGTGACGGTGGATACGCTGCTGCACCTCTACCACCTGCAGTTCGATCAGACCCTCAAGAACATCGAGGAGCGGGAGTTCTATCAGTCGGTCATCGACTTCTCGCACTCGATGCTGGATATCGCGCAACAACAGCACGGAACGCTCTCGGGTGACCTCCAGGACGCGGCGGAGCGCAACGTGGCGTACTTCGCGGTGGGACTGCGGCTGCTGGACCCGAGCGCTGAGATCCCAGGCCTGGTGCAGGAGGATGTCTCAGCCGAGCTGGCGCTGATCGAGGAGCACGCCGGCTTCGCGGACAGCCCCATCTTCACCTACCGCGAGGACTACTCGCAGTACGTCCCGCGCGGGCACTACACCCGCTCGGAGACGCTCGAGCGCTATTTCAAGGCCCTGATGTGGTATGGGCGCCTGTCGATGCTCCTCAAGGGCGGCGACGACGCCATCGTCACCGAGCAGGAGGCCCGTATCCAGACGCTGCAGGCCTGCCTGATCACCGGCAGCCTCTACGAGCCCGACAACGCCGAGCTGCTTCAGACGTGGCAGCGCATCTACGCCGTCACCTGCTTCTACGTGGGCTTCGCGGACGATCTGACGCCCCGGGAGTACGCCCAGAGCATTCGTGAGGTCGCGGGGACGTCCTACGAGTGGTCCACGCTTGCCGAGGAGGAGACACTCTTTTCGCTGAGGAGCCAGCTCGCGACGCTGCGGGCGCCGAGGATCTACGGTGGGACCGGCGAGATCACCATCTACCCCCCCTTCTCCCCCGAGCAGCTTGACGAGCTGCTGGCAGACACCATGGGGCTGCGGCTGATGGGCCAGCGGTTCATCCCGGACGGCTACATGATGCAGGAGCTGGGCGCCCCGAGCGTGCTTGATTTCACCGGTGAGGGCAAGCCGTTCTCGATGGAGATGACCGCCGGCGGCCCAGCACGCGTCTTCCCGCGCGGCCTGGACGTGATGGCGGTGCTGGGCTCCGAGCGCGCCCACGAGATCCTCGAGGCCGAGGGCGACACGGCTTACGCGAACTACGAGGAGCAGCTTGAGAGCCAGCGGGCGGAGTTCGGCGAGGTGTCCGACGAGGACTGGAACCGCAACCTCTACTGGAGCTGGCTGCGGGCGCTCCAGACGCTGGGCACGCCAGTGGGCGAGGGTTATCCCAGCTTCATGCGCACCGACGCCTGGCTTGACCGCAGCCTGTGGGCAGCGCTGGCCTCCTGGGCGGAGCTGCGGCATGACACCATCCTCTACGCCAAGCAGCCCTACATGCCGACGCTGGGGGCCGCTCCCATGCCGCAGGAGGAGCCGCCGCCGGGCTACGTGGAGCCGCGGCCGGACTTCTACGCACAGATGCTGGCGCTGGCCCGCATGACCCGGGCGGGGCTGCAGGACATGGATGTCCTTGACGCGGAGTCGCTGGGTCGGCTGGAGGCGCTGGAGGGCATCATCGAGCGCCTGATGCAGATCAGCCTCACGGAGCTCCGGGGCGAGGCTATCAGCGAGGAGGACGCGCAGTACATCAAGGGCATCGCCGCCAGCCTGGAGCGCACCATCGCGGGCATGGATGAGGAGGAGGACAAGACCACCATCGTGGCCGACGTCCTCACCGATCAGAATACCCGGCAGGTGCTGGAGGAGGGCGTGGGCTACGTCAAGCTGCTCATCACGGCCTACCAGGTCCCTGACGGCCGCATCGCACTGGGAGTCGGCCCGGTGCTGAGCTACTACGAGTTCAAGCACCCAATCGGGGAGCGGCTGACCGACGAGGCCTGGCGGGAGCTGCTGCAGGAGAGCCCGCCTGACGAGCCGGGCTGGACGGAGAGCTTCTTTGTCGCGCGGCAGTAGCTGCCAGCGGCCAGCTATCAGCTACGAGCTCCGGCGACGCCGCACCGCGTCGGTCGCCGTCTGCTGTGGCTTTTCGTGTCACGCAACTCCTGTGCGTGGGGCAAAGGTAAGGCCGTATGGAGGGGCCGGACCACTGTCCGGCCCGCCGTCCATGCCGTACGGAGGGGCGGGCTTCCTTGCCCGCCCGGTCGTTTGGCCGTTCGCTCCCTGGCCAGGGCATGGGCCGGGGTGGAACCTGGGAGGTTCTTCGCTGCTGCGAGCTACGAGCTACAAGCTACGGCAACGACCACGGCGCGTGGCGTTGTCGCGTCGTGGCGTTTCGCTAGCCCTTATCCGCAATCTGCGCGAGGGTCGTTTGGCGTGGAGGGGCCGCCTGAGGGCGCTCCGCAGGAGCGCACGAAGTCGGCCCGCGACTCGCCGCTGATAGCTGGTAGCTTCAGCGCGCCCCGCCCCAGTCGGCGAGCTTCTCCCCGATGGACCAGTACTCTCCGTAGAAGGACCACACCGGGTTCGTGCGCTCGTGGGCGATGCGCCGGCCGTCCAGGATCTCCTCCTCGATCCAGGCCACCTGCGCCTCGCCCATCACCCAGTCGTGATCGCCCAGGTGCGCGATCTCCACGACGCGGCACTCGATGCTCACGGGGCACTGCTCGATCAGCGGGGAGTCGATCTCCTCCGCCGGCTGCGGCGTCCAGCCCAGGTCCTCGAACTTGTTGGTGGTGCGCCCGGAGATCCGGCCGCAGTAGTCGGCGCCGGCGAGGTGTTCCACGTCCGGGATGTTGACGCCGAAGTCGCCGGTGCGCTTGATCAGCTCGTAGGAGTACTGATGCACGCCCATTGCGAAGCCGATGACCCAGGGTCTGGCGCAGCAGACGCTCGAGGCGCCGATGGTGATGATGTTGGGCTTGCCTCTCTCATCGATGGAGCTGACCAGGATCAGCGGCCAGGGGTAGAAGTGAGGATTGCCGGGGTTGTCGATGCGCTTCTTGGCCATGTGCAGGCTCCTCCTCAGAACCGTCTCAGATCATCCCGGAGACCTCCGGTCTCACGAACCTTCCCCACGGGACCTCCACGGGCCTGCTGGGGCTCAGCGTATGCCAGGCGCCACGGTCGCCCGCGACAAGATGCGGCGTCTGCGCGGGCATGAAGCCCTGCAGCACGAGGCCCACGGTCTGTCCGGACTCATCGCGCGCGAGGTCCACGATCACCGCGGCGTGACCGGGGCTGCCCCCGTGCGCGAGATAATCGCCGACCGCCAGCTCCCCCAAGGTTACCGGCTCTCCATCCCTGGTGAGGGAGATGGTGCCGCACCAGGCGAAGACCGCCGAGAGGAAGGCGTCGAAGCTGGCCCGCGAATCGTCGGGCTCGGCGGTTCGCTCGAAGGCAAGCTCGTCGCCCTCCAGCCGAGGTCGCGTGCCGCGCCTCCATTGGGGCCAGGAGATGGTCCCCCCGCCGGTGAGGGCGAACTTGATCTCCTCCTCCCGCCCGGCCCAGCGCAGGTACTCCGCCCGCAGCCGCAGGATCACATCCGCGCACTCCTGGTTCTCGCGCACATCCATGTCCACGACGCCGGCCACGTGTGGCGCGTCGGAGCGAGCGATGACGTCGCCGTCCTCCCCGCGCACCGGCGTGCCCGTCGGCGCCATGGGCAGGTGCCGCAGCCACTGGCCCCAGCTCCCGTCGGCGACCTCCGCGCGCTCGAACCCCCGCGGCGCCGGGAAGCGCGCCGCGATCGGCTCCCTGTACTCCTCGAAGCGGCACGGCCAGGGGTAGGCATCGCGCGGCATTGGGGAGACGTAGACCTCGGCCGGGGGATGCGGAACTGCGTCTCGGTCTGCGTGCCGGCTGTCCCGACAGCCCAGGATGACGGCGACCGCCACGAACAGAGCCTTCCCCCATCGCATCACGTTTCAGACCTCGACCGAGCAATACTCATGGCCCGCCTCAGCATCGCGCAGCGGCCAGTCGGGGAAGCGCCCTCGCGCTCCACGGCGAACATCTCCAGCGGCTCACTCGCCCAACCACATCTCGTAGTCCTGGAAGTGCGGGTTGATGAGGATGCCCTCGCTCTGCGAGCGCGTCACCGCGATGTCCTCGGCGATCTCCCTGGCCTGCCCCGGGCTGTCGGCGGCAAGCTGCATGGTCCATAGCACACCCGTGTCAACGCCCCGCACGCGGTCCCCGTAGCCCAGACGCCCCCGCAGCGCGGACAGGATGCCCTCGCCTGCGGAATCATCGGGGTTGCTCACCAGCACGTTGACGGTGTACTCGCCGTCCTGCCTGGCGTCCGCTGCATGGTCCTCGGGAAACCGGACCTGGTAGGTGTGCTTGTTGGGGTTGACGAACAGGTTGGTCTCCTCGGCCAGCTCGCGGGCCAGGGCCTCGGCGGCGTCGCGGTCCCCCACGTCCAGGTCCAGGCGATAGTAGTCGCTGCGGTGGAGGGCCTGGAGAGCGTCGGCGTAGCCGAGGCGCCTGCGGATGGCGTTGGCGGCGGTGAGCGCAGTCAGATCGGGGATCTTGAGGCCAACGGTCAGCTCGACGCTGATCATCTCTTCAACCTCCCGCCGGAATCTTCGCCGCGCCGGCCCCGCCTCCCTCTACAGGAGCCGGAGTCTGTGCGGTCATCCGGGGAGGCAATCAGCGCCTGCCGCCCAGGGCAGCGATCAGCATTCCGTTGGGCGGCATCGACAGCAGCGCGTCCACGCCGGCGGGCCGGAAGCGGTCGGGGTCGCCCGCGAGCACGCGGTAGCCGCTGGTCTCCATGGTCAGCGGCAGCGCGATCTGAGCGGGCGTGGAGGCCCAGGAGGCGGCAACCAGGTACCAGGTATCATTGAAGCCGCGCACGGTCAGGGCCCTCACGCCACGCTCGTTGACGCTCGGCCCCACGTGCCAGGCCGGCCACCGCGCTGTCTTCCGCGCATTGGTCGAGGCCAGCAGCGCCACCGCGGAGTCCTCGAGCGTGTCGCCCGGCTCCGCGCGGCGCATTCGCTGCACGGGATGCAGCAAGGTATCGTAGCAGAGGCTGTGACCCGTGGCCCGGCGCTGGCCGTCCACGAGGAGCACGAAGCGCTCGCAGCCATCGACCTCGACTACGCCGAGCATGTCGTCGATGTTGACCCAGGGGCTGTCGATGAGTATCTCCCGGGAGGCAGCGCCGACACCCTCGACCTCTACGTCGCGGTCCTCGAAGTGCAGCCTGCGGCGGTTATCGTTGAAGACATCGTTCGCGAGGTTCAGGCACAGGCCCTCAGCCATCACCACCTCCAGCTCGCACAGGGCCCGGGCGTGGCTGAGCCAGATGCAGGTGATCCCATCGGGCAGGGCGGCGAAGGCCAGGTGGTGAAGGATGGTATCCTCGCAGGCGCTGACACGCCCCCGGGCCGCGATGCCGCCGTTGAAGGCCCACTGCCGACTGGCGAGAACTCGGCGGCCATCCGAGGCCCCGCGGACGTGGAAGCGGCTGAGCAGGTTCCCCTCCCACTCCGCGAGATGGTCCCCGTTCCGGGGAATCACCAGCCCCTGGACTCCACTGCGATGAGCGTTCCAACTCCAGCTTGCGAAGCGGCGGTCGCCGCGGTGGAACGCCAGGCCGCAGTCGGGCTCGATGAACGGCTCATCCAGCTCGCAGCAGTCGCCGCCACCAGGTGCGGCGACGGTGGCGTTGCGCCGGTGCCACCACCACGCCAGTGAGAGGTAATAGGGGGTGTCAACCAGTGTGCGGTAGTAGACGGACGGCGCCGGCCTGCCGGGAGCCACCCCCTCCTCCAGGCGCTCGCGCCAGCTCTGTAGCCTGCAGCCGCAGAAGGACCCGTCGGGCCCAGCCTCCTGCTCCTGCATGAGGCTCTCGGCCAGCGCCACCTCGGCCTCGCGGGCGACCTGGTCCCCGTAGTAGTGACCCATGAAGGCCAGCACGGGGAGCAGGTAGAGCTGTCCCCAGCAGTAGTGCGGGTAGTCGTTGCCGGCGGGGTGGGCCAGCCGGCCCTTCCACAGCAGGAGGCGGCGCTGGACGTTCCAGAGCTCGGGGACGTTGCGCAGCAGCAGCTCCGGGGGCTGTTCGCCGGCCTCGCGGAAAGCAATCCAGGCGCTGATGAGCGACAGCAGCGCGCGGTTGACGTAGCCGGGGTGGAAGAAGCCGTGGTGCTCGAGGGCGAAGCCGGGGTGGAGGTTTGCTCCGGCGTGCCACTCGCTCAGCGGTCGCCCGTCGTAGTCGGTGTCGTCCTCGGCGTCGGCGGGCACCGACAGGGAGTTGGCGAGGAAGGTCAGCATGGCCTTCCGCCACTGCTGTGCGCTCTGGTGGCCGGGGCTGCTCAGCAGCGCGCGGGCCAGAATGCAGGCCCGCCAGGCGTTGCTCTCCGGGTATGAGGTGCCGAAGCGCCTGGTGGGCACCGGCGGGCGCTTGCGGTAGAAGCCGTGGTCCAGGTGCTCGAGGTGGAAGGGCAGCAGCCGGTTGCAGTCGGCCTCGTACTCGATGAGTCGCCGGAGGGCATCGCGGTCGTCATCGGGCAGGGCGGAGCCCAGGCCTGCAGCGGCAATAGCGAGCTGGTCGGCCATCTTCGGCGACATGCCCGTGCCGCCCCAGCCGGGCTCCTCGGTAATCGGATCCGGGTGGCACTGGTGTGTGCGCAGGCAGTAGCGGAATGCCGCCAGAGCGTGCTCCAGGCACTGCTCATTGTCAAGAGGGCAGTCGGAGAGGTCGAAGGCCTCCCGCGTGGCGGCCAGGCCGTGGATGAACGCGTAGAGGGCGGTGGCCTCAACCGCCAGGGGTCCGGCGTCGGCGGCACCGAATCTGCCCACGTCCTCGGCTCCCGGCAGCATCTCGAACTCGCCGCAGCCGAAGCTGAGCCACCGCGCGACGGCGGCGGGGTAGCTCTCGCGCAACCGATGGCGGTTGACCATCCGGGTCTTCCCCCCGGATGACGACGTGATTGGACGCCCGCAACTGTGACGCCGTGCGGGTCGCAGCCTCGTCCGGGTCGAGGGCCTTCGATCCGGGTGAGAACACCCCCTGCGAACCTCTTTCGTCACTATCCTATCAAAGGTATAACGCCTGCAAAGGCGAATCTGTTACTTCCAGTCTTAACTCGGTGTCCAAATCGCAGCGATTTGGGGCCGGATGCGTGCGTCAGGAGGGTACCCAATGACAGGGGCAGAGGCGCTTCTCGACCAGCTTCAGCGACGGGACGTGCCATTCATCAGCATGCTGTGCGGCAACGGTACCGAGCCGATCATAGACGCCGCCGACGCCGTAGGCCTGCCGCTGATACACACCCGTAACGAGCAGGCGGCCAGCTACATCGCGGACTCCTACGCCAGGCTGACCCGCCGGGTGGGGGTCTGCGTGGTGTCCAGTGGCATCGCACACGTGAACGCCATGGCCGGCCTGCTCAACGCGCACTACGACGGCGCCCCGATGCTCCTGATCACCGGCGCCAATGAGTCACCGACGCTCGGCCGCGGCGGCTTCCAGGACGTGGACCAGGTGGCGCTGTGCGAGTCCATCTGCAAGCACGCCGAGCAGGTGGACCGGCCCGAGCGCATCCCCCAGGCCGTCGCGGAGTGCTTCCACGCCGCCACCACCGGCCGCCCCGGCCCCACGCACCTCACCATCCCGCGCGACGCCCTCCAGGGCGAGATCGCCGACGAGCGATCCATGCCTTCGTTGGGGGAGCGCGGGATGGTCGAGCATGCTGCCCGGCCCGAGCAGGAGGACCTGATCGAGGCCGTCAGGCTGATCAGTGAGGCCGAGAGGCCGATCATCGTCGCCGGCGGCGGCTGCTTCTACGCCGACGCCGGGCCCGAGCTGCTGGACATGGCCCAGACCGTGGGCGCGCCGATCGTGACGCCCATCTGGGACCGCGGGGCGGTCAACGAGCCCAGCGAGCACTTCATGGGCGTGATCGGGGCCGCCACCGGCGAACCGCCGCTGCTGGAGGAGGCGGACCTGCTGATCATCGCGGGCGCGGACATCGACTACCGCCTGCGCTACCTCGACCGCCCGCCGCTGCGCCAGGACCTGAAGGTCATCCGCATCGACGTCGATCCCGGGCGGCTCTATCAGGCGATCGCGCCGACCCTGCCGCTGCTGGCCGATCCCAAGAGCGCCTTTCGGCTGATTCGTTCGGCGTACGCCGACTCTCATGGTGCGACGAGGCACGAGAAGTGGATGGCGCGGGCCCGGGAGATGCATACCGAGTTCTACTCCGCATGGGACCAGCGGCCGGATGCGCCCCAGGGCGCCATGGTGGGCTATGACATCGCGCGAGCGGTGGCGGATGTCATGAGCGATGACATGATCTTCGTGATGGACGGGGGCAACATCGGCCAGTGGCTGCACATGACCCTCTGCCGCAGCTCCTACCCCGAGGCGCTGCTGACCTGCGGGGCCTCGGGCGTTGTCGGCTACGGTGTGCCGGGCGCCATGGCGGCCAGGCTGGCCTTCCCCGACCGTCGCGTGCTGCTGGTCATCGGCGACGGCTCCCTGGGCTTCTGCATCCCGGAGCTGCAGTCGGCCGTCCGCCACGAGCTGCCCTTCGTGGCCGTCGTCGCCGACGATGAGGCCTGGGGAATCGTGGTCACCGGGCAGCGGGCGCGGGGCGCGCCGTGCGTGGCCAGCGAGCTGGGTGAGTGCGGCTGGGCGCAGACGGCGATAGGACTCGGGGCGCGCGGCGTGACCGTCTCCGCGCCGGATGAGATCGCCCCCGCCATCGAGGAGGGCTTCGAGTCCGGCCAGCCCACGCTGGTGGAGGTGCCGCTGGCGGTGCTGGCGCCGGGTGAGTGCCGGCCGTAGGTCGTTTGCCAGGGGAATGGTGATGTGGGCAATCCGTCAGGGGGTGAGGCAGTCGTCGGGGGCCTCCCCCCGACCCGCGCTTCGCTCGGGCCACCCCCCTCCCTGGTGCCACACACGACGTGGCGCAGGCGGGAGGGGGGAGCGGCCGACGCGGGGTCAGTCGTCGGAGGGGCCGTCCTGACGGCGGCTGCGCAGCAGTCGCACGAAGTCGGCCCCGCCGTGCCATGTTGGGAAGCGGGCGCCCCGAGCGGCGCATCTTGCATAGGCGGCTCAGAGCGGGCCTTCGGCCCGCAGGCGGGCGCGGGCGCCCGCCTCCCAAGGTGAGGCTCGCTGCTGCCAGCAGGCCGTTGCCGTTCTCCCCCTCTCCCGCCTGCGGGCAAAGCCCGCCAGGGGGAGGGGGAAGGCAGTTCGCGCAGCGAACTGTAAGGGGGTGAGGCAGTCGTTGTCGTGAGTGTCAGCCGTTCGGATGGAGGTGCGCACCCATGAACGTCCGCTTCGTCGATGCGCCCGCTGGCAGGAGCACCAGCCGCTGGTATAACGGGAATCGTCCGCCGCTGACGGCGAATCCGCTCTCGCGCCTGCCCGTGGGGGCCGTCAGGCCGCGCGGGTGGCTGGGCCACCAGCTCCAGCTCATGCGTGATGGCATGACCGGCCGCCTCGGCGAGTTGAGCGACTTCCTCAACCAGAGCAATGGCTGGTTCGGCGGCGATGAGCCGGGGTGGGAGGAGCAGCCCTACTGGCTGCGGGGCTACTATGACCTGGCCGTGCTGCTTGGCGATGACGCTATGCAGGCGGAGGCCCGCCGGTGGGTCCAGGCCGCCATTACCTCCCAGGACGAGGACGGCTACTTCGGCGCGCGCATGCACAAGGCCCACGAGGTGCCCGGCGGCACCGCCCCTGACCTGTGGCCGCACATGGTGATGCTCGACGCCCTCATCAGCCACTTCGAACATACCGGCGATGAGCGCGTTCCGGTGCTGATGCGCAACTTCTTCGAGTGGTGCCGCCGGCTCTCCAGCGACGAGTTCATCCCCGCCCTCGACCCCGAGCAGACCCACTGGAAGCTGCACGTGCAGCGCAACCGTGCCGGCGACATGCTCCCGCACCTCTACTGGCTGTTCAACCGCAGCGGCGAGCGCTGGCTGCTCTCGCTCGCCACGCGCTTCTTCGACGCCATCACGCCGCCCGAGGACGAGTGGCTGGACCACCACGTGGTCAACTTCACCCAGCGTTTCTCCTACCCCGGCACCTACGCCACGCAGACCGGCGAGCCGTGGCGCATCGCGGCCAGCGAGCACTGGTATCAGCAGCACATGGCGACCTGGGGGCAGCAGCCGCGAGGCATCTTCGGCGCCGACGAGCGCGTCCGAACGGGCAAGACCGATCCGCGGCAGGCCATCGAGACCTGCGCCATGGTGGAGTTCGCCAAGAGCTTCTATCGCCTCGGCCGGCTGACCGGCGCCACCCTCTGGGCGGATCGCACAGAGGACGTGATGCTCAACCACTTCCCCGCCGCCAGCGACCCGTGGCTGAAGGGCCTCCACTACCTTACCGCCTCCAATCAGCCGCAGCTCGACGCTGGCGAGGAGCACGACTACTACAACAAGGGGCGGCAGATCTGCTACTCCCCGCGCATCTACCGCTGCTGCCAGCACAACGTGGCCATGGGCTGGCCGTGGTACGCGAAGAATCTGTGGCAGGCCACCTCCGACAATGGCCTCGCAGCGTGGCTGTACGCCTCCTGTCAGGTGACCGCACGGGTGGGCGAGGGCGGCGACGAGGTGCGCATCACGGAGGAGACCGCCTACCCCTTCTCGGGCCGCGTCTCGTTGTGCGTGGAGGCTGAGGAGCAGGTGGCCTTCCCGCTGTATCTGCGCGTCCCGCGCTGGGCGGCGTCGGTGCTCGCCGAGCTCAACGGCGAGCCGCTGCAGCCGGAGGGCGAGCCCCGCGGCTACCTGCGCATCGAGCGCATCTGGAGCCCGGGCGACACCATCGAGGTCGAGTTCGGCGTGGAGCTGGGCGTGACGCAGTGGCCGCGGACCGGCGCCGTGACGGTGGATCGCGGGCCGCTGAGCTACTCGGTGCGCATCGAGGAGCGCTGGGAGCGGTGCGGCGGCACGGACGAGTGGCCGGAGTGGGAGGTCCTTCCCACGTCGCCCTGGGCGTACGGGCTGATGCTCGACCGCGCGCGTCCCCAGCGCCACCTGCGCGTCAGCAGGATCGGATCGGTGACCGACCAGCCGTGGACGGTGGACGACGCGCCCATCGAGATCGAGGCGCGCGGCAAGCGCATCCACGGCTGGGGGCTGGACGCCACGGCCACCGTGGAGCCCGTGCCCCGCAGCCCGGCGTTCTCGGATGAGGGCGAGGAGCCGGTGACGCTGATTCCCCTTGGCTGCGCCCGGCTGCGGATGTCAGTGCTGCCGGTGGTGGACGGCTGACGGTAGGCCTCGGCCCGGCTCTGTTCGTTGGAAGCTGCGTGGGCGAGGCTCTTACCCTCGCGACGCGAGGCCCTGATCGGCCGGGCGCGTAACGACGTCCACGCGAGGGCGCGTGGACTCCAACGACCTGCCCCGAGGAAGGACTCCGCGCAGCCACCGGGGAAGCGGCGTGCTACTGACAGCACGCTGCTGCCCGAGGGATGGTCGCCGTGAGGTCGCCGAACATCGTATTCTATTTCTCCGATCAGCAGCGCTTCGACACCTGCGGCTGCTATGGACAGGAGCTTGACGTCACGCCGAACCTCGACCGCATGGCCGAGGAGGGCGTGCGCTTCGAGAATGCCTTCACCTGCCAGCCCGTCTGCGGCCCGGCGCGGTCGGCGCTGCAGACCGGCAAGTATCCCGAGGCCGTGGGCTGCTGGCGCAACAACATCCACCTGCCGCTGGACGAGAAGACCATCGCGCACTGGTTCACCGAGTGGGGCTACCAGACCGCCTACGTGGGCAAGTGGCACCTGGCCTCCGGCCCCGAGCCGGAGCTGAACCATCGGGAGGACCCGGTGCCGAAGCAGTACCGCGGCGGCTGGGACTGGTGGTGCGCCTCCGACGTGCTGGAGTTCACCTCCCACTCCTACGACGGTCATATGTACCGGGGTGACGGCTCCCGCTACGAGTTCCCCGAGGGCCGCTATCGCGTGCACTGCGTGACCGACGTGGCTCTGCAGTTCCTGCGCCAGCGCGACGACGACCGCCCCTTCTTCCTGTTCGTGAGCTACATCGAGCCCCACCACCAGAATGATCACAACCGCTACGAGGGCCCGAAGGGCTCCAGGGAGCGCTGGGCGGACTACGAGGTGCCCGGCGACCTCGTCGGCACCGAGGGCGACTGGCGCGAGAACTTCCCCGACTACCTCGGCTGCTGCCACGCGCTGGACCGCAACCTCCAGCGCATCCGCGACGAGCTGGCCGAGCAGGGCATCGCCGACGAGACCGTGGTCATCTACACCTCCGACCACGGCTCGCACTTCCGCACCCGCAATGCCGAGTACAAGCGCGCCTGCCACGACGGCTGCCTCCGCATCCCCATGGTCGCCTGCGGGCCCGGGTTCACGGGTGGTCAGGTCGTGGAGGATCTGGTCAGCAACATCGACCTGGCGCCGACGCTGCTGCAGGTCGCGGAGATTCCGGTGCCCGACGTCTACCACGGCCGGCCGCTGCAGCCGCTGGTGGAGGGGACCGCCGAGGACTGGCCCGAGGAGGTCTTCGCGCAGATCTCCGAGAGCCAGACGGGCCGGTGTGTGCGCACGCACAGGTGGACCTACTCGGTCAGCGTGCCGGAGGTCGGCCCGCGCAGTGACGTCTACTTCGAGGAGTACCTCTACGATAACGAGGCCGATCCGCACCAGCGCACCAACCTCGTGCGAGACCCCGACTGCGCCGAGATGCGCGCCGGGCTGGCCGAGACGTTGAGGCGGCGTATGGCGGAGGCGGGGGAGCAGCCGTCTGAGATCCGCCCGGCGCGCGATGAGGACTGAGCAACGGCCGACGCATCTGAAGATGCGTCGCTCCGAACGGCGGACGGCGAGGGGCCACGGCAGACGGCGAAGGGCGCACGGGCGAGGACGCCTGTCCTCCGCGGCGACATGCGGCTAATGGCAGCGACGAAGGACAGACCGGCCACACGAAGGAGCGTGCAGCGATGAGCCTGCGAGCGGCGATCATCGGCCTGGGCGGCATCTCCACCACGCATATCACCGGCTGGGACGAGACTCCCGGGGTGGGGCCGGTGGCGGGGGCGGACATCAACGAGGATGCCGTGGCCGCGGCCGAGGAGAATCACGGGCTGGCCGGATACTCGGACTGGCGGGAGATGCTGGACGCCGAGCAGCCGGACCTGGTGAGCATCTGCACTCCGCCCTTCCTGCACCCGGAGATGGCCGCGGAGTGCCTGCAGCGCGGCGTGCACGTGATGTGCGAGAAGCCCATGGCGGCGGATGTGGAGGGCGGGGAGGCCATGGCGGAGGCGGCCGCGAGCGCGGATGCGCTGCTGATGATCGCCTACTGCCACCGCTTCCACGGGCCGGTCCTGGAGCTCAAGAGGCTGCTGGAGGAGGGCGTGCTGGGGAGGCCGGTGCTGTTCCGCGGCTGCTTCACGGGGCTGGCGAGTCAGGAGGGCGACCATCGCGCGATTCTGGAGCAGTCCGGTGGCGGGGCGCTCATGGACAACGGCTCGCATGCTGCCGACATCTACCAGTTTCTGCTGGGGAGGATCGCCAACGTCTCGTGCCGCGCGGGGACCTTCCTGCAGGACATGGAGACCGACGACGTGGCCCTGATGATCTTCGAGGGCGAGAACGGCTGCATCGGCGAGATCCTGGTGGGCTACTCCATCCCCCCGCAGTTCACCGAGTGGCGGATCACCGGCGAGAGGGGCATGCTGGAGCTGGAGACCTACTTCGCGGGGCCGGTGCGGTTCTGGTCCTCGGCGAACGATGAGTGGCGCACCTACGCCCCGGACATCAGCCAGACCCGCTTCCAGCGCCAGTTCGCGCACTTCGTCGAGTGCATCAACTCCGGCGCCCAGCCCATCTCCAACGCGCAGACCGCGCTGCACACCCAGCGCGCCATCGGCGCCGCCTACGAGGCCGCCAAGACCAAAGGCGTCGCCGTGGAGGTAGAATAGCCTATCTGTGCGATGGATGTACAACCGAGCGAGGCCGGCGGGGAGGGCCCGCCGGCCTCGCGTGCGGTTCGTGTCGCCGATCGCTACTCCCCGGCGGGGACCTCCCAGCTATAGACGTGCGAGCCGTGCCCGAAGTAGATGCGGCCGTCCAGCCAGTCCCCGCCCGGCGCGATCCCCACCGGCGAGTCGGCCAGCATCTCGATCTCGTAGCTCTCCGGGTCCAGCTCCGCGATGCCGCTCACGAAGAGGATGAAGATGCGGCCGTCCGGCGCCTCCACGAAGACCCGAGGGCCCTGGCCGCTGGTGGTGGAGCCGAACTGCTCGGACACATCCTCCTGGTGCACGATCTCCCGGGCCTGGGGATCGAAGACGAAGAACACTGAGCGGCCGGCGAAGCCGAAGACCAGCCCGTCGGGCCCCAGGATCATGTCCGTGTAGTGGCCGACGCCGGGCAGCAGCGGCTCGTGCCACTCGATCTGGTTGGTCGCCATGTCGAAGAGGTACAGCTCGGCCTGCTCCGCCTTGCGCTCCCCGCCGGTCCCGGGTGAGACCGTGGTGCCGCCCAGCAGCTTCCCCTCGGGCAGCGCCACGAGCGACATGGTGGACTGCCACTGGAGCAGGTCCTCGTGGGCGAGGAGCGTCTCCTCGTCCGTCTCCGTGTCATAGATCAGCAGCCCGCCGCCGGTGAGGCCGTAGCCGGGCGTGCCCGCCATGATGACGTGCTGGCCGTCGGGATGCGCCAGGAGATCGTGGGGGCGGTTGATAACGCTGCCCGCCTCGGCGAGCAGGCGGGGGTTGGACTGCTCGTTGCCCCGCTCGGTGGGCACCCACTCCCGCGACGGGTCCCACACCTCCAGCAGGCCATGGGTGTATGCCCCGATGTAGAACAGGTCATCGGTCGGAGCCACGGTGTTCCACTGCCCGAGGGCGTCGCGGTTCACCCACTCATCGGTCTCGGGGTTGTAGCTGAAGAACCGCATGGGGAAGGCCGTTCCCCCGCAGATGGTATCATTGGACGCCGCCGCCAGGCCCATGATGTGCGCGCCCTCGGACGGGTAGTCGAACTCCAACACCCGCGTCTCGCCCTCGGCGGTCTCAACGCCCAGCTTGCGGTTCACCAGGTCCAGGTAGGCCAGCCTCTCTCCGGTCGGGAACTGCCGGTGGAACAGGCCCTGGCTGCCGGTGATGATCGGCTTGGGATTGCGCTCGGCTGGCTCCTCGATCTCCGTGGCCTGGCCCGCATACAGCTCGTACCATTGGCCTGCCGGCGACCTGCCGTAGACCTTCCCGTTGAGGTCGCGATAGACACTGGCCATGCCGTGGACCCGCTCATCCTCGGGGATGACCGGCGTGGCCTCGCCGCTCTCCCGGTTCAGGATGAGGATCTGGCAGGCCGTGCTGCCGACGCCGAAGTAGATCCATCCCTGATCGTCGGCGGCCACAGAGCGTGGATATTGCGCCCAGTTCTGATCGTAGACGTGCCCGTAGTCGCGGAACTCGCCGCTCTCGGGATTGTATGACGCCACGCCGCTGTGCGGGTAGGTGGCCGCCCAGATGACGCCCTGATCGTCCTCCGTCATGCTCATCGCCACTCGCGGCACGGTCTCGGCCACGAAGGTGAACTCGCGCCTGGCGGGGTCGAACTCGATGAAGTGGCTCCCGTAGTGTGAGTAGAAGCGGTTGCGGCTGGAGAGCACCGAGGCGAATGGTGAGTCCCCGCTCCAGGGGACCTCAAACAGCTCCGCCTCTCCGGTGGTGGCATCCACCATCAGCAGCCCGTAGCCGCCGCGGTGATCCATCAGCCACGAAAGCACCACCGGATTGCCCTCGCCGTCAACGGTGGCGACGGTCCCTCTGTGGTTGCTGATGGGTGTGGCGACTCCGTGATCCATGAAGCCATTGCCCAGGTCTTCGCTCTCCCCGGCGGCCGGATAGGCGGCCGCGAGGATCGCGGGCAGCGCCAGCAGCGCCGCCATCTTCCATACTGTCATCTCCACGACGTATCAGCCTCCTGCTCGCTGGATGCGGCACATCTGGTGCGCGTTCCTGCGCTACTCCTCGCCGGGGACCTGCCAACTGTAGAGGTCCGAGCCGGCGTAGAAGTAGATGCGGCCGTCGAGGTAGTCGCCGCCCCCGCTGACGCCCACCGGCGAGTCGGCAAGCATCTCGATCTCGTAGGTCTCCGGGTTGAGCCGCGCGATGCCCCGGTTGAACAGGATGTAGATGGTGCCCTCCTCATCCTGCACGAAGGCCCGCGTGCCCTGCTGGTAGACGGTGCGGCCGAACTGCTCCTCGGTGTTCGCCTCGTGCACGATGCCCCGCTCCTCGGGGTCGAAGACGAAGAAGCGCCTCCCGTCCGCGAAGCCGAACACCTCGCCATTCGGGCCCATGATCATGTCCGGATAGCCGCCCACGCCGTCAAGCACCGGCTCGTGCCACTCGATCTGTTTGGTCTCCATGTCGAGGATGTAAAGCTCGGCCAGGTCCGCCTTCTGCTCGCCGCCGGTCCCCGCCGAGATAGTGGTGCCCACCAGCAGGTTCCCGTCCGGCAGCGGCACCAGGCTCATGGCCGAGTGCCATGGGATGAGGTCCTCGTGGGTGAGCACCTCCGCGGTCTCCTCCCGGCGGTCCCAGAACAGCAGGCCGCCGCCGGTGTAGCCGTAGCCGGGCGTGCCGGCCAGGATCACGTGGCGGCCGTCGGGATGGACCAGCAGGTCGTGGGGGCGATGGATGGTGGGCGTGGTCTGGGTCAGGAACCTGGGGTTGGACTCCGGGTTGCCCTTCTCGGTCGGCACCCACGGCCTGGCCGGGTCCCACTCCAGCAGGAACCCGCCGCCGTAGCCCCCCACGTAGAAGAGGCTGTCCGTCGGCGCGACCGTGTTCCACTGCCCGTACGCAGGCCGGTTGATCCACTCGTCGGTCTCGGGGTCGTAGCTGAAGAAGCGCATGGGGAAGGCCGTGCCGCCGCAGATGGTCCCGTCGGAGGCGGCGGCCAGGCCCATCAGGTGGGCGCCCTCACTGGTGTAGTCGAAGTCGAACTGTTGTGCCTCGCCGTCGGCGGTGGTGACGCGGATCTTCCGGTCGATGAGGTCCACCGCATCGAGTGTGCCGCCGTTGGGGAACTCGCGGTGGAAGAGCCCCTGATGGCTGGTGATGATGGGCTTGGGGCTCTTCTCCTCCGGCTCCTCGATCTTCGTCGCCTGGCCCTCATACAGCTCGTACCATTGGCCGTTGGCGTTGCCGTAGACCTTGCCGTTGAGGTCGCGATAGACGCTTGCGGAGCCGTGCTCCCGCTCCTCCTCCGGGATCACCGGGATGGCCTCGCCGCTCTCGGGGTCGAGCATGATGATCTGGATGGCGGTCTTGCCGATGCCGAAGTAGATCCAGCCGGTGTCATCGGCCGCCATGTGCCGTGGGTACTCCCGCCAGTTCTGCTCGTAGACGTGCCCGTAGTCGCGGAACTCGCCCGTCGCCGGGTGGTAGGAGACCACGCCCGCCTGGGGATAGGTCGCCGACCAGATGCGGCCCTGGTCGTCCTCGGTCATGCTCATTGCCATCTGAGGGGCGGTCTCGTGCACGAAGGTGAAGCCGGGCTCGGTGGGGTCGAACTCCACGAAGTGGCTGCCGAAGTGCGTGTAGAAGCGATTGCGGCTCGACAGGATCGAGGAGTAGGGGCAGTCGCCGGTCTCGAAGGGCATGGGGAACTGCTCGGCCTCGCCGTTCGTGGCGTCGATCATCAGCAGCGCGTAGCCGCCGGTGTGGTCGAACAGCCACACCAGCGCGACCGGCGTGCCATCGCCATCGACCGTGGCCACGATGCCCCGGTGATTGCTCACCGGCGTGGCCGCGCCGTGGTGCATGAAGCCATTGCCCAGGTCCTCACTCTGTCCCGCGACAACCTGGGCCGAGATAACGATGATCGGTATGGCCAGGATCAAGGCTGCCTTCCATGCCGTCATGTCCATCAGCGGTCATCCTCTCAGACAGGGCGCCGAGCGGGCATCCGGCGCCGTGGATTGTGCCGGTGCGACTACCGCGGCTCCTCCCACTGCGGCTGGATGAAGTCGTCGGTGTTGCGCATCCAGGCGACCAGCTCCGAGCGCATCTCGTCCACCACCTCCAGGTGCGCCGGCTGGTCGATGACGTTCTCCAGCTCGTCGGGGTCCCGCCGCAGGTCGAAGAGCTGATCGCGGTCGTCGTGGTGGTAGACGTACTTGTAGCGCTCGCCGATCACCGCCCGCATCTTGTGGCCGCCCAGCTTCCAGCCATTGTACTCCGAGAAGGTGTGGTCGCGCCAGTGGGCGTCGCCGTCGCGCAGCAGCGGGGCCATGCTCACCCCCTGCGCCCTCTCCAGCGGCTCCATGTGCAGCAGGTCGAGAACGGTCGGCGCCATGTCGGTCTGCGAGGTCAGGTGCTCGCGGCGGCCCGCCGCCATCCCCGGGACGCGCATGATGAACGGGATGTTGACGGACCGCTCGTAGAGCACCATCTTCTGGTAGATGCCGTGGGAGCCGAGCATCTCCCCGTGGTCGGTGGAGGCGATGACGATGCTGTCATCCAGCCGCCCGGCCTCCTCCAGCGCCCCCATCACCACGCCGTGGCAGTGATCGACGAAGGCCACGTAGCCGTAGTAGGCCGCGATGGCCGGCGCCCAGCGCTCCCACTGCCAGCCGGCCGTGCCCAGCACCCCCGGCGCCTCTCGCACTCCGCGAGGGGCGTCCGAGAGGTCCATGCCCAGGCCCGGCGGCGGCTCGATGTCGTCGGGGTCGAACATGCTCATGTAGGGCTCAGGCACCAGCAGCGGCGGATGCGGCCCCGCCAGCGAGCACCACACCGCGATGGGCTCGTCCTCGGGCGCGTCGAGGATGAACTGCGCGATGCGCTCCGCCCGCTGCATGTCCGGGTGCGCCCGCAGGGGCCTCTCCCACGTGGCCGGCACGGGCACCGAGATCTGCGCCGGCTCCTCGCCCTCATCGGTCAGCGTGTGCACGTCGGCGCGCTGATCGTCGGCGTCCAGGCCCACGGCGACGAGCGCCTCGCCCTGCTCGTCGTAGGGGAAGCTGCCGCGCCTGAAGTGCGCGTACTCGCCGGTGCGGTCGTCCTCCTCCGGCCGCCGGATGTGCCAGATGCCCTCATAGGCCACCCGGTAGCCGGCATCGTGCAGCCGGTCGATGAGCAGCTCCGAGCCCCCCTCGATCTCCTGGTAGCCCCTGCCGAAGCTGGTGGCCCCGTGGGCGTGCGGCCAGCGCCCGTTCATCATCGACGGGCGCGTGGGGACACACAGCGGCGCGGCGCAGTAGTAGCGATCGAAGACGACGCCCTCCTCGGCGAGGCGGTCGAAGGTCGGCGTCTGCACCGGCCCGCCGTAGGGGCTGATGGCCTTGCGTTGAAGCTGATCGCACAGCAGCACAACGAGGCTCTGGCGTCGCGGCAGATCCATCGTATCTCCTCCCGGTGTATGCCCGGTCCGGAGCGGCTCTCTTCATACATGTGACGAACCGTGGCGTACAGGTACCAGGTGCTGACTGGCGGAAGCTTCCCGTTGCTGCACGTTACGCCAACGCGTCTGCTTCCGTTGTGGAGGGGCCGTCCTGAAGGGCGGTTGCCTGAGCAACCGCACCGAAGCCGGCCCCGTCGTTGTCTTCGCGCGCCTCTTTCTGGCGCGCTCAGGCGGCCCCCCCGCCGAGGCCGGCCCGTCTCAGTTCATGTCCTTCACGAAGTCCAGCACCTCTCGGGCGTGCCCCTCAGGGCTGACCCTCCGCCACATCTTCGCGACCTTCCCGGATCGCCGTGGCCTCCTCGCGGACCATGGCCCGCAGCCTGGGCGCTGAGGCGATCTGCCGGATGAAGTCGGCCACGACTTTGTCCACTGCGTCCGCTCGCTTGCTGAAGCCATCGCAAGTGCGG
>JAYENL010000083.1:0-12167 GCA_034722055.1 Armatimonadota bacterium
CCGCCCCGAGCTTCGCTCGGGCCACCCCCCTCCCTGGCGCCACAGACGACGTGGCGCAGGCGGGAGGGGGGAGCGGCCGACGCGGGGTCAGTCGTCGGAGGGGCCGTCCTGAGAGCGGCTGCGCAGCAGTCGCACGAAGTCGGCCCCGCCGTGCCATGTTGGGGAGCGCGCGCCCTGAGCGGCGCATGTTGCATAGGCGGCTCAGAGCGGGCCTTCGGCCCGCAGGCGGGCGCGGGCGCCCGCCTCCCAGGATAAGGGTTGCCGCTGTGGGCCTCGTCCACAGGCCGTTGGCGTTGTGCCCCTCTCTCGGCGCCGAGACGTCGTACGGAGCGCCGGGCAGCCCTGCCCGCCGGCTGTTTGCCGTTGCCGTTCTCCCCCTCTCCCGCCTGCGGCCAAGCCGCCAGGGAGAGGGGAGTGGAGTTTGCGACGCAAACTCCGAGGGGTGAGGCCCTCCATCGCGTCCGACTCCCTCCACCTTCATCCACCAGCGGGGAAGGGTTCGCGGCGAGCGCGTGGAATCTGCCCGCACCAGTCGTGACCGAGACCCGACGCATCGAGGAGAGGCTGACATGGAGAAGCTCAGGGTCGCCATGGTCGGTGCCGGCGGCCGCGGCATGAGTCACATCAGGTCCATCGCTGGCGCGCCCAACATCGAGTTCGTCGCCATCTGCGACCTCATCGAGGAGGTGGGCCAGCCCGTCGCCGAGGAGTTCGGCGTGGACTACGTGCCGAACATCGAGACGCTGCTGGCGGACTATGAGATCAAGGCCGTGGGGCTCTGCGTGCAGACCCCCCACCACTACGAGACGGCCATGCCGGTCATCGAGGCGGGCAAGCACCTCCTGACCGAGAAGCCCATGGCAAGCTCCATCGCGCAGGCGAGGGAGATGATGGAGGAGGTCGAGCGGCGAGGCCTGGTCGCCGCCATCTCCTACCAGCTCCGCTTCGGCCCGGTCTTCCGGAAGATGAAGGAGATCTGCGAGCGGATCGACCCCCTGCAGGTGCTCTTCGCGCGCCAGCGGGGGATGCTCAAGGACAAGTATCTCAGCCCTGCGCCCTTCGACGGCATCATGGACTTCATCAGCCACGACATCGACATGGTGCCCTTCCTGGCCGGCCGCGAGCCGAAGGCGGTGTTCGCCACCATGGGCCGCGACGTGTGGGCGGAGGCTGGCGCCATCGCCTACATGGGCGCTCAGATCGAGCTGGGCGAAGGGTCGCATAAGACCGTGGGCGTCATCTCCTCGTCGATGGGCGGCGCCGGAGTGCCGCAGCGGCTCGACGTGGTCGGCAGGGACGGCCTGGCCGTGGCGACAGGCAGTGAGATCAAGTACGCCATCGGGCCGAATCCTGGGCAGGATGGCGTGCCCCGCGACGTCTGGAACGCCACCTTCGCCGGGGAGGGGCGGGACTTCACCGCCGACCTCTACCGGCACTGGGCGGACGCCTGCCTGCACCCGGACGTGGACCTGGCGCCGGCGGCCAGCTACCGCGACGGCTACAACGCCCTGCTGCTCTCCCTGGCGATGGTGGAGTCCGGCGAGAGCGGCGAGGTCATCGATCTGGCGGAGTTCGCCGAGGCCAGCGCGTAGCCGTACTCGACGTTGTAAGCGACAGCGCGGCTCGGGATGATCCCCGAGCCGCGCTACCGTCTCCGGTGCAGGCGGCGCGCGCAGAACCCCCGGCACGGTACATGCCTCGCGCGGCGGCGTGGCCTCATCCCCACACCGGTCAGAACCCGGACCAGCCCTCTGCCGCGATCTCGCCGCAGCGCAGGGCGTCCTCGGAGGTGCCGAGGCGGATGACCGGCTTCGATGTCGCGCCGGCCACCTCACTCGACGGGCTGGACGACGAGGTCATCGAAGCGCACAACGAACTCCGCGTCGGTCTCGGTATTCAGCACGCCGGTGTCCCCGTTGGTCTCCAGCCGCACGGTGGCGTTCGCAGCGTCGGCGGGCGCAGTGACCGTCGCGGTGAGCTGCTTCCAGTCGAAGGTCCCGCCGGCGTGCTCGGTGTCGTCCTTGATCTTCTCCTCGCTGGCCACCCCGGGCAGGCCGCTCCACCAGTGCACCCGAGCGTAGACCATGTCCTCAGGTGCCCCCTCAGCGGTGGCCCATACGGAGATCCGGTACTGCTTGCCCGGCTCTACCTCGAAGGCCGGGCTGCGGGCGAAGCCGCGGGCGCTCTCACCGAGGTCGATACGCAGCGAGGTCTCGCCGCTGTGCACGTTCTCCGTGCACTCCACGAACTCCGCCGGTGCGACGATCACGTCGGTGAGCCAGCCCTCCAGACCGCTCTCAAAGCCCCCGTTTGCCACCAGGTTGTCCTGCAGGTTGCCCTGGGCGAGACACATGGCGGGGACAACTCCTGCGAGCACAATGGCTGTCACGAGACGCATCCTACCAGCCTCCGCTCTGTCCGATGTCAGGCGCGATAGGCCTCTTCGACCTTCGCGATTGCCGCAAGCACGTCATCACAGTCCTTCGTCTCGATGGTGGGATAGACCTCCAGCGTCACCACTCGCTCGCCGATGGCCTCGCTGACGGGGCAGCTTCCGGGCTCGTAGATCGCCTGGCTCTCGTACCACGGGCAGGCGAAGGGGCACTCGGTCCCGCCCGGCCCCAGATGCTCGGCGAACACGGGCTCGAGATGGTTGGCGAAGGAGCTTCCGCGAGAGATGGGCACACCCTCGGCGCCGACGGCGCGCACGAACTCGTCGCGGGTGCAGGTGACCGCATCGGCGTTGAAAAGGCAGTCGTAGCGGAAGTAGGTGTGAGTGCGGTCAAGGCCCTCGGGGATGGGGTCCACGGCGGCGCTCTCCGCCAGCCCCTGGGTGAGGTAGGCGGCCAGCTCGCGCCGCCTGGCGACGGACTCGTCCAGGCGCTGGAGCACCGCCAGGCCGATGGCCGACTGCATCTCCGTCATGCGCAGGTTCCAGCCGATGCAGGTCCGGCCGCTGCTGCCCCGCCAGCGACCGTCCTCGTCCGGCTCGTCGTAGAGGATCCCGTAGTGGGCCGCGGCCCGAGCCCGCCGCGCCAGGTCAAGATCATCGGTGACCACCGCCCCGCCCTCGCCGCCTGTGGTCATGTGCTTGGTCTGGCAGAAGCTGAAGGCGGCGATGTGTCCCAGCGAGCCCACCTTGGCGCCCTGATAGGTGGCTCCATGGGCCTGGGCGCAGTCCTCCACCACCAGCAGATCATGCTCGGCCGCCAGCTCCATGATCTCGCCCATGTCGCAGGGCCGGCCATACATGTGCACGGCCACGATGGCCCTGGTTCGCTCCGTGATGCGGTCGCAGATGGTGGCGGCGGAGAGGTTCAGCGTCTGTGGATTGACGTCGGCGAAGACCGGTACGGCGTTGAGCCACACCGGCGCCAGGTCGCTGGCGATGTAGGTATGGGCCGGGACGATGACCTCCTCGCCGGGGCCCACTTCGCAGGCCGCCACCGCGCACTGCAGGGCCGCGCCACCGTTGGTGACCGCCAGGCCGTACCGAACGCCCACCCACTGGGCGAAGGCGGCCTCAAAGCGGATGCCGCAATCGCCCCGGTGGTAGTTCACATCGTCGGAGTCCAGCACCGCCCTCACCGCCTGCTTCTCAGGCTCCTCGAAGTGCGGCCAGGGCGGAAAGGGCTCGGTGCGGATAGGCGTTCCCCCGTTGATGGCGAGGTCGTCGATGCTGACGCTCATGGTCGCTGCCTCCCATACCATGCAGCTATGAGCCGATGACGTGGACCTTCATGGTGTTGGTCGTGCCCCGTCGGCCCACGGGCGTGCCGGCGGTGATGACGATAACGTCCCCCTGCCTGGCCATCTCCAGGCCGCGAAGCTGCGCTTCGATGTTCGCGATCATCTCGTCGGTGTCGTTCACGGGTTCAATCAGCAGCGGCTGCACGCCCCAGTAGAGGCTGCAGCGGCGGGCGGTCTCCGGCAGCGGCGTGGCGGCCACGATAGGCATGCTGGGGCGGCACTTGGAGGCCAGGCGGGCGGTGCTCCCCGACTGCGTGAAGGCCACGACCGCCCGGGCGCCGAGGATCTCGGCGGTGTCGGCGGCCGCCCGGCTGACTGCGTCGGCGAAGTCCAGGAAGTCCATGCCCACCAGCGGCGCCGACGACGACGCCTCGCGGCGCAGCGCCTTCTCGGCGATGGCGGCGATCTTGCGCATCATCCTGACCGTCTCGGCCGGGTACTCGCCGATGGCCGTCTCCCCCGAGAGCATCAGGGCATCGGTGCCGTCGAAGACGGCGTTGGCCACGTCCGAGGCCTCGGCGCGGGTCGGCCGGGGATTCGACGTCATGCTCTCAAGCATCTGTGTGGCGGTAATCACCGGCACACGCTGGCGCCGGCACTCCTCAATGATGCGCTTCTGCAGCACCGGGACGCGCCCGGGGGAGGTCTCCACCGCCAGGTCCCCGCGGGCCACCATCACCACGTCCGAGACCCCCACCACCTCCTCCAGCTCGTGCAGTGCCTCGGGCTTCTCGAGCTTGGCGACCACGGGCGTCTCGACGCCCAGGCCGGCGATCTCCCGCTTGAGCGTGCGGATGTCCTCGGCGGCGCACACGAAGCTCAACGCGATGTAGTCGGCGCCCAGCTCCACCGCCAGCCGCAGGTCCCTGCGGTCCTTGTCGGTCAGTGTCCGCGCGGAGATGCGGGCGCCGGGCAGGTTGATGCCGGCGTGCTCGCAGACGGGCCCGCCGTAGATGACGTCGCAGACCACCTCGGTGTCGGTGGTCCGGAGCACGCGCAGCTCCACCAGACCGTCGTTGATCAGGATGCGCGCGCCGCTTTTCACATCCTGAGCCAGCCTCCGGTAGGTGGTGGAGAGCCGGCGCTCATCACCACGCTCGACCTCCACATCGATGATGACGTTCCCACCCTCCTCCAGGCGGACCGGCTCGCCGCCCTCCAGCTCCCCCACCCGGATCTTCGGCCCCTGCAGGTCGCACAGAATCGCGACGTGGCAGCCCTTCTGCTCGGCGACCGAGCGCACCCGCCCGAAGACCCGCCGGTGGCTCTCATGGTCGCCGTGGGAGAAGTTCAGCCGGGCCACATCCATGCCTCCGTCCATCAACTGGGCGATCATCTCCTCGCTCTCCGTGGCGGGGCCGAGGGTGCAGATGATCTTGGTCGGATTGGGGTCACCCACCAGCTTTGCCACTGCGCCCACGCTCCCTGAGGCCGTCATCGCTCAGTTCGCCGCCGCTAGGAGATTCGCCAGCCATGCCCCACGACCCTCTCCGCGGGCAGTACGGTTGCGCTATCTCCCTGCCGCGAGGGCGATGGGAGAGATGGAAGCCGCGACGAGGAGGTCTTCGCCTTGTCGGTGCCGAATCAAATGTACGCTTCGCCCGGGCGCGGGGCCTGCGGTCACCACGGTTGCTCGCCGCGAGCGACGCGCCCGGAGGGGATAGATGCTTGGGGAAGGTGGTAAGGGAGATGAGAATCGATGTCCGCAGCAAGAACGGCAGCGTACCCCAGTACTTCCTCGACCATGCTGAGCCACGTCTCGAGAGCCTGACGCAGTACCTGGACAGGCTCCAGGAGGTCCGCGTGGTGCTCTCGGAGAAGCGCGGGCGCCACACCGTTGAGATTACCGCTGAGTCGCCGCGGAACGTCTTCCGCGCGGAGAAGTCCGGTGGTGATATGCTGACGGCCTTCGACGAGGCCTACCACGCGCTCGAGAAGCAGGCCCGACGGCACAAGCGGCGGGTGCGCGACCGCACGAAACAGAGCCTGCGGGAGCTGGAGCCTGATGTGGAGCCGATCGTCGAGCGGGAGGAGAGCGAGGCGGAGGAGCCGGAGATCGTGCGGGTTAAGAGCCACGCTGTGAAGCCCATGGCGCCGGAGGAGGCGGCGCTGCAGATGGAGATGGTGGGCCACGACTTCTTCGTCTTCACCGACGCGCGGACCGACAACGTGGCCGTAGTGTACCGGCGCAAGTCCGGGGGTTACGGTCTGATCGAGCCACACATGGAGTAGGCCCCTTCCGGACGAGTCACAGGCACCCCAGCGCCGTGCGCAGGGGCGGCCGGAGCCGCCCGGGCTGCGGCGCTGTTTCGTGTTGACACCAGCGTGTGGAGTGCACCATGCCGCGCCGCATCACGTCCCTGTGGAACCGATTCCGCCGTCGGATGCGGGTCAACGCCGCCCGCTCCAACCTGCCCCAGCACACCATCGAGGTGCTGTTGGCGGTATGCGTTGGCATGCTGGGCGCCGGCGGCGCGGTGGGCTTCCGGTGGCTGCTGGCGGCGGTCACGCGGCTGTTCCTGGGCGAGGCGGCAGCGTGGCTGGAGCCCATCGCGCCCTATCACCTGCTGGTGCTGCCCGTGCTGGGCGCCATGCTGGTGGGACCGCTCGTCGCCAGGCTGGGCCCGTGGGCGGGGGGCTCAGGCGTCCCGGAGCTTCAGGAGGCGGCGGCGCTGAGGGGTGGGAGGCTCAGCGGCCTCCGCTGGCTCCCCAAGGCGGTGGCCTCAGCCCTCACGATAGGCACAGGCAATTCCGCCGGCCGAGAAGGCCCCATAGCCTTCATCGGGGCCTCCCTGGCGGCGGACTTCGGCCGCCTCTTCCCCGGCGGGGAACGCCGACGGACGCTCCTGTTCGCCTGCGGTGCGGCGGCGGGGGTGGCCGCGACCTTCAGCGCCCCCCTGGCCGGCGCCTTCTTCGCGCTGGAGATCGTGCTGGGAAGCTGGGCGGCGGAGACCTTCGCACCGGTGGTGGTATCAGCGGTGGTCTCCTCGGCCATCGGCCGCCACGTCTTCGGCTCCGCCCCGGCCTTCGACGTCCCCGAGTACTCCCTGGCGACCTTCGCGGAGCTGCCGGTGTTCGCAATCCTGGGCCTGCTGGCCGCGGCGGTGGGCGTGATCTTCATCACCGCTCTCTATGGTGTCGGTGACCTGTGGGAGCGGATGGGAGTGCCTCCCGCTGTGCGCTTCATGCCCGCGGCCCTGCTGGTCGGAGCCTTGGGGCTGTGGTATCCGGGCATCATGGGGCTGGGCTATGACACCATCTCGTCCATGCTGCTGGGACAACTGCCGGGCATCGGCCTGCTGTTGCTGCTGATGCTGGGAAAGCTCGTGGCGACGTCGCTGACCCTCGGCTCGGGCGGCTCCGGGGGCATCTTCACGCCGTCCCTGTTCATCGGCGCCATGCTGGGCGGGGCGGTGGGGGTCACCGTCCACGGGCTGGTGGCCACGCACATCACCTCGGCGGGGGCCTACGCGCTGGTGGGCATGGGGGGAGTCTTCGCCGCCTGCAGCCATGCTCCCATCACGGCCGTCTTGACCATCTTCGAGCTGACCGGCGACTACCGCATGATCCTGCCGCTGATGCTGACCTGCGGCATCGCCACAGTGGCCGCGAGGCACATGAGGCGCACGTCCATCTACAACCTCAAGCTCCTCCGCCGCGGGGTACACCTGGAGCTGGGCCGCGATGTAAGCTTGCTTAACGAGCTGCTCGTCAGGGACGCCATGACCACTGACCTGGTAGCGGTGCGGCCTGATGAGACGGGCCACGACGCCATGCGGCTGCTGGATGAGACCACCCACCACGGCTTCCCGCTCGTCGATGACGAGGGCCTGCTGCACGGAATAGTGACCGCCGATGACCTCCGGCAGGCCGCCGAGGAGGGCCGCCTCGATGAGCCGATTACCTCCATCGCCACACATCGCCTGGTGGTGGTCTTCCCGGAGGAGACGCTCAATGACGCCCTCCGAAAGCTCGGCATGCATCACGTCGGCAGGGCCCCGGTGGTGGCGCCCGACGACCACCGCAGAATCCTGGGGATCATCACCGACAAGGACATCGTGGCCGCCTACAATCACGCGCTGATCCGCCAGCATACCCACCTGGAGCGGACAACCAGGCCCGAGTGGTTCGAGTAGGGCGCCGCAGAGGACCCGTGCATGTCCCACATCTCGCGGGAGGCCTGCGATGGATTTGAGGAGGGTCGGGCGTGCGTTGTTCCCGTATGGAGGGGCCGCCCGAGCGTAGCGAGGGTGCCGCCTGCGCGGCCGTGCTGCGCAGGCGGCAGGTTCCATCCCGGCCCGGCCGTTTCGCCGTTGGCGCTCTGGCAACGACATGGGCCGGGGTGGAACCTTCGGCCTTGGCGGCCTCACTCCTCGCGCCGCCGTGGGGGGCGCTCGGAGCGGCCCCTCCATGACGGAGAATGACCTACCCGAGCACCGCGGTCATCGGCCTCCGGGAGCGCGTAAGATATGGGTAATGCATAGCCAGAGGATGACGGCATGGACGCGAGCATCTGGGCGGTGACCGCCACCTACAATGAGGCCGAGAATATCCGGGAGCTGGCCGAGGGGTTCCTGGCTCTCGACCGGCCGCCCCGGCTTCTCATCGTGGACGACAGCTCGCCGGACGGCACGGGCGAGATCGCCGAGCAGCTTGCCGCCGAGCATCCGGAGCAGTTCGCGGTCATCCACCGGCCCTGCAAGCTGGGCTACGCCTCCGCGCACCTGCTGGGCATCCGCCACGTTCTGCAGCGGGGGGCGAAGGTCGTGGTGACGCTGGACGCGGACCTCTCCCACGACCCCGCGGTGATCCCCACACTGCTGCGGAGGCTGCGGGAGGCCGACGTGGTGGTGGGCTCCCGCTACGTGAAGGGCGGAGCCACCGTGAACTGGAGCCCGGATCGGAGGGTCCTCAGCCGCACCGCCGGCGCGCTGGTGCGCTTGGCCTCGGGCCTGCGGGTCGCCGACCCCACGGGCGGCTTCCGGGCCTACCGGGCGCCCATCCTGCGGCTGGCGAAGTACCACCGCGTGCGGCAGCGCGGCTACGCCTTCCTCTCGGAGATGCTCTTCCGGTGCGCCCGCGCCGGGGCCACGGTGGACGAGATCCCGATCATCTTCCTGGACCGCCGCGCGGGACGCTCCAAGCTTTCCAGGGCCATCATGCTGGAGGCCGGCCTGCACCTATTCTCACTGGCCTGGCGGCGCATCACCGGCTGGCGACCGTAGCTGCAGCGCCTCATGGGCCGCCGCGGTCGCGGCGGCGTAGGCCACCTTGATGGGCACGCCCGCCCTCTCCGCCGCGCCGCGGCAGTCCTCGAACTCCGGCGACACCGTCACCGGACGCCCGTCGAGCCATCCCACCTTTACGCCCACCGAGCCCAGCTCCGTCTCCACCTCCAGACGCGCGCGTGGCAGGCAGCGCCGGTCCATCCGCGCCATGCGCACGCCCAGGCTGGTGGTCTCCCGCAGCAGCGCCTCCACCACCGCCTCCTCGTGCTCGAGCTCGCTCAGCGCCCGCAGCAGCAGCGCCGGCCGGCCCTTCTTCATCACGATCGGCTGCGCCCAGGCGTCCAGGGCCCCGGCGTCGAGTGCCGCCTGGATGGCGACCGAGGCCAGCTCTCCGGTCATGTCGTCCACGTTGGCCTCAATAACGGCCACCCGGCTGGCCTCCTCGATCTCGGGCCTGGCCTCGGCGTGCTCCACGCTCAGCGACAGCCGGACCACGTTCGGGACGGGATCGAAGTCGGCGTTGCCGGCGCCGTAGCCGACGACGTCGGCCACGAAGTCCGCGGGGCGCCCGAAGTCGTCGGACAGGGCGCTCGCGAGGGCCGCGCCGGTCGGCGTGACGGTCTCCCCCTCCACGTCGATCTCCACCGTGGGCACCCCGCGCAGCAGCGCGGCGGTCGCCGGCGCGGGCACCGGCAGCCGCCCGTGCGCCACCTCAATCCACCCATGGCCGATGGGCAGGGGCGCGCAGTGCAGCCGACCCACCCCCAGCCACTGCAGCCCCACTACCGCGCCCACCACGTCCACCAGCGTGTCCAGGCCCCCCAGCTCGTGGAAGTGCACCTCCTCGGGCGTGCTGTCGTGAACCTTGGCCTCCGCCTCCGCCAGAGCCCGGATGATGGCCAGCGAGCGCTCGACGATGGCGTCGTCAAGCTCCGCCCCCTCCACCACCTCCATCAGCTCCCCCGCGCTGCGCCCGTGGTGGTGCCCATGCTCCCCATGATGATGGTGATGGTGGTGCCGGCGCTCGACATCCACCTTGGCGGCGGCGATGCTGGCCTTCGTCACCTTACGTGTGCTGATCTCCACCTCATCGGCGATCCCCAGCGCCTCCGCAACCTCCTGCAGCTTCTCAAGGGGCAGGCCGCAATCGACCAGCGCCCCCAGCATCATGTCCCCGCTCAGTCCTCCGGACGGCTCCAGATATGCTACGCGCATCTGTCAACGGGCCTGTACGGCCCTGCTCTCCCTTCGTCGGCATGCTACGGTCGGATGAGACTCGTCTCGACCACCGCACTGCGCCTCTCGCCCTCCACGACCATGCCTCCGGTGACCAGCACCTCGCCCGACGGCAGCAGTGTGGCCCGATGCTCGTGCACCGGCAGGGGCAGGCTCGGCGCGGCCTCGAACCGACCGCGCTGAGGGTCGAACACCTCGCACGACGCCAGCGTGTGGGGCTCGCCCACGCCGTTGAAGCCCCCCGCGATCAGCACGCGTCCGTCCGGCAGCGGCGTGGCGGTGTGATCCATCCGGGGCTCGGCCATCGGGGGGCCGGGCAAAAAGCGCCCCGTCGATGGCTCGTACAGCTCGGTGCTGGCGAGCTGGCCGCCCGCCGCGATGCTGTTGCCGCCAGTGATGAGCACGCGGCCGTCATCGAGCAGCGTCGCGGTGTGGCGCGAGCGGTCGGCGTGCATCTCCCCGGCTGACTCGAAGCGCTCCGCCTGCGGATCGAACAGCTCGGCGCTGGCGAGGGTCGCCTCATCGGGGAACTGCGACCCGCCGGTGATGAGCACTCGCCCGTCGGGCAGCCGCACGGCGGCGTGGCCGAAGCGGCTCGCCGCCATGCCGGCGGTAGGCACGAAAGCCCGGCGCGCTGGCAGGTAGAGATCGCACCCGGCCAGGGACTTCACGCCGCCGATGAAGCCGCCGGCGATGAGCACCCGGCCATCCTCCAGCAGCGTGGCGGTGTGCAGCTCCCGCGGCGCCGACATCCTGTGGGGCAGGAACACGAACCGCCGGCCATCGTAGAGCTCGGCGGTGCGAGAGGTCGAGTATGGCAGGATGAAGCCCCCGGCGATGAGCACTGTCCCGTCGCCCAGAGCGGTGGCGGTGTGGAAGGCGCGGGCGCGATGATTGCGGGGCCCGTACTCGAAGGCGCCCGCGTCCGCCGAAAGCTCGGTGCCCAGCATGAAGGCGTCGCGCGGGCCGAGGCCGCCGTAGACCAGCAGCCCGCCGTCCGCGAGCGGTGTCGCGGAGTGGGCATACCGGGGCGCCACCAGCTCGGCCCCGCACGGGGCCGCCGGCAGCAGCACCATCACGCAGAGAGCTCGTATCAGCATCGTCGTCTCCTGGATCCTGTTGGCCAACAATGTGGCTTCCGTGCCCGCGTCCAAGACTCCTGCCCCCTGCGAGCGCAAGGACTTCTCCGCCCGCGCCCCGAACTCTCTCCAGGCATGATCAGATACTGGAGGCCGAAGATACGCGCGGTCTTTGCGCTTGCCGCTGCGGTCCTTGTCGGGTGGTGGCTGGCCGGCGTGGGCTGGCCATGGTGGGCGTGGCTGCCGGCGGCCATCCTCGGAGCCATGGCCACCTACATGGCCTTCGTGCTCTCGTGGTTCCTCTACCGGAAGCTGACCTACGAGGCATTCTCGCGGGCGGCTCGGCGGCGCCACCGGGGCGAGGCGGAGGACTGAGGGTGCGCCTGCGCTTCCATGTCTCCATCGCCGGCGGCCTGGATCGCTGCCTCCAGCGCACGACCATCCGCCGGTGCACCACGGTGCAGATCTTCACCGCCGCGCCCGTGCAGTGGGCCCGCACTCCGTTCTCCGAGGACCACGCGCAAGGCTTCGCAGACGAGCTCGGCACGTGGGATATTTGCCCCCACTTCGTTCACGCGAAGTACCTGCTGAACGTCTCCTCGCCCGATGCCGGGCTGCGGGAGCGCAGCGTCGCGGACCTGTGTGGGCTTCGTCCGCAGGCCGTTGCCGTTCTCCCCTCTCCCGCCTGCGGCGAAGCCGCCAGGGAGAGGGGAGTGGAGTTTGCGACGCAAACTCCGAGGGGTGAGGCCGTCGTCCGGGCCTCCCCCCGACCCGAGCCTTGCTCGGGCCACCCCCCTCCCTGGCGCCACACACGACGTGGCGCAAGCGGGAGGGGGAACGGCCGACGCGGGGTCAGTCGTCGGAGGGGCCGTCC
>JAYENL010000084.1:0-11975 GCA_034722055.1 Armatimonadota bacterium
GTTGGGCCGTCCGCATCTGGATCGCCCAACGGCGCACGGACAAGAGTGTCCGCACCACGGACAGCGGCATTTGCCCAGCCGTTTGGAGGGGCCGGTCTCCGTCCCGGCCCGGTCGTTGTTGTTGGGCCGTCCGCATCTGGATCGCCCAACGGCGCACGGACAAGAGTGTCCGCACCACGGACAGCGGCATTTGCCCAGCCGTTTGGAGGGGCCGGTCTCCGTCCCGGCCCGGTCGTTGTCTCCATCCTTCGCGCAGGTCGGGCTTCCGGAGATCGCAAGCGATCTCACCGACAACGCCAAACGACGTGCGGAGGAGGGCCTCCGCACCACGGACAGAGACCAGAGGTCTCTGGTGTCCGGAGGCTCGCGGCCGAGCTCATACCGTTGCCGTCCGCACACACTGTCTTCCGGGAGAACGCCATGACACGACCCTCGAGTGCTCTGATGCTGCTGGTTGCCGCCACCGCCGCGCACGCCCAGGTCTACGAGCCCATGGGCGAGACGGTCGGCTTTCTGGTCCGCGCGGAGCAGCCCGCCGGCTGCATCGTGCTGCCCGCCGAGGCCACCGAGCACGAGCGCGCTGCGGCGGAGGAGCTGCACCGATACCTCCTGCGCATCTCCGGCTGCGAGCTGCCGATCCTCGACGAGGGCGAGCACCTGCAGGGCTATCCCGCCTATGTGGGCCGCACTGAGTTCGCCCGCGAGCGCGGCCTGGTGGACCGCGCCGAGGCGCTGGACGACGAGGGCCTGCTGATGGTCGCCGACGAGGACGGCCTGGCGCTGCTGGGCGGCGGGGACCTGGGCACACACTATGCCGTGTACGCCTTCCTGGAGGAGAAGCTGGGCGTGAGATGGTTCAACCCCGACCCGCTGGGCGAGATCGTCCCGGAGATGCCGGCGGTCGAGATCGGGCGCCTGGACGAGGAGCAGACGCCCGACTTCCGGATGCGCTGGATCGGCCGAGGAGAGTGGGCGCTGCATAACCGTCAGAACGTGGCTCTGCCCGACCAGAGCCTGGGGCTGAAGGTCTTCGCCTCCGCGCATACCTGGCGGCGTTTCGTGCCGCCTGACGAGCACCACGACGAGCACCCGGAGTGGTTCGCGCTGGTGGGCGGGCGCCGGCAGCGATTCGACGGTCATCATCGCAATCAGCTCTGCACCAGCAACCCCGAGGTCACCGCCGCCGTAGTTGAGGCGATGCAGCGGACCCTGGACGCCGACCCGGACCTGGACATCATCACGCTCTTCCCCAACGATGGCAATGGCTTCTGCGAGTGCGCCGACTGCCGCGCCCTGGACGAGGACACCACCTACTCGGTCGATGACGTGAACTCGGCCTGGGCCACCAGCGACTGGGAGAAGCATCGCACGCTCTCGCGCCGGATGACGCTGCACTATGCCGAGTGCGCCCGCCGGCTCGCCGAGACGCACCCGGATGCACTCGTGAAGAGCGGCATCTACGCCTCGTATCTTCTGACGCCGCTGGACGATGACCTGACCGTGCCCGACAACTGCCTCGGCCAGCTCTGTCACGGCTGGTGCCACAATCACGCCATCACCGATCCCGACTGTGCCATCAACCGGGACTTCCGGGAGTCGCTGGAGGGCTGGGGCGAGGTCTACTCCAACCTCTGCCTCTACGAGTACTACTACAAGGTCGCCGCCCTGCAGCTTCCCTTCCCCATCATCCACTCCATGCGCCAGGACATCCCATGGTTGCGCGATCAGGGTCTCTTCGGGATCTACACTCAGTACACCCGCAACTGGTGGACCATCGGCCTCAACTACTACGTGGCCGGGAAGCTGCTGTGGGACGCCGACCTGGACGTGGATGCGCTGGTAGAGGACTCCTACCGGAAGATGTACGGCGCCGCCTGGGAGCCGATGCGCGACTACTGGGAGGCCTACGAGCGCGCGGCTGTTGAGGCCGACGTGCACCTGTCGGCGGAGTATGCCGAGCTGCCCCTGATCTTCACGCGCGAGCTCATCGACGCCCAGGCCGCGCGTCTCGACCAGGCGCGGACCATGGCTGGGACGGATGACGTTCGCGACCGCATCGAGCTTGCCGGAGTCGTGCTGGGCTACGTGGATATCGCCATGCGCTACATGGACCTGGTGATGGCCGAGGCCCGCACCATGGCGGATGCGCGATGGTCGCGAACCGATGAGGTGCCTGACGAGCTGCTGGCGGCGGCGGAGGCCGTCCGGACTTACCTGCAGCAGCACGCCGATACGAACTGCTTTGCCAGCGGCAGCAACAACTACATCACGCGCTTCCTCAACGCGCCCGGCGCCGTCTCGGCGTCCCTCCCCTTCGTGGCCGAAGAGACGGGGCCGCTGACCAAGCGCCAGTGGCTCGAGAGCCAGGGCAGTGAGCCTCATCCCGGGCCCCCACCGGACAGCTTCGCCATCTGGCTCTACGCCAACGACATCGACGGGGAGGATGGCAGGCCGGAGCACGAGCTTCGCCTGCAGGGGCCCGATGGCCGATACGAGACCGTCGCCGCGCTCATCGATGAGTCGGCCCGCGCCGCCAACAGGCGCAACGCGGCCTTCGTCATCGGTGGCCTGGAGGGCTCCCGCTACATCCGGGACGGGAAGCTGCACCTGCGCCTGGTCAACCTGCCCGAGGACTGGTTCCTGTCCACCGTGTACGCGGCCTACGTCATGCCCGACCTGGAGGCGCCAACCGACATCATGGCCACCGATCTCATCGAGACCGACCTGGAGCGCCTGCGGGCGGCGGCCGCCGGCTTCCACGAGTACGGATTCCGGGGCGTACGCAACGGCGAGAGCCAGCCGCTCGACGAGACCATCGAGGTCTTCGCCTTCCCGGACGTGGCGCTTCTGGAGTGAGGCCGCGCAGCGCAGGTCATCGGCCTGGATGGGGCACGAGGCCCAGCGTGTCGTCAGGGGCCATCGGCACCGCCTTCGCCTGCCACTTCTCCCCGAAGTGCTTGCCCATCAGCAGCCGCCCCTCGCCCCAGCCAACAAGCCCGATTGAGGGCGATACGTCATAGATGCCTACCAGCTTCATATCCAGATCCGTCTTGAGCAGCCCCTTCTCGCCGTCAACGGTATAGCAGCCGAACCACCAGAAGCCGTCGTGGCAGCATGCGGTCTGGATGCCGAGGTTGGTGTACCCGCTGGGGATGGTGTGCGTCTGCACGTGCTCGAAGTCGGCGCTATACTCGTAGACGTAGTTCTCCTCGTACCCCTCCGGGAGACCGCCGACGACGAAGAAGTGGCCCTGGTGGTGGTCCATCCCCCCCGCGCCGAAGGTCACCTCGGGTACGGCCACGGTGTCGAGCAGCGACAGGTCGTCGGCATCGTAGATGTAGACATGCGAGTCAGCGCCCGGCTCGTTGAACCTGTCAGACCACGCCACGTAGAGTCTGTCCTCCACCAGACACAGGTCGCCATGATGATACGGCACCTCCGCCCGTGCCAGCACGCGGCCTCGCAGGTCGGTCTTGACCAGCACGGTTGTGAAGCTCCAGTAGAGGGTGTCCGCGCCGTTGCCCGCGATCCCCTGCAGGTGCCCGGGGTACCGGCCCTCGCACACGATCTCATCCGGCACGTCGCCCCAGCATGCGCATGTGAGTGTGGACATCAGGCCGACGTACACCATGGTGCTTCGCCTCCACAGGAACGCGCTCAACACGGCTGCTTCCCTCACCTGTGCGCCACCGGTGTTGCAGTCACCTCCACCGGGCAGGACTATCCTGGTGGGGACGCGAAGAGACCTGCACGGGCGCTACATCCCTTCGAGACGCATCGCGGAGTCATCAGACGAAACCATGGGCAGCATCCGGGTCCTCAGCGAGCAGATGGCCAACCGCATCGCCGCCGGCGAGGTGGTAGAGCGGCCCGCCAGCGTGGTGAAGGAGCTGGCCGAGAACGCCCTTGACGCCGGTGCCTCGCGCCTGGAGGTGGAGCTGCAGGAGGGAGGCAAGCGGCTTATCCGGGTCACCGACGACGGCTGCGGCATGGACGCCGAGGACGCCGCCCTGGCGGTCCAGCGCTTCGCCACCTCCAAGATCCGCGACCCGGAAGACCTGGAGCGCATCGACACCATGGGCTTTCGCGGCGAGGCGCTGCCCAGCATCGCATCCGTCTCCCAGATGCGCATCACCACCCGCCCTCCGGACGCGGAGGAGGGGACCATGCTGACCGTCGAGGGCGGTGAGATCACCGACGCGCGGACCGCCGGCTGCCCGCCGGGGACCACCGTCGAGGTGGCGAATCTCTTCTACAACACCCCCGCCCGTCGCAAGTTCCTGCGCACCACCGCCACCGAGCGCGGACACTGCACCGACTGGGTCTCCTGGCTGGCGCTGGCCCGGCCCGACGTGGCCGTGAAGGTGGTGCATGATGGCACGGTGCTGCTGACCTCGCCCGGGCGAGATGACCTGCGAGCAACGGTCGCCGAGATCTATGGCTCCAACGTCGCCCGGCAGATGGTGCCGGTGGAGATCGATACCGGCGCCATCCGCATCACCGGCCTCGTCAGCCGCCCGGACCTGACACGCACCTCCCGCAAGCACCAGGTCTTCATCGTCAACCGCCGCTACGTACGCAGCCCGGCCCTCGGACACGCCCTCTCCGAGGCCTACGGCATCCTGCTGCCGTCAGGGAAACAGCCCATGTGCGTGCTGCGGCTGGAGGTGCCCCCGCAGCTCGTGGACCCCAACGTCCATCCCACCAAGATTGAGGTGCGCTTCCGCAACCGCGCCGAGGTCCACAACCTGGCGCAGCAGGCGGTGGAGGAGGCCCTCCAGCAGGCGGGCCTGAGGCCGCAGTCGGTGAGGCCGCGACAGGCGCCGGCCGACCGCGCGGGGCGATGGGAGGGCCCCGATGCGGCTGCCCAGATGCGCGCCCGACGGCTGCGGGTGAACCCCTTCGCCGAGCAGGTGGATGAGCGCGACGCGGGCGTGGAGGTCCACGGCGATGAGCCCGCCGGCGAGGCCGTCTTCCGGCCTGCGAAGGACCGCGAGCCGGAGCTGGCTCCGGCCGACCGGCTGGAGCCGCTGGGGCAGGTGGCCGCCACCTACATCGCCTGCCGCGCCGGCGAGGACCTGCTGCTGGTGGACCAGCACCGGGCCGCCGAGCGCGTCATCGCCGACAGGCTCTCCGGCGAGCGGGGCGAGGTGCGCCGGCAGATGCTGGTACTGCCGCTGACCCTGGAGCTGACCGACGCCGAACGCGCCGTCATCGAGGAGCATCGCCAGGCCCTGAGGGAGCTGGGCTTTCAGGTGGAGCCGTTCGGCGGCGGCGACTACATCGTGCGGTCGGTCCCGGCCTCGCTGGCGGATAGCGCCGTCGAGGAGGTGCTGCAGGGGATCGTGGAGGAGCTGGCCGAGGGCGGCAGCGCCGGCGAACAGGCGCGCGAGCTGCTCATCGCCACCATCGCCTGCCACGCGGCCGTGAAGGCCGGCCAGGCTCTCACCGACCGCGAGGTCCACGAGCTCATCGAGGCCCTCAATGCCAGCCCCACGCCGGCTGTCTGCCCTCACGGGGACCCCATCATCGTCAGCGTTTCGCGCCAGGAGATCGACCGCAGATTCCGCAGGACGTGAGGGACGAGCCGAATCGCAGGGAGGCGTTTCGCCCTCAGTCAGGAATACCTTCCACGAGATACTTCACCAGGTGCGTGCGGGCTGAGTGGAGGTACGAGGGCCGGCGGACGGATGCTAAAGAGCTGACTGAGGGCCGCCGGCGCTCGTCGAGCAGGGAGATGAAGCCGGCGGACGACACGCGCGGATCAAGGCGGCCGCCGGGTCCGAAGCCGTGTGACGCCGGCGGCTCATAGGAGCCGCGCTGATGCGCGGTAACAGAAAGGGAGCGAGACGACCATGAGGCCACGAACTTCGTTGCTGATCGTGCTGACGGTTCTCGGCATGCTTCTGGCCTTCGGCCTGCAGGGCTGCCTCTTCGGCGGAGGCGGCGAGGAGGCAGCCGAGGAGGGCGGTGAGGCCGCAGGTCCGCCCGGCGGTGAGGCCCCCGGCGGCATGCCCGGCGAGATGGGCGGCGCGCCCGGGGAGATGGCCGGCCCACCCGGGGAGGCCGGACCAGCAGGCGGCGGACCCCCGGCCGGCCCGGAGGGCGGCATGGAACCCGGAATGCCCGGTGAGGCCGCAGGCCCCGGCATGGGGATGGGCGCCATGCCGGGCGAGGAGGCGGAACCCGCTGTGGGCGGCGACGCTGCCGCACTCGTCAAGGAGGGCATGAACCTCAAGCATCAGGGCAGGTACACCGCCGCGCGCGACAAGTTCGAGGCCGCCATCGCGGCGGACGCCTCGAACGTAGACGCGCACTGGGGTCTGGCCTGGATACTCGCCGAGATGGGCGAGACCGACAAGGCCATCGAGCAGTTCGAGACGGTCAAGGAGCTCGGCGCCTCTCCCGAGCGCATAGCGGAGGCTAACAAGGCCCTCGACCGGCTCCAGTAGGCCCGCCCGAGGCCGGTCTCACGCCTTCTCAGAGCGAACGCACAGGCGGCGCGCCCTGACCGCAGGGCGCGCCGCCTGTCTACGCGCGTGTCCCAGTCGCGAACGCGATCAGTAGCTATGTGGCGCTGCTCGCCGTTCGCTCACCGTCAGCCCAGCGTCGCCCCGATTACGTCGCCGAAGTCCTCGAAGGGGATGTAGGTCACACCGGTCTCCGCCAGCAGCTCCGCCAGATGGTCCTTGGCGAAGACCACGTCCGCCTCCCGGGCGGGGCACCGATCGGAGTAGCCATCACCGATGTAGATGACGCGATCGTATCTGAGGCGTAATCGCTTCAAGTGATCGGTCTTGCAGTTGCCGCACCTCATGCACTCCTCGTTGGAGTGCGGGAAGCTTATCTTCACTCCCTGCGGGATCAGCTCTCCCCGGTTGACATAGCGGGTGATGCACTCCCGCGGCCTTAGCGGGTCGGGGTCCCCGTCGCAGATCTCCAGCCCTATGCGCTGCAGCATCCTGTCCAGGTAGAAGCTCAGCCCGTCGCTGGCGACCACCACCTCCGCGCCCGCATCGCGGGCTCCACGCACGAACTCCAGGAAGCGCTCATCCACCTCGATGCTGTCGATCAGCGCCAGTAGCTCGTGCCGCGGCACGTCCACCAGCCCCCACTGCCCCTCCAGGCACTCGATGGAGCTGATCTCGCGGTCCCTCCAGCGATACTCGAAGTCCCAGGCCTCGTCCAGGCCCAGCGTGTCGAAGACCACCCAGCCGGTGTCCCGCTTCGTGATCGTTCCGTCGAAGTCGCTCATCACCAGATCGCCGGGCCGGAGCTTCAGCTCCTGCGCCCGGCGGATCGCGGCCTGCTTGACGTCAGTCATTATCGGAAAGGCACCTCGCGGTGTCGCTTGCATGCTGGTCTTCCTGCGCTCATTATAGCACACACGCGCCCCCGCCACGAGCCGGTCGCCGCGCGGGGTGCGGCCTCAGTCACCCGTTGCAGGCGGGGACATCACGCTGCCGTCGTGGTCCGGAGCGGCGGCGTCTTCAGACCCGCCGGCCGTTTGTCGTCAGGGGTCGCCGTAGCGACCGCGCGAGGCGCCGACCTTACGAATCGCACCCGCTTTACGTGCTCTCACCAGACATCCTATCCTGCACAGCACGCGCAGATCGCATCCCATGCAGGGAACGACGCCGCCTCGTGGAACCGGTGGGCGATAGTGCCGGGAGTATGCCCAGCGACAGGGACGCAGACTCCGCAGAGGTCGCAGCCAAAGGGAGCAAGCTCCATGGAGAACCTCGTCTGCCGTGAGATGCGCTGGCCCGATGAGATCGAGCAGATGCTGTCGATCCGCAACGCCATCTTCCCACCAATAAGCCGCGAGGACTGGCTCCGCTTCCCGTCCAACACCGCGTCGATGGCCTTTCTTGAGGGCGTGCCCATCGGCGCCATTCCGCTGGATCAGCGCGTTTTCCAGGTGGCGCCGGGAAGGACCATCGACACCGCCTTCGAGCACGCGGTCGGCACGCGCGAGGACTTTCGGTCTCGCGGCGTGGGCACCGCTATGATCGACGCCGCCCGCGAGTTCCTTCGCGACCGCGCCGAGGCCCTGATGGTCTACCGCGGCGCCGAGCGCAGCCCCGGCTATCGCTTCTACGAGCGCTCCGGCCACCGCGATCTGGTCTACATGCGCACGCTGACGTGGGCGCCGGCCGAGGTCCCGCCGGCCGATACCGCGGTAGGCGGCCTCGATGACGCGCTCGCAATCCAGCCGGAGCTGCTGCGCGTGTTCGACGCAGCCTTCGGCAACTACGGGGGCTTTCGGCCGCGCCATGAGGGGTACTGGGAGATGGCGCTCAGTGACATGATCTTCACCGTCATCCCCCAGGAGATCATACTCGTCCGCCATCCAGCCGAAGGCGATCTGGAGGCCTACTGCATCGCCTCGGTGCGCACCGGGGTCCGGCCGCAGGAGAGCCTGAGCATCCTGGAGATCGCGGGCACCGGTGCGGACGCCGTGGCCGAGGTGCTGCGGGGCGTCTGCGCGGAGGGCGCCCGGCGCGGCTGGCCGGTGACGACCATCGCCTGCGTGGACAGCCCCTACCGGACGCTCATGGGCGAGATGGGCTTCGACGAGGGCCTGCGGCACACCATGATCATGGGCCAGGCCATCGCCCCCGCACGGCTCTTCGAGAAGGTCTGCGAGGACTTCGACGCGGTGGCCGGGCTGAAGATCGACATCTGGTCGCCCAGCTTCGAGCACACCATCTGGGAGGGCCCGGAGGCGAGCCGCCAGATCACCATCGAGGGCAAGGAGCTGCTGCTGCACCGCCTGCTCATGCGCCGGGTAGACGTGAAGAGCGCTGTGAAATCCGACCTGCTGACGATCGCCAACGAGCGGGCCGACGACCGGGAGCGCCTGGCCGCCGCCCTCCCCTACTGCCCCTGGGAGTACCACCGGATCGATTGGACGTAGCATGGCGGCCGCAAGCTACAAGCCACAAGCTGCACGCTCACGGCAACCACACCACTGAGCGCGGGATATGAGCGGATGTCGGGCTGGAAGCTGAGAGCGCCCCGCGACGCGCTCTCACCTGCGCCTGACAAGACGATCAGGCGCAGGCCGACCTACGCGATCCACGCGCGGTGATCGATCTGCGTGTGGTTCATGGTCCTACCCATCGCGCGGCCTTGGCCGTAGCCGTAGCTTGCGGCTTGTAGCCTGTAGCTTCTGAACACGCTGCCGCTCGGGACGACGAGGGCAGCGGCCCGGCCCCGCCCAGAACCGGCAATCTGACGACGCACTCCTCTAAACCCCTTCCCCCGGCCTACCGATGTACCGGATAGACAGCGCCCAGAGGCGGCGCCCCACCGCCATCCGCTCGCTGTCATCCTGCTGGCAAGAAGGAGGCACCATGCATGCTGTCTTGCCAGGTGCGCAACTTCCTGTCCGCCGCCCTACTTTTTGCGGGGACGGTCACCGCCACGGAGGCGCCCCTTGCCGCCGGCTGCCGCGTTACCTTTGAGCGCCCCGCGCGGACCTTCCTGCGCGACGAGGCCGTGCAGTTTCTGATCCATTCGGACTCCGAGCCCCAGGACGCTCAGTGGCAGATCCATGACTCCTACGGCACACAGTGGGCGGCCGGCTCCGTGCGCCTGGGCGCGAACACGAGCTCCCTGCGAGTGCGCGAGCAGCTCGGCGTGGGCTACTACACGCTGGGCCTGCAGCTCCCCTCCGGCGATGATGTTGAGGAGGTCTTCTGCGTGCTCCCGCCGCCCGACGAGGGCCGCGGCCGGGGCGGCATCTTCGGAGTCCATTACCTCCCCCGCTCGGACGAGGAATGGCAGATCCTCCAGCAGATGGGCACTCGGCATCTGCGGGCGGAGTGCCCCTGGACGGTCATCGAGCCCGAAATGGGCGAGTTCGACACCCGCATGGTGGACGGCTTCATCGAGCACGCGCTGGAGCATGACATGCAGCTCACCGTGCTCACGGGGCACACGCCGCGGCACTACAGCGAGAAGCCGATCGATGCCGAGGGCCGCGTGGCCACAGCCTGGTACACCTGGCAGCCGAAGACCACCGTGACGTGGTATCGCTTCATCGACATGATGGGCCGGCGGCTGCTGAACCGGCGACTCCCTGCGCCCCCCTCCCACCCCGCTGACACGCTCCCGCGCTCCGGCAGGCCCCTGGTGGTGGCATGGGAGGTGTGGAGCGAGGCCGACCAGAACTTCTACTACGGCGACTGGGACCGCTATCTGGACATGCTCCGCATCGCCTACTGCGCGCTGCGGGACTACGAGCGCGTCCCCATCGTCTACGGCTCCTGCGGCCACTGGACAGAGATGAGCATCACGGTGGCCGCGAACTGCTCGGACTACTTCGACCGCATGGCCTATCACCCCTTCGGCGACGACCCCGACTACGAGCTGATGCACTGGTTCCGGAATATGCCCCAGGTGCTCCTCAGGGCCGGCGCCCCCCGGGAGACGGCCTTCACCGAGGTGGACTTCCACGCCGCCGAGCGGGAGCGCGAGGCGGGCTTCATCCTGCGCCTCTACGCCACCCTCCGGGCCTTCCGCCAGCGCCACTACATCCGCTCCGGATGCACCGGCGGGGTCATCACCGGCGGGGGAAGGCACTACGCTCTGGTGGATCGCGTCGAGGACGGCTATCGCCCTCGCCCCGCCTACGTGGCCTGGGCCGTGGCCCGCTGGCTGCTGGAGGATGCCGAGTACATCGGCCCGCTCAACGCCCCCGACGGGGCCCGGCTGGAGCTGTTCTTGCGCAACGGCGTGCCGGTGGCTGTGGCCTGGACCGAGGGCGGCACGGCAACGATCCGCCTCGACGTCGCCAGTCAGGCGCAGCGGATGACGTGCCTGGGGCGGCGCACTGGCCTGCAGGGCCCCACGGCCACGATCGAGGTCGGCCAGGACGCTTGCGCCATCCTGGGGGTCTCGTGGCGCTATCTTCGCGAGGCCGTCACCAACGCTCTGGAGCGGCGCCTTACCACCGAGCTCGACCACGAGAGCCCGCACAACTCGGCGTACCTCGATCCGCTGGAGGAGGACGCGGCCGCCTGCGTAGCGGCCGACTTTCCGGATCGGCTGCGCGAGGCCGTGGACGAGGCCTGTGACCGCTACGAGCGCCGTCCGGCCCACGGGGCAGCCGCCTTCTTTAAGGTCCAGCGAACACTCGGCGCGGGGATGTTGCAGGCGGTCAGGAACGGCCGCGCCGCCGGCGAGCTGCGGCCCATCCACACCAACACCATCTGGCGGCTGGCGCAGCAGCTCGAGGACCTTGGCGAGGTGGCCGACGCCCTCGGCAAGCGCTGGTGGCGCATGAACAATGTCACCCCCGATGACATGCAGAAGGTCCGGGAGCAGATCCACGCCATCCGGGAACGGTTCGACGCCGCCCAACGGGGCGCGGAGTGCCCCTTCGCGGACCGACTACTGGACCGCGCCGTCGAGCAGCTCCGCCTCGTCACCCACAGCGGCGGCCATCGGCGCGGTGCCTGGTGGGCGGCGGTGCTGCAGGTGCGCACCGCTCACGCCCTCACCGCCGTCGAGCCGCCTGGCCTGCGCAGGCTCTTCGTCGCCCTGCACTTCCCCACCGGCAGGCCGGTCACGAAGGGCACGCTGCTGGAGCCGGGACCCCACCAGGTCATCACGGCCCGGGTCTACAACTTCCTCTCCCGCGATGTCTCCGGGACACTGCACCTGCAGATGCCGGAGGACTGGCACTGCGAGACCCCCACAGTGGCGTTCAGTGCGCCGCCAGGCGGCTGTTCCGAATCTATCCCCGTGAGCTTCGATATCCCCGATGAGCCCACTCCCTGGGTGCAGAAGGCGGCCTGGCGTACGGCCGGGACCCTGCTCGTCGATCTGCCGGAGCCCCTGCCTGCCAACGAGGAGATACTGGTCACCGCCGACCTCGGCGGCGGGCTGCAGACCCCGCCGATGCGCTATCGCCTCTGTGTCGGGGGCTACCCCTCCCGTGCCACCGAGATCGATTGGGACGTCCG
>JAYENL010000085.1:0-2254 GCA_034722055.1 Armatimonadota bacterium
GCCGTTTTCCGTCTGCTCAACGCCCAGCGACGACGACCGGGCGCGAGCGTAGTCGCGCCCCTCCAAACGAAACGGCAACCGCCGATCCGTCCCGTTTCCTCATGGCGTAGGTCGGGCTTCCAGCCCGACGCCGTTTTCCTTGACAGCGTACCTCCCGCAACGTACCGTACTGCCGGTACCGACTGCTGTCCTCACTGGAGGCGACCATGCCCTTCGCATATCGCCGGGAGTATCGCGGGCCGATCCGCCTCGTGGCCTTCGACTGGGCCGGGACCATTGTGGACTTCGGCTGCCAGGCGCCGGCGCTGGCCTTCGTGGAGCTCTTCGACCAGGAGGGCGTCGAGGTCACCGTCGAGCAGGCGCGCGGGCCGATGGGCATCGACAAACGCGAGCACATCGCCGCGCTGCTGGATCATCCGGAGATCGCCCGAGCGTGGGAGGACGAGCATGGCTCGGAGCCGACCACCGCGGCCGGCGACCGGCTCTTCGAGGAGCTTCATGAGATTCAGGTGGACATGGCGCTGGAATGTGCGGAGCTGATTCCGGGGGTGCTGGAGGTCGTGGACTGGCTGCGCGGTCGTGGTGCCCGCATCGCCACCAACACCGGCTACTTCCAGGCGGTTCTGGACGCCCTGCTTCCGGCGGTGGAGGAGCAGGGCTTCGAGGCGGACTCCAACGTGTGTGCCACGCGGGTGCCCGAGGCCCGACCGGCGCCGTGGATGCTGGTGGTGAACATGCTGGAGACGGGGGTCTATCCTCCCGCCGCGGTGGTCAAGGTCGGCGACACCGTGCCGGACATTGAGGAGGGCCTCAACGCGGGGGCGTGGGCGGTCGGGGTCGTGGAGTCCGGCAGCGGGGTGGGCATGACCCAGGAGCAGATCGAGGACCTTCCCGATGAGGTGCTGGCTGAGCTGGCCGAGGACGCCCGCTGGACCCTCCTGCGGGCGGGGGCGCACTACACCATCCCTACCGTCGCGGACCTGCCACCGGTGATCGAGCAGGTCGAGGAGCGTCTGGGACGGGGCGAGCGCCCGTGAGCCTGCCCGCCGCCGGCCGCGCCCTCGTCTTCGACCCCGCCTCCGGCGACTTCGACCTTCGCGAGATCCCCCTGCGCTCGCTCCGGCGCGGCGAGATCCTCGTGCGAGTGCAACTGAGCGCCATCTGCGGCTCGGACCTGCACACCATCCGGGGCCGCCGCGATCCCGGGGGGCAGATCGTGCTGGGCCACGAGATCTGCGGCGCCGTCGCAGCCCTGGGCGAGGGCGTGACAGCGGACTCGCTGGGCCGGGAGCTGCGGGAGGGCGATCGCGTGACCTGGGGCATCGCGGCAAGCTGCCGCCGGTGTTTCTTCTGCGCGCGCGGCCTGCCTCAGAAGTGCGTGCGGCTGTTCAAGTACGGTCATGAGACCCTTGACGGCGACACTCCGCTCAGTGGCGGCTTCGCGGAGTACTGCTACGTGGTCCCCGGCACGCCCGTGTATCGGCTCCCCGCCGAGATTCCCGACGAGCTCGCGGTGTTTGCGAACTGCTCGCTGGCGACGATGGCGGCCGCAGTCCGGCGCGCGGAGCTGACGCCCGGGGACTCAGTCCTGATCCAGGGCGGGGGGCTGGTGGGGCTCTGCGCGGTGGCGCTCAGCGCCGATCGGGGCGCCGAGGTCATCGCCGTGGTGGAGCCACGCCAGGAGCGGCTGGCGCTGGCCGGGCGCTTCGGTGCCACTCACACCCTCAACCCCGCAGAGGAGGACGGCGACCCCATCCCGGAGCTGTGCAGTGTGACGCCGGAAGGGCGGGGCTTCGACGTGGCTATCGAGGCCTGCGGGGCCCCGGAGGTGGTGCCGGAGGGGATTGAGGCGCTGCGCGTCGGGGGGACCTACGTGCTGGCCGGCTGCGTGTACCCCGGCTGCGAGGCCGACATCGACCTGCAGCGTGTGACCACAAAGATGCTTCGGCTCCTCGGCCAGCACAACTACGCGCCGATCGATCTGCAGGAGGCGCTGAGCCTGCTGCGGCGGGCGGGGCGCCGCTTCGCCTTCGGCCGCGTGGTGGCAGCCACCTACGCACTCGACGAGATTGACGCGGCGCTGGCCCACCTCGAGCGCGACCGGTCGGCGCTGCGCGTGGCCCTGCGTCCGTAGGCTCAAGCCTCCGGCCTCGGCTGCAGGCAGGCGATGATCCGCCGCGGGACTGGGAGCACAAAGGTCACAAATGTTCTGAGGCAGACGAGAGCGTCGAGATGGAAGCGGGGACGCCCTCCG
>JAYENL010000086.1:0-2231 GCA_034722055.1 Armatimonadota bacterium
CCTTCCAGGGTGGGCGCTACCGCTTCACCACGACCAGCGACGACGGCGTGCGGGTCACCGTCGACGGGCAGCGGATCATCAATGCCTGGACGCCGATGCGCGGCACGCGCGCGGGCGAGGTCACCCTCTCCCCCGGTACGCATACGGTTCAGGTGGAGTACTTCGAGCGCCTCCAGGCCGCCATGATGCGGCTCAACGTCGAGCGGCTCAGCAACGGCGTTACTGCTCCGGTGACGCCTACGCCACCGGCTGTCTGCGAGGGAGGACCGCTCCGCCTCGACGCCTGGTACGTGGACCGTATCTGTACCGCGACGGGCTGGAAGGCGACCGTCTTCGTCCGCGGATATGGGGGGGACTGCGTGTACGCGTATGCGTGGGAGCGGGAGGTCAAAGGCGGTCCCACGTCCGGTACCATGACCTTTGAGCTTACGTCGAAGGGTGGGGCCATGGTTGGCGAGGCGTCCGTCACCTCCGCCGGTCAGACCGCCAAGGTCGGGCTCTACATCCCGCGTCCAGACTGCAAGTAACCTGTGTGCGAGGTGCCGGGACCTCCCGTGGCGACGCAATCACCGATCTAGGGAGGCCAGAGCCGGCGGTCGTGAGGGCGGGTGATCGACGGTAGTCGGGTTTGCCGCCCGACGGAGTAGCCAAGTCCGCGAAGACGGGGTAGAATAGCGATCGATAGGTGTTGGCCGAGGGGCGACCGGCGCGAGCTGGCCGCCCCTCTCTTGTTGAAGCCGAGCCCTCGCTCTTCGCGTACCTCAGGAGGTGCTTCCCGACAATGTAGCCTGTTGAAAAGCGTCGGCTATGGAAAGCCGACCTACAGAGAACTACAGAGAACCATTAGAGTTGCACATCGGAGCTCGGAGATTCACCACATGTCCTCACAGGAGAAACGAACGATGTTGAGAGATCGCGCCCACGTTCGGAGCGTGGCCTTTGTCCACGAGACCCTGTGCGGCCTCTTCAGAGATCCTAATGAGCCGCTCAGGACCGCCGGGCTCAGGCCGGGGCAGCGGCCTGGGCCTCGGCATCGGCCGCCAACTGGTGGAGGCCCACGGCGGTATCATCCGGGTGTAGAGCAACTCGGGACGGGGACTGCCTTCACCATCAAGCTCCCGAGCGGCTCAGGCTGAACCGCCCCTCGACCCGTGCCAACCTGCGTCCCGTCACATACCTGCCTTGGGTCCTTGCTCCCCGGTGTCCTTGCGTCGAACCCGTGTGGGCGCTCCTACACCCCCCGAACCCCGATCCTGACAATCTGCGTCCATCTGCGTCCCATTCACAACTAGATCCGCTTCCTGAACGCCAGGGCAACCACCGACACCGCGCACAACCCCAGTGCGAGCCCCGTAAACGCGGGAGTGGGGCCACTCACGTCGATCAGGCGGCCCACCAGAGGCGTGACCACGCTCGATGTCTCCTGCCCCATCAGGTAGTATATGCCCAGCACCGTGGCGCGCCTGTCCGGCCGAACCACGTCGGCGATGAGCGACTCCATGGCCGGCATCCGGGCACTGACGCTCACCCCGTACAGCGTCAGCGAGAGCGGCAGCCACGCGTTGGCTGGCACCCGCAGTGCCACGAAGAGCAGGGGGCCCGCCAGCAGAACGGAGAGCAGAATGACCCACTTGCGGCCCAGCCGGTCGGAGACGGCACCCCCCAGAGGAGCACCCAGGACGCCCGCCCCGGCCACCAGGCCGACCACGATGCCTGCGTACTCCGGGCTGACCCGGTGACGGTCCACCAGGTAGAGCGGTAGGTAGGAGTGGACGCTGGATAGGACCACCTGCAGGATGACTGAGAGCAGGGCCAGAGTCCCGATCGCGCGGAGTATCTCCCCCCAGCCGACGGAGGGGGGCGCGACGTCCGCAGCTCCCTGGCCCGGATTCGAACCGCCGGTTGACAGGGCCAGCTCGCCTTCCTCCGCACCTCGCCGGGTCTTGTGACGGGTCCGCGTGGCCCACCAGAGCACCAGCCCCATCACCAGCGTGGGGATGGCCAGCAGGACGAACGACCAGCGCCAGGCGCCCGTCCAGCTGGCGACGGATACGGCCAGCACCGGGGTGACGAGGAAGCTGGCGCTGCCTCCGATGGTGTGGGTGCCCAGCGAGCGTCCTCGGCGCGCTGGCGGGATGGACTGCGAGAGAAACGACGACACCGGCGCGTGGTACGTGGCCCCCAGAAGCCCCAGCGCGATCAGGCAAGGTACCAACTGCCAGTACGAGTCC
>JAYENL010000087.1:0-11623 GCA_034722055.1 Armatimonadota bacterium
ATCGAAGCTGCGGATGTACTGCCGCACCTGGTTCACCTGCCAGAGCACGACCCAGGTGGGGTGGTTCGGATCCTCCTCCTCGACCCACTCCTGGTGGGCGATGAGCCGGTCGAGCATGCTCAGCGGACGCTCATCGTTGAGGTACCACGCAAGCAGCGCGGGGTGGTCGCGGTACTGCCGCACCGTCTCCCGGACGGCCGGCTCCTCATCCTCCACGGAGTCGATGAAGTCCGGCGCCCACTTCGTGCCCGCGTAGAAGTCCTTGATGGAGTAGATGCATTTCAGGCCGTAGCTGTCGATGAGGTCCATCTTCTCCTCGTTGGGCCGGCCGTAGGGCATGAGGCAGTTGAAGGGCGCCTCCACGTAGGTCTTCAGGTCCTCCTCGGTGACGCCGCCCCAGTACATGCCCAGCGGGAAGAAGGGCTGGCCGTCAACGATCAGCCGGTTGTGCTGGTCGATGTACACCGTGGGCATCGGCCCGGTGCGCCGCACCACGTCATGCTCGTCGGTCGCCAGGACCCGCTCGGTGTCGTCGCGCACCAGCGAGACCTGGAGCGTGTACTGCCCCGGCTCGAGCTCCGGCAGCGGCATGCTGACCTGATTCTCGCCCGGCGCAATCGCGTCGATAGCCTGTGACGCCACAGGCCGATCAGCCTCGGCCGGGAGAAGCGACAGCTCCAGCGAGAGCTGCTCCACGCCGACCTCCAGGTCGTCGGGGATCACCTCGGCCAGGACTTCGGCGACGTCCGGCCCCTCGTCGGTGACCCAGCCCCGGTAGTTGGGCCGCATCAGGACGCACTGCAGAGGGCGCTCGCGGACGATGCGCACGGAGACGTCGTCCCACCAGGCAGTGCCCGTCATCTCCTTGCGCACGTAGCAGACCACGCGGATGTCCGCGGCGCCGTCGGGGATGCGCCGGGAGATGCCGCGAACCTCCGCCCACTCGGTGGTGTCGCCCTTGTACCCGGGCGGGTAGCTGCCACCGAGATACTCTCCGTCGGCGTCGTACCATTCCAGGCACACCGTGGCGCCGGAGCCCTCGCCCTCGACGCCCTCCGTGCGCACCCAGGCGCTGAGCTCGTAGCGCTTGTCCGGCTGCAGGTCGATGGCCTGGCTGCACAGCAAGTAGCGCCCGGGATCGTCATTGACATACTTCAGCGATCGCTGGCCGGTCCGCGCGTGCTCCTCGCTGGAGCTGTATACCGGCGTCGGCGCGCTCCACTGCGCCGGCCTGCCCTCCTCCAGGCGCTCGAAGCTGGGATTGGCGACCAGGTTCGGTCCGCTTCCTTCGCCCCACTGCTGCGCCCCGGCCTGCGTCGCTATGAGACACACGGCGGTCGCCATGACTGCCACTCGTAGCATAAGATGCACCCCTTCCTGCCATTCGGTCGCGAGACGTCTCGCACCGCCACCTACCAGTTCATCGGGTAGACCTGCATTCCCTCGATGAAGAAGCCCAACGTGGTGAAGAAGCCGCCATTGATGAGGTCGCCGACCACCAGTCCCAGGAAGAAGGGGAGCGCCCGGCGGTAGAGCCTCGGCCCGCCGTAGCGCAGGATCAGGGACTTCGCGGCCCACGCCAGCAGGAAGGGGAACCACTGGGCGCCCATGCTGGGCGTGTTGGCGACGGCGTAGCCCACCGGATGGAACGGCCACCACAAGAAGCGCGTCCGCATGGCGAACAGCCCCAGCGTCACCACCAGTCCGCCGCCGACGAAGATGAGCCCCAGCAGGTCGGCCGGCTGCGGCGCCTGCAGGTAGCTGGCCAGGGCCTCGAAGGGCCTCTGCCCCTGCCGCAGCCGCCAGACCTCGCCCTTTGCGGTGGCCCCCAGCAGGTGCCAGACCCACAGCGCGCCCCAGAAGGCCACCGGGACGCCGACCGCAGTGGCGCCGCCCATCGCCAGCGTCATGCGGGAGCGGTCGATGGACAGCTCGTGCGCCAGCTTGTAGCCGTCGAGCTGGTGGGGCATGACGACGCAGCGCAGGTCATACGAGGAGATGTTGGCGAGGAAGGCCATGACGGTCAGGTCCCGGGGGCCGAACCTGCGCGCGCCGGCGGTCTCCACGATCAGCGAGCTTGGATCCACGCGCGGGCCGAAGAGCCAGGCGTCGCCGGTCTCCGCCCGGATGCGCGTGGCCGCGGTGAGATAGACCAGCGACAGGCCGATGGTCAGCGCGGCCAGCCACGTGCTCATGCCCGCAACCTGGGCGAAGCCCACCATGGCGCCGAAGCTCAGCAGCAGGCATACCACCGCCCAGCGGGGCGTGCTGGAACGCCCTTCGGCGTCGGGCGAGAAGGTCTCCCGCAGGATGGTGGCGAGCTCGGCCCGCCCCACCCAGATGCTCAGCACCGTCAGGCCGACGAAGGCCCCCGCGCCCTGGTGCTCGGCGAAGGGGAAGCGGCTGAGCCCGCCTGTCCCCCACTCCGAGACGCCGAAGGCCGCCGCCAGCACCCGCGAGAGCTTCCGCGCCAGGTGGAAGAACCAGCACGAGAAGGTGACCTCCGCGGTCAGCAGGTAGGCGATGCCGATGACGAAGGGGTAGAACGACAGCCGCAGGCCGCCCATGGCATTCCAGGGCGGGCTCGTGAAGTGCCGGGAAAGGTTGACGTTCCGCAGCTCCACCTTGGGGATCTGCGGGAAGTTGCGGTTGAGCGTGTTGAGGCCGCCCAGCAGGAAGGGGATCGCCATGCCGATCAGCGCCACCGGGTTGCGCCAGAAGCCGCCACTGCGCGCGGTCACCTCCAGCGGCACGTAGACCGTGGGGAAGGTCAGGCGCTCGCGGCGGATCCACTGGCCGCGGACGATGGCGGAGAGGCTCAGCGTGCACAGGGCGAAGACGAAGATGAAGCCGCACCAGATGATCCCCGGCCCCAGCCAGGCGTCCACGGGCAGCGGGCCGCCCTCGAAGAAGGGCCTGAGCTGCCGGGGATCGCTGGGGGCGATCCACTCCGGGATGTACTCGTGGAACTGCGCCCACTCGTTCTCGGGCGTGGCGAGGTAGTAGGGTGAGGCCAGCTCCGGGACGATGAAGTGAATCGCTCCCGAGGAGGCCAGCACCGAGCCGGTGGTCGCCATGACGTAGACCACGATCAGCTCGCGCTGGCTGAGCCCCCAGCGGTGGCTCAGCGCGCCCACCGCGGCGCTGATCGCCAGCACCGCCAGCAGGGCGCTGAAGGCGCCCACGGGCACGGAGGTGTTGGCCATGGCGGTGTGGCCGCGGCGCCCGCCGAGCACCAGCTCCGCCCAGTGGATCATGGCGATGGCGGTCAGCAGCGCCAGCAGCCCGGCGATCACCGCCGGGGGCGTGATGGCCGGCCTCTGCTCCGCCGGCGCCTCCGCGCCGGTTGGCGTCACGCCGCCCTCGAGTGCGATGACCACAGCCTCCGTGTGGGGATGCGTGGGACGCCGAGGCGCTTCGGCGAGGCGAGGTGGGAGACCTTCGCCGGAGAGAGCGAGTGTTGTTAGGAGGGGCGAGCTTCCTTGCTCGCCCGGTCGTTGTCGTCTGACCGTTCTCAAGCGCGTCGCCGGGACGACGCACGGACAGGAGTGTCCGTGCCACGGAACGATAGGCTGCGCTCAGGCGCCCCTCCGTTCCGGCGATGCAATGCCCACGTCTGGCGCGTTCGGGGAGGCCGATGTCCGGGGGGCATTCCTGGAGGGGCCGCTCCGAGCGCCGCGCACGCCGGCGCGAGGAGTGAGGCCCGCGAGGGCCAAAGGTTCCACCCCGGCCCATGCCGGGCGTCTCTGGGAAGGCCCAAACGGCGTGCAGGGGAGGGCCCCTGCACTACTTAACACTTGGGCCGGGACCGTGTGCGGGAGGACCGGCGCCAACAGGTCCATCCAGCGGCCGGTGTGGAACCTGCCGCCTGCGCAAGACGACCAGAGGCCTGCAGTTGCCGTTCAGTAGTACGCGATCTGCCGCCTCTCCCCTCCCCGTGCCGGCGTCTGGCGCAGGATTCTCTCATTCCGATGCGCTGCACTGCCGAGGCTCTTGTCGCCGACCGGGGCCAGCCTGAAGTCCTGCCACGAGCCGAGGCCAATGACGCGCTCGGCGGTCACCGACAGGTCCAATTTGCCCATGCGCGTGAGCGTGCCCTCCACGCACAGGACGGGGCTGGTATACAGCGCCCGCCCGCACTCCTGATAGGCCTCCTCGAAGACCGCCACATCCACCAGGCCGACATCGTCCTCGAGCGAGATGAAGATGGCGGTGCGGCCGCTGCGGGTGGGCGGCCTAGCGCGGGAGACCACGATCCCCGCCACCCGCACGCGGTCGCCGTCCTCGCACTCCCACAGCCCCGTGCTGGACGTGACTTCCATCTCGTCGAGACGCTCGCGCCAGAAGCTGAAGGCGTTGCGCGTGGTGCTGACACCGAGGACGTGCAGGTCGGTGGCGACGCGCCCCACCTCGGTCATGGGGTCCAGCGACGGCAGCATGCCCACCAGGTCGTCCACGTCGCCGTATGACAGCGTGGGGCTGCTGCGCCGCCCGCGCCGGTCGGCCACGGCGTCATCCGGCAGCGCGCCCAGCCGCCACATCAGCTCCGGGACGTTCAGCCCCGTGAAGGCGAAGGCCCGGGCCAGCACCAGGTTCTCGACCGCCGGCCGCGGGATGCTCGTGCGGCGGCAGAAGTCCTCCAGGGACGCGAAGGCGCCGCCGCGCTCCCGCTCGGCCAGGATGCGCTCCACGCTCCGCTCCTGCAGCCCCCGCACCATCCACAGCCCCAGGCGGATGTCGCCGGTGGGGTTGTCATCGTACTCCACCAGGCAGCGGTCCTCGCTGCGATTCACGCACGGGGGCAGGATGCCCGCGCCGCAGCGCTTGGCGTCCTCGGCGACGGTGCGCGGCGGATAGAAGCCCATGGGCTGGCTGGAGAGGATCCCGGCCGCCAGCTCCGCCGGGTAGTGGGCCTTCAGCCAGGCGGTCTGGTAGGACATCTTGCCGAAGCAGGCCGCGTGGGCCTTGTTGAAGCCGTAGGCCGCGAAGCCCCGGATCATGCCGAAGATCTCCTCCGCCACCTCCGGTCGGATGCCGCGCTCGCCGGCGCGGAGCATGAAGCGCTCCTGCAGCTCCTCCAGGTCCTCGGGGGCGATGTCGCTGGTCATCATCCGGCGCAGCACGTCCGCCTCGCCCAGCGAGAAGCCGCCGATGGCGTGGGCGATGCGCAGCACCTGCTCCTGATAGATGACCACGCCGAAGGTGCTCTGCAGGATGGGCTCGAGGTCCGGGTGGGGGTAGGTGACCTGCTGCAGGCCGTGCTTGCGCAGCACATACGGGGTGATCATGTCGGCCTGCACCGGCCCGGGGCGAAACAGCGAGATGTTGGCGACGATGTCCTCGAACTCGGTCGGCTGGGTGCGGCCGAGCAGGTTCCGCTGACCGGGGCTCTCGAGCTGGAACAGCCCCACGGTGCGGGTGCCGCGCAAGAGCTGGTAGGTCGGCTCGTCATCCAGCGGGAGGGCGTCGAGGTCCGGGCGAACGCCCTCACGGCCCTCGATGTGATCCAGGGCATCCTCGATGGCGGAGTGGATGCGCAGGCCGAGGATGTCCATCTTCACCAGCCCCAGCGCCTCCACGTCATCCTTGTCGAACTGGGCGATGACGATGCCCTTGTTCGCCAGCTCCAGGGGCACCATCTCGGTCAGCGGCCTGGCGCCGATGAGCAGCCCGCCGACGTGCACCGACAGGTGCCGCGGGAAGCCGGAGATCTCCCGGCACAGCTCGATGAGCAGCCGCTTGTCCTCCACATCCAGCTCGGCGTCGCGGACCTCGGGGTACTTCTCGATGGCCTCGGCGATGTCGGCGGCGCGGATGTGCGGGAAGACTGAGGCCAGCTTGCCGATCTCCTCCTCCGGGAAGCCGAGGGCCTTGCCGATCTCCCGAATCGCCGAGCGGGCGCGGAAGGTGTTGACGGTGCAGACCGCGGCCACTTGCTCGGCGCCGTACTTGTCGTAGATGTACTTGGTGACCTCATCGCGGCGGCGGGTGTCGAAGTCCACGTCGATGTCCGGCATGTTCCGGCGCTTGGGGTTGAGGAAGCGCTCGAAGAGCAGGTCGTTGGCGATGGGATCCGCGAGCGTGATGCCCAGCACGTAGCTGACGATGGAGTCCCCGGCAGAGCCGCGGCCCGAGCAGCGGATGCCCTGCTCGCGGGCGAAGCGCACGATGTCCCAGACGATCAGGAAATAGTCTGAGAGGCCCTTATCCTCGATGATGGACAGCTCGTGCTCGAGGCGCTCGCGGACTTGGCCGGTGACGTGGCCGTAGAGGCGCGCGGCGCCATGATAGCACAGCCGGCGGAGGTACTGGCGCGTGCCCTCGCCCTCGCGGGGAGGCGGATACGAGACGGCGGCGGGGGATGCCGTTTCCGTTGTAGGGCGCGGACCCGGGAGGTCGCTTCGCGACCTCGGGGAGTTTGCTGTGCAAACTCCAGTAGCGCTCGCACTACGAGCGCAGCCGCGCCGGCCGTTGCCGTCATCCGCTGCCGTTATGTCGTACGGAGGGGCGGGCTTCCCAGCCCGCCCGCCGTTGTCGTCTGTCGTTGCCGTTGTAGGGCGCGGACCTGTGCCGCGCCCGCCGTCGTCGTCTGCCGTTACCGTCGCGTCGTACGGAGGGGTGGGCTGCCCAGCCCGCCCGGCCGTTTGTCGTTTGTCGTTGCCGCCGTGCCGTCGCCGCAGGTTACAGCGGGCCTGTGGCCCCCTGGCGGGCGAGGGCGCCCGCCTCCCATAATGAAGGGAACGGCGGGCCGGACGGTGGTCCGGCCCCTCCATACGGCAAGGCAACGGCAATCGCCCTGCATCCGGAGCCGTTATGCCGTACGGAGCGGGGGGCTTCCCAGCCCGCCCGCCGTTGTCGTCTGTCGTTGCCGTTGTAGGGCGCGGACCTGTGCCGCGCCAGCCGTTGTCGTCTGTCGTTGCCGTCGCGTCGTACGGAGGGGTGGGCTGCCCAGCCCGCCCGGCCGTTTGTCGTTTGTCGTTGCCGCCGTGCCGCCGCCGCAGGTTACAGCGGGCCTGTGGCCCCCTGGCGGGCGAGGGCGCCCGCCTCCCATAATGAAGGGAACGGCGGGCCGGACGGTGGTCCGGCCCCTCCATACGGCAAGGCAACGGCAATCGCCCTGCATCCGGAGCCGTTATGCCGTACGGAGCGGGGGGCTTCCCAGCCCGCCCGCCGTTGTCGTCTGTCGTTGCCGTTGTAGGGCGCGGACCTGTGCCGCGCCAGCCGTTGTCGTCTGTCGTTGCCGTCGCGTCGTACGGAGGGGTGGGCTTCCTTGCCCGCCCGCCGTTGTCTGTCGTTGCCGTTGTAGGGCGCGGACCTGTGCCGCGCCAAAAGGAGTCGGGCTGGAAGCCCGACCTACGCGAGGAACACCGCTGTTCGTGATCGGGCTGGAAGCCCGACCTGCGCGAGAATGACGGGGCCGTTCGCCGTCCCGGCGCTTCCCGATTGCCAATTGCCGCTTCCCCATTCCCGCCCTCACCACCCCGCCTGCAATGCTCCCGCAGCTCATCCATATCGAAGGCGGGGAAATGGAAGGTCTCCAGGTCCAGCTCCCACTGGCAGCGCTGTGCGATGCGCGCGGCGTTTTCGACCGCCTCCGGCTGGTCGGCGAAGAGCTCCGCCATCTGGTGAGGATCCTTGAGGTAGAACTCGGCGTTGGGCCGCCGGTCGGGGTTGGGCTCATCGACCGTCTGCCGCGCGCCCATGCAGACCATGACATCCTGGAGGCGATACAGCGACTTCTCGACGTAATGCACGTTGTTGGTCGCCACGCACTCCAGCTCCAGGCGGGCGGCCAGGTCGGCCAGGCGGTAGCGCAGGCGGCTGTGCGGGCGAGGCAGCAGGTGATTGTGCAGCTCGATGAAGAGGCGTTCGGGGCCGAACAGGTCGCGGTAGTGCTCGGCGACCGCCCGGGCCTCGGAGAAGCGCTTGCGGTCCAGGAGGCTGGGGATCTCGCCGCGCTTGCGGCAGGCCGTCAGCGCGATGAGGTGGTCGGAGTGCCGGCGCAGGTTCTCCTGGCTCAGCACCGGGTTGTCGCGGTCCACGTCCTCGTAGGCCGCCGAGAAGGCGCTCTCGCGGCGGGCCTCGCCCAGCCGGGCAGCGGTCACCAGCCGGCAGAGGTTCGAGTAGCCCTCGTTGTCCTCGGCCAGCAGCAGCAGGTGTGGCGGACGTGCGGAGTCCTCAAGCAGATCGGGCAGCACGGGCTCGACGGTAAACTCCACGCCGATGATGGGCCTGACGCCGACCTCGGTTGCGGCCTGGAAGAACCGCACCGCGCCGGCGAGGGAGTTGTGATCGGTCAGCGCGATGGCGGACATCCCCCTGTCGCGCGCCGCCCGCGCCAGCTCATCGACCGGCGCCGCGCCATCGTAGAAGGAGAAGTTGCTGTGTGCGTGCAGGTGGACGAAGTTCATGGATTCTCGCGGTTCGTTATCGGCTCTGAGCGGCGAGAAAAGGTTGTCGTTGTAGGGCGCGGACCTGTGCCGCGCCGGTCGTTGTCGTGTCGTTTGGAGGGGCGCGACTACGGGAGCTGCTGCGCAGCTCTCGCGCCCGGTCGTTGTCGTGCGCCGTACCGTCATGCCGTACGGAGCGATGGGGCTTCAGACCCGCCGGCCGTTTGTCGTTTGTCGTCCGTGGTGCGGGCGCCCCCGCCCGCACGCCGTTGCCGCCCGCGACTGAACAACGGCGTCGGGCTGGAAGCCCGACCTACGCGAAGATTTCCTACGCGAAGATGTCCCACGTAGGGATGAAAGGGCCGCTTGTCTTCAGTCCCACACGCGGTAGACGTGCCACTGATCGGTGGCGGCATAGCGGCAGAGATCGAAGCACTTGCCGGCTTCGGTCATCACCCGCAGGAAGCATCGCTCTCCATCGCCCTCCCACCAGCGCCCCAGCAGCCGCCAGGTCCCGCCGGTCTCCACCACCCGGTAGCGCCTGCCCCGCCAGGTGAATGCATCCGGGCAGCGATCGCCCCCTATGGTCGCGATCTCGATCGGCTCGCCTATCGACTTGGTCATCGTTACCATGATCACTCACATCCATCGTGGGTGACTCATAGTATATAGAACGTGCGTTCGAGTGTCAAGGGGGAGATAAATGGTTTCGCGGCAATCCAGCAGGCTGTCGTGGATGGGTTGAGGAACGGCGTGTTGGGCCGACCTCCTCCGGCTGCAAAGCAGCCGTCGTCGTGCGGCCCCTCCGACGGCAACAGCTCACGCCCACCGTCGGCAGATGCGTTGCGGTACAGTCCTGAGCCGTCAGCTTGAGGCTTGCAGCTTGTAGCTTGTAGCTCCCTGAAAACTGCCGGCCGCTCCGGGTGGCGACGATGAGCAGCACATGCTTTCGGTTGCCGCTTCTCAGCGGGGTTGCGGTCGTTGCCGCCGCTATCCAAACCACACTCCCCAGCGGAGGAAGGGGCCACCCAGGGCCGCGCCCAGTGAGCCCCAGATGAGCCCCGCGGTGATGAAGTGCCCCACGGCGAAGCCCAAAAAGCCCGGGAGCGCCCGCAGATACGACTGGCTGCCGCCGTAGCGCAGCAGGATGGTCTTACAGATCCACACCACAAGGAACGGCCCCCATAGCTTGTGGCCGAAGGCCCCCGCCAGCACGTAGCCGATGGGATGCAGCGGGAAGCCGAACCAGTAGCCGCGGGCGATGGAGATGGCGGCCACCAGCAGGCCCCCGCCGATGGTGGCGATGATCCGCGGTGTGTCCGGGGGCGCGGGCATGTCCCGGGCGCGGAGCACGTTGGTGTACTCCTGACGAGCGGTGCCGGCGCCCCAGATGCCGCCGCGGAGGCCCACGCCGCCCTCCTCGTAGTAGGGCTGGAGGTGGAAGACGAAGGCGAACACCGCGCCCACCGCCACCGCCAGCAGCAGCGTGGTCACGATCTGCCGCCAGTGGACCTTCGTGCGCTGCGCCAGGTGCAGGCCCTCGATCTGATAGCCCGAGACCGTGGGGAAGTACCCGCGCGAGAGGAAGCCCATCATGGCGAAGATGGTCGGGGAGCGCAGGTCGCTGCTGGGACCGACCACGCCCTCCTGGCCGAGGAAGTTCCAGATGACCTTGTGCTGCTGCCCATAGGGGAAGGCCCACAGAATGGGGACGCCGGTCTCCGCGCGCAGCCGGCCGTAGACGACGCCCACGATGACCAGTATGCTCAGGTACAGCCCCGCCAGCCACGGAGCCATGCCGGCGGTGACGAAGAACATGAACAGGCCGGTGAAGCCCACGATCGCTCCCAGCAGCGCCCAGCGATAGGGCAGGCGGTCGCCGCGGCCCAGCGCGGGGCGCAGCAGGCTTCGCCAGGCGTGGCGGATGGCCTCGCGGCCCTTCCACAGCAGCACTCCGCCCATCACCAGGTAGGCGCCGATGCCCTGCTCCTGAGCGAAGGGCATGCCGCCCACTCGATAGCCCACCGAGGCCATCACCAGCGCCTGCAGCTTCTGAAACAGGTAGAAGAACCAGATCGAGAACGACAGCTCGGTGGAGATGAGGTATCCCAGGCCGATCAGGCCCGGTCGGAAGTCGATGTTCATGGGCCGGATGGCACGGAAGGGGTAGTCGGTGATTCCCCGGCTGATGTCGAAGTTGAGGGTCCCCTTGGGGCCGCCGAAGAACACCGCCCGGCTCATCAGGTAGAAGTTCAGGACCGTGGCGATCCCCATGCCGATCCAGGTGATGGGGTTGCGGAACAGCGGTGTGGCGCCCTCCTCCCCTAGAATCTCCAGCGGGAGGCGAACCAGGGGGAAGACGAGGCGCTCGTGCTCGATCCACTGCTCGGCAAAGAGGATCATCAGGCACATCAGCGTGCCGCCGAAGAGCACGAAGAAGCCGGTCCAGACCACAACGGGGATCCGCCAGACCTCCCACGGGATCTCCCCGGTCGGCGAGGCCTCGTAAAGCCACTTGTGGTAGATCAGCTCCGGAGGCGACAGCCAGGATGGGATGTGGGGCGCGATGGTGTCGGTGGGCGCCACTGGGGTGGAGTAGTACCAGGGGGCGCTGACGGTGGCGATCAAGAAGCGAGTCACGCCGCAGCCGAACATGAAGGTCGCCACGGTCACGAACAGGTAGACCACGATGATCTCGCCGGCCGAGAGGTCGCGCACGTAGGGGAGCCGGCGCAGCAGGGGGCTGGCGCCCGCAAGCACCAGCAGCGCCGTCAGGCCCGGGATGGAGGGCACCGCCTCGGTCATCTGGGCCGAGAGTGCGATGATCTCCCCCTGGCGGATCCAGTAGCCGGCCAGCCACGTCAGGCCGATGCTGAGCACCAGCATCGTGATGATCCGTACGTGCGTGGCCGGCCGCGCCTCTGCGTCCGGGGGGCCCGAGGGCTGGACATCGCTGATCTGCTCGTGCATCTGATCTTCCCTGGCCGCGCCGCGCGCAAGCTCGCCGCGGTGCTGGCGGATGACGGTGGCGTTCAAACGGACACTGGTGCTGGGTGGCAGGAGTTTGCGTACTGCCACCATGGAGGGGCCGCCCCGAGCGGAGCGAGCGGGCGAGCTGTGGCGGCGGGAAGAGACGCGCAGCGTCTCCGGGGAGCGGTGCGTTGCAACGCACCGCTCAGGTTCCACCCCGGCCCACCCGTCAAGTAGTGCGGGCGCCCTCGCCTGCACGCCGT
>JAYENL010000088.1:0-42109 GCA_034722055.1 Armatimonadota bacterium
GGTGCTGCAGGACGTGCTGACGGGAGACCAGAGCGAAGCGGAGGTCGAGCAGAACTTCCAGTTCGAGGCCGACGTCGAGATTGAGCTGCAGGGGACCAGCACGGTCGCCACCGCGCCCAACGGCGCGCGGCTGATGCTGGCGCCGCTGGACGCGTCGCTGCAGCCGGTTGTGACTGTGGGCGACAGGGAGCCGCACACGAGCTATTGGCCGAGCGGGACGCCGTCGGATGTGCTCCGGCGCGAGGACGGCCACGATCAGAAGCATGGCCGGGGCTGGACCGGCCGCGGCGGGCACAAGCTGATGCCCGCGCCGGCGGTGACGTATGTCGGCACGGTGGAGCTGACCGCCGCGATGACCGTCGCCATCGTGCCCCTGGCGCCCGGGCAGGACGAATTGGAGGTGCCGGAGATCACCCGTGCGGCCGAGGACGAGGGAACCGTCTGGACGCTGCCGACGGCCGGCGGCGCCCTGCAGTTGCGCACCTCCGTGGACGACTGCTCGGTGGGGCCGTAGCGGTTGCGACTGAGCGCTCCGGGGGCTGGTCGGCCCAGCGTGCGGCGTGGCGTGGACTGCTGGAGGGGAGGTGCACCGATGGGACGGTTGATGTGGCTGGTGAGCGTGGTATCCGCCTGCGCGAGCGCGCTTGTGCTGGCGGCGGCCGACGTGGCCAACGCGGAGGTCGTATTCTCGGATGACTTTGACGAGCCGCTCGGCGAGCGTTGGCAGGTGGTGCAGGGCACGTGGGAGGTTACGGAGGGAGAGCTCGTCCACCCGGACGCATCGGGGGCCCCGCACGCCCGAGTGCTGGCGGGCATGGCCATCCGCGAGGGTGTCATCGAAGTTGATGCCACGCCGATGGAGCAGAACCGGTATCGCTTCGCCTCCGTGGGGCTGGTCGGCAAGTACGTGGACGAGGAGCATCAGTGGTGGTTCCGCTTCGGCTCCTATGGAGCCATCAACATCGACGGGCGCATGCCGGGGGTCGATAAGATCCAGATCGGCTCGGTGCGACCCGAGTGCGGTCGGACCTATCGGCTCAAGATCGTGATGCGGGGCGGCCTGGTGGGCGTCTCGGTTGACGGAACCACCATGGCGATATTCCGTGATCCCTTCGCCGACCTCGAGGGCCGCCCGGGTGTCTTCACCGAGACCCATGCCAGGTTCGACAACTTCACGGTCACGCGCAACGGGCAGTAGTGCCCCTATCCTCAGATCGCAGGGGACCGGCGAGATGAAGACGAGCCGCGTCATCAGTGTGGCGTTCTGCATCGCCCTGTCGGCCTGGGTCGGTCAGGGAGCGACGGCGGCGACGTGGAGCGATGACTTCGACGACGGCGACTTCGACGGATGGTTCGTCGCAGGTGGGGCCTGGGAGGTGATCGACGGGGCGCTGCATCAGACCGCACCCGGGTGGGGGCGCCACTGTATCCTCCTGCGCAAGCGGCTGGACTCGGGCAGCATCTCTCTGCGGGCGATGGCGACGGCCAAGGCGGGCGACGAGGCGCCCTTCGACTGGGGGAGCTTCGGCGTCATCCTCAGGTTCCGCCGCGGCCAGGGCGCTACTAAGGTGCGCCTGGGGTCCTACGGCGGCGCGAGCCTGGACGGGCCGCCACAGGACGTTCCCCTGTGTCGTTTCAGCCCCGAGGTCGGCCGCTGGTACGAGGTCAGGGTGGAGCTGACGGCGGAGAGGGTCGTGCTGTGGATCGACGGGCAGAGGGTGGGCGAGACTGAGACGGAGATCGCGGCTGAGGACGGGTACATCGGCCTCTACGCCGAGAGCCAGGCCGCGTTCGATGATGTTGCGATCGATGGCGAGTGGGTGGACCTTGCGGCGGCGGACCCGCTGGCCGGCGGCAGCCCCGACTACGAGCTGGTGTGGGCGAACTGGCGCCCCGAGCGCGCCAACCCCATGCTGGCCATCCCGGTCACCGGCTCGATCTACCTCTACGTTCGCAACACCGGCGACGGGCACGGGGCGATCGAGTCCGCATCGGCTCTTGGCCGGCCGGCCGTCGGCGAAGCCAAGCCCGACTGGATCGCGTTCGTCCGGCAGCGGCCGATGTTCCTGGCCCCGGGCAGGCTGGGTCAGATCGAGATCCGCCTGCGGGGGGTCCCGGAAAAGGTGGGCAGCCGCCTGCTGGCGAGTCCCGACGACATGATCGACTGTGACGTGACGGTCAGCCCGGTGAGGGGGCGGCGCCTGAACGCTCGGGTCGCTCTTGGCGGCGCCTACGAGCCGGTGCAGGTCAACTTCTTCGGATTCTCCGAAGACCTCACGCGGATGTACGCCTACCTGCAGAACAACCGGGCGGTCTACGGCAGGGATGGCTCGACGTATACCATCAGCCGGGTGTGGGTTGACGGCGTGGAGGTGACGGACCAGACGCGCTTCGGGTCCCGGGTGCTGGCCTCAGATGTGGTGCCCCTTGAGGTCGCACTTCCCCGGCGCCTGCGCAGGGGCGAGGCCGTGGTGCTGCTTGTGGAGACGGAGGAGGGGCTGATGACGGGCCACCAGTTGCGGGCCTTCCCCTCCGAGTTCAACGTTCTCGTCTACACTGGCAAGCAGATTCCCCGCACGGACTGGCTGGAGGACATCGGGAATCACTGTGCGACGGCGGTGCCGCACCGAGCCGGGCCGGACGAGGTCTGGGACCGGTTCGGGTTCAAGCGCTTCCCGATGATCGGCCGCACGCCCAACTTCATATACCCCGCGGAGAGCTACGGCGGCGAGGACCTCCTGGCGATCTGGGTCGATGAGGTGGACAAGGCCTGGGGGCAGCCGGTCGAGAGGCACATGCAGTGGTTCTCGAAGGCCGAGGAGTACTTCCTGCTCGACGACAGACGGCTGCCGTGCCTGAGCTACAACTTCGTGTCACCGCAGGCCAGCTCCGCAAGCGGACATCTCGTGGTCGGCGACACCGTCATGCACTCCTACGGCTACTTCATGTGCCCCGCCACCGGCGGCGACTTCGGCTACATCCAGCGGCTGCCCTACCGGGAGTTCCGCCTGGGACGGCGCCCCTTCTGGCCCTACTTCCGCGACGGCGAGATCCCCGTCCCCGTTGACCCCGACAGCCGGGAGGTGCTGCCGCTGGCGGACCAGTTCCAGCGCTGCCTCACGCCGAAGGAGCAGCGCCGGATCACCTACGGGGTGCTCATGGAGGGCGCCAAGTCCATCGCTCACTGGGGCTACTGGGCCACCGAAAAGACGGGGCACTACTACATCGATGGGCCGCTGGTGCGCACCGGCCTGGGGGCTCTGGCCGGCAACTGGGCGTGGGGGTACATCTACCCCGACGATGTCGCGGGGATGCTCAAGGACAACTGGGATGAGATCGGGCGCCTCAACGCGGAGATGCGCACCGTCGGCCCCGAGCTGGCCATTGCCGACGTGTGCTACCGGGCTGAAGTGACCAGGTGCGCGCCCGCTAGGGCGCCGAACGGCAAGCCGGCCGCAGCCGCCACCGCCCTCATCGCCGGCTGCGACACGATGATCCTCCTGGTCCTGAACCAGAACATCGACCTCGGGGAGTCCTTCGCCCCTACGGGTCCGCTGTCCAATCCCAACAGCCCCGTCTCGTACGAGCCTGTGGCGGTGGAGGTGGAGCTGTCGGTGCCCCACTGGCTGCGGCCAGCGTCGGTCTTCGGGGTGAGCCATCGGGGACTCGAGGACGTCGAGCCGCGAGATGACGGGAAGGGCGGGCTGGTGTTCACGTTCCCGGAGCTTTCGGTCTCCAGGATGATCGTCATCACCGCGGACCCGCGCCTGCGGGGGGAGTGCTCCGGGCGTCTGGCCAGGCTCCAGGAGCTGCTTGATGCCGCCGACCAACAGACGCCCATACGTGCACAGTAAGTCCGCTCCTGACGAACACTGTTCCCGGAATGGATGGTCTCGGTTGCTGGGGATGTGGACGGTCTCCAGGGCGAAGTCCTGAGGGAGAGCGACGATATCCGGCCCCAGGTCAGTGTGCTCGCCTGAGTAGTATTCCTCGGCCGGGTGAACCTTGAGATCCCTCTGGCCTTCGGCTACGCATTACGCACATCTTGAGAGAGGCCAGGCCTGTGATGGAGTTGACCACGCGCTCGGGCGTGTGTTGTTGTCGTACGGAGGGGCCGCCCGAGCGTAGCGATGGAGAAGCCAGTAGGCTTCTCTTAAGAGTTCGCTATCCGAACTCCAGGGTGCCGCCTGCGCGGTCGTATTGCGCAGGTGGCAGGTTCCATCCCGGCCCGGCCGTTTGCCGTTCGCGCTCAGGAACGACATGGGCCGGGGTGGAACCTTCGGCCCTGGCGGGCCTCACTCCTCGCGCCGCCGGGGGCGGCGACGCTCGGAGCGGCCCCTCCATCACACGGCGTGCGGGCGAGGGCGCCCGCGCCACGGAAGTGAATGACCTGGCGGACAACGCGGCCATTGGACTTCCGCGAGCGGGCAAGATGTGAGTAATGCATAGGGCCTTCGGGGAGGCACTGCCGGCACGAGGGCAGCCAAGCACATCGCTGCCCCCCGGTCCCTGGGCCCGCGGCCTGCGCCAGCCCCCTCTGCTGCGCGGTGACGGTCAGTCGAAGAGCAGGTAGGCGCCGAGCACGGCACCGACCGCGTCAAGGACCCGGTCGAAGGTGCTTGGGCGCTGGAGCCTGCGGACCATGTAGTCCGAGGGAACGAGGATGATGTCCCCCGGCCTGATATCTGCCTTCAGCGCTTCAGCCTCCACTGCGCCATTGGCACGAATGACCACGGTCCGTCGCAGACGCGCATCCGGCGCCGGGCCTCCGGAGTTGTTGATGTAGTCCGTGGGCCTGAGGCTCTCTTTCCAGACCAGGGCACCTGGACGCACCACTGCTCCGAACACGGTGACTGTACTGGGCATCTCGGGAACCACGACCACGTCCCCGTGTGCGAGGTCGAAGTTGGCATCCTCCCCGTTGGTGGCGAGCATGCGCTCGCCGTCAATGGGAACTGCGCGAGCCCACGCCTGCTCGGTCAGCCTTCGTGGGGGGACAATCATGGCTGATCCGCCTTCGGAGAATGCGGTTCTGAGGCCCTCGGCAACTCGCTGGGTAATGCCGGCCTCCCTCTGCTCCTCGCCCTTCACCGTCCTCGCCGCAAGCTCCCGGTTCAGGACAGCTATGACCTGGCGGAGGTCCTCCGACTGCTCCTCCCCAATGATCTCATCGCGCAGGCGGTAGAGGACGATGCCATTGGGATTGGCGTTGGGCAACAGCCCTCCCGCCCTCTGCACCAGATCGAACACGGTATCCGTCTCGTCCGGCCCCACCTGGAGGGCATAGGTTCCTGGCTTCGCCACCCTGCCACGGATGGTCACGGACTTCGGCCAGCCTATGAGGTCGCCCATCCCCAGGACGGTGACCAGGTCATTGTCTTCAAGCACCGGGTCGGGCTCGACGGTGAAGGTTGCCCCGTCGTGCTGGAGGCTGAGATAGATCGATTCCACCTCTGTCCTCGCACCGCCGGGAGTGTACTGCACCTGGTCTCCCGCGTTGGGCGCAAGGCCTCCGCCCGCGATCAGAGCGTCGGAGACGCGCATGCCCTCCAGGCGCGGGTACCGTCCCGGCTCGTTGACGTAGCCCTCCACCTCTATCTCGCTTGCGACCGTGACATCCGAACGCTGCAGGACGCGCAGCACATCGCCACGCTCAATCCGCAGATCCGCGCTCTGCTCGCCGTCCAATGCCTCTGCGAGCCGCACCGGGATGATCTCTCTGCGCTGGTCGGCGGTGAGCCTCTGCAGATCAGCTCGCCCGGTGTAAGCGCCCTCCAAAAGCCCACCGGTCTCGGTGATCAGATCGGAGACCCGCATTCCCTCCCTCCAGGGAACGATCCCGGGCCGGCGCACAGCGCCGGTGACCTCCACCTCCATGGGCGCCTCCGCCTGCTCCTCTGAGAGGATGACCACCTGGTCGCGTGGGCGCAGGGCCATATTCTCCTCCGCATCCCCCGACAGGGCCGCCCCGAGGTCGAAGCTGATGTGCTCGTAGTCCAACTCCTCGTTGAGTCGCCAGAGCCACGCTCGCTCGATGTGGGCGTTCTCAGTGACCCCCTGCGCCCTGTCTAGCAGCTCCGCGACGGTCATCCCCTCCCGGAACTCGTAGTATCCCGGGCGGGCCACGGCACCATACAGCTCCACCGCGTTGTGAGGCTCCTCCAGCACGGGGGCCACGACGATGAGGTCGCCGGCGCGCGTCTGCAGCTCGCTTTCGGACTCCTCGAGTGCGTCCACATTGAGGAGATGGCGCCGGCCGGACTCGCCAACACGCCAGATCTGCAGCTTGCCTGCATGTCCGACGCTGGTGAGGCCGCCCGCCATTTCCAGCGCCTCCGCCACTGTGGTGGCATCCTCAAGCTCATAGCGGCCCGGCCTCTGCACCTCGCCGGTCAGGCCCACGGTGGGGCCGGCCGGAGGTATGAACACGGTGTCATCGGGCTCGAGCAACACGTCGGCACTGGTATCTCCCTCCAGGAGGTAGTCGTAGAGGTCCACGGTCCGCGGCTCCTGCCCCCTGCGATGCAGCGTGATTCTGCGGAGGCTGCCGATCTCGCTGGGGCCGCCGGCGGCGTAGAGCGCCGAGAAGACGGTTGAGGCACCGCTGAGTCTGTAGGTGCCCGGCCGCATGGCATCGCCCGTCACACGGACCTCGATCACCCGGGTCCGTGCCAATGCCACACTCACCTGGGCGCGGTCGAAATACTCGTGGTAGCGCTCCGTGAGCATCTCGCGGATCTCCCCCAGCGTCTTGCTGCCCACTGTCACCTCGCCCACCAGCTCGAGATAGATCTTGCCTTCGGCGTCAACCGTGGGCGTGACCGCGATGTGTTCCACGGCCTCCGTCCACACCCGCACGGCCAGCTCGTCGCCGGGCCCGATGATGTATGATGGGGGCACAGCCTGGCCGGCGATGAGCTGCCCGCGCTCAGCCTCGTCTCGCCGCGAGATCCTCTCCGGAGCCTCTCGGGAGTCCCTCTCGGCTACCGCCTCCGCCTCATCCTCCCGAGCTGCCTCCGCAGCGGCGAACACCTCCATGCCGAAGCGGGGAAGCTGCGCGAAGCGGTCGGCTGCGGAGGGCATGGGTGCGCCGGGCCGCGCCGGCTCCCGAGCTCCGTCGCCGAGGCCTCTCGCAGCCGGCGGACCGGCTGGGGGCGACGGTGGAGGCCACTGGCCGAACTCGGCGTCCGGGAGCGCGTATCGCTCCAGGGTCAACCGCTCGGGGAGCCGTCCGGTGCCCTCGTGGAAGGCGAGAGAGCAGCGGCGCAGCCAGCTCGGCGGCTGATTCGCAACAGCTTCCGGCGCCCAACCTGGCAGCAGGTACACGCCCCAATGGTCGGCTGCGTCCAGATCGCCGGAGAAGCTGAGTGCCACGCTGCCGTCCGGGAGCATGACGTTCGGTGACAGGGAGAGCATCAGGTAGGGGCTCTGCGCGTGAGGCCTCGTGGCGCGGAATGCCCTGTCTCCGACGGTCACCGTGAGCTCCTCCACAGGCGGTTGCGTCCTGATCACCAGCAGGGCGCTCTCCAGGGCGCCCTCCGCCTGGGCGGTCTCACCCACCGGCTGGGCCAAGGCGACCTGCCCCATCGCCAGCAGCAACGATAGAATAAGGAGACTCCGCTGCGCTCCGCCGTGCTGCATCATGACCTTTCCTCCGATGACGGATGTACCCATCCGCCGAGACGTCCGCGTTGATTCCGCCATTTCAGATGCCGCCCACGCCCGTGCGCACCCGGCACTGGCGTCCCCGCGACGGTGTCGTCCTCGCGAGAGAGCTGGGCCCCCCCGCCACCGAGTGCGGCGGTCGTCAGCATCCGGCGACCTCGGAAGTGACCACAGGCAAGCACTGGCCGAAGGGCGAGGGCGAGCTGGAGGCTTCAGCCTGGTGCTGATGAAACGATGCTCCTGCAGGGAAGGCTATTGATCCGCGGCGTCCTCGCCCGCACGCGCGGCGTCGATCCTGGCCTGGCGCCAGAAGGCCAGGAGACCGGCGACCGCGAGCGAGACGAGGGAGGCGGCGGCAAGCACGTTCCTCAGCTTCGGCCCGCTGGGCTTACTGGGAGGCACCGGCTCGTCGAGCACGGTGAAGGCGGGGCCGGTGCTGGCCTCGAGCACCCGAGCCGCCTCGTAGTCCGCGGTGAGTCTGGCAACGGCCTCGGTCTTCTGACTCACCTGCCGCTGCAGGCGCTCGTATCGAGCCGACCTGGAAGGCAACTGTCTGAGCTCTCCCAGCGCTGCCTGCTTCTGGCTGCGGACGGTCTCAATCTTCGCCTCTATCTCCGAGACCTGCAGACGACTCGCCACAGCGTCGCTCGCCAGCTCGCCATAGCCGGGATCCATGGTCAGCGTCTTGCTCTGAGTCTGCATCTCGGCTGTGAGCTGCTCGGCCAGTTGAGCCTCCGCCTTGTCGAGCTGAGATCGCAGGGAGGCCACGTCAGGATGCTTCTCGGACTTGCCCCGCACCTCGGTCTGCTCGGCGATCTGCTGCTGCAGGGTGACTATGCGCTGACGGAGGTGGTCTATCTGCGGATTGCGCTGCTCGGTAACGCTGGAGACGACCATGCGGTCCTGGCTCCTGAGGCGGCTCAAGGCCGTCTCCTCACGCTCCCGCGCGCCATCCAGCTCGATCTGTAGCTCAGTTTCGCGTTTGCGCCACTCGTTCAGATTGCCAACTGCGGCCTGTTGGTGAGCGGAGGGGCTCACGAACAGCTCGCTGGTGGCGTACTCCAGCAGCTCATCCTCCGCCTCTCGCAGCTCCTTCCGTGCTCGCTGGAGCTGCTCCTCAAGCAAGCGGCGGCGCCGGGCGGCCTCCGTGTAGTCCTTCTCGCGAAGCAGCTCATCCAGGCTGTCGATCATGGCTTGCGCGATGGCGGCTGCGAGCTCTGGGGCCTCCTCCGCCTCCGGGTCCGTGTACGCCTTCGGCCTGCCAGGCCACTGAGCCCGCAGCACAAGTGTCCCCTCAACCGGAAGGTCGATGCGGTACTGCTCTGCGAGCCTGTTGATAGCCTCAGCTCGGCTCTCGACCTCGAACTTCTGCACCAGGTTCAGCTCATCCACGACCTCCCCGCGGATCCTGCGGCTCTCAAGCATCACGCGCAACAGATCGCCTCTGGAAGTCGAGCGTGCCAGGGCTACCTCCGGCAACTGCCCCGCCCAGGACGGAATACCTATGCCTGTGTGCTCGAAGATGATGGAGGCCGTGGCGACCCACGTGTTGGGGACAAGAAGCACAGTGACGAGACCAACCGCCAGCGTCGCGGCCAAAGCGAATGAAGCGATGAGCACCCACTGCTTCTTGAGGGTACCGACGATCTCTGCGAGTGAAATGGACTCCATGATCCACGGTCCCAGCGCCGACGGGCGCTCATCTGATACGGGCATACGAAGATGACGATCTCAAGCACGCCGCTGTGCCTGACATCGCAGCGTTGGACGACCTATGTTCGCGGCGCGTGGTGCTGGACCTTCCAGCCACGCTCTACGCCCACGCGACGGGTCACATTATACACCATACGGGAGTTGGTGTCTCCATGCAGCGGATGTGCACGAGCGCACGCTCAAGCTGCGGCTTCAGGGGCCGGGCTGCCAGCGGTCGGCGCCGGCGGCCGCAGCACGCAATTGGGCGGCTGTAGTGTCGAAGGACCGCGCTGCGGCCCGAATCTGGCCGCTGTGGGCTATGACTGTCGAAGTCGCGTTGAAGGGACGGCTGCGATGCGCGGCGAAGAGGCTGGCGAACTGACGAGATACGCGGTCTGCTGGCGGCCGCCGACGCGCTGGGGGATGAGCATCCGGAACTGGTGCGCCGCTGCATGGAGGGGGTCATGCAGATCGCGCCCACGCTGAGCATCCCCAACAAGCAGGTCTTCTACGCCATGCAGGATGACCGGGAGCAGCAGTGAGGCTGCGGGCAGCTACTCGGGCTGCTCACCCTCATCGCCGGACAGGCGAGCGAGGCCCGACGTAAGCGCCTGCATCACCTCGAACAGCTCCATGGGCAGCGGGAAGACGACCGTGGAGGCCTTCTCGGCCGAGATCTCCACCAGCGTCTGCAGGAAGCGCAGTTGGAGGGCCGGCGGGTGGGCGCCGATGATGTCGGCGGCCTCCGAGAGGCGCTTGGAGGCCTGGAACTCGCCCTCGGCGGCGATGATCTTGGCTCGCCGCTCGCGCTCCGCCTCCGCCTGCCGAGCGATGGCGCGGCGCATCTCCTCAGGCAGCTCGACGTCCTTCACCTCCACCGCGGTGACCTTGATGCCCCAGGGGTCGGTGTGGTCGTCGATGATGCGCTGCAGGGTGTCGTTGATCTTGTCTCGCTCGGCCAGAACCTCGTCGAGCTCAGACTCGCCGATGACCGAGCGCATGGTGGTCTGCGCGATCTGCGCCGTGGCGCGCATGAAGTCCTGTACCTGCACGATCGCCGCCTCCGGGTCATGCACGCGGAAGTACAGCACCGCGTTGACCCTGATGGTGACGTTGTCGCGGGTGATGACCTCCTGCTGCGGCACGTCATAGGTGATCACCCGGAGCTCGATCTTGACCATCTGCTCGATGACCGGGATCACGTAAAAGAGGCCGGGGCCGCGGGCGCCCACCAGCCGCCCCAGTCGGAAGATCACCCCCCGCTCGTACTCCTTCACCACCTTGATGCCGCTGAGTATCACGAGCACCACAACGCCGCCCAGGCTCCACAAGAAAGTCTCCACTGCAGGTCACTCCCTCCGCAGGCCTCTGGATGGGCCGCCGGTCGAGTCACTGCCGAACAGCGCGGCTCGTCAACTGGTCCCCCCTGTTGCTGATCTCATCTGGCGTCGTCTGTCGTTACCTGCCGTTGTCTGCTGTTATCTGCCGTTGTCTGCCGTTGTCTGCTGTTATCTGCCGTTATCTGCCGTTATCTGCTGTTATCTGCCGTTATCTGGCGTTCCCTGCTGTTCCCCTGACCTTGAGGCGCATGTGCTCAAGCTCCTCAACCACCACCACCTCCTGGCCCTCCTCCAGTGGGGGCTGATCGGTGGTGGCCGCCCACAGGGCGCCATCCACGTGCACGGTTCCGTCGGGATCGAGGCGCCGCCGGACCTCGGCGGTCTTCCCGGTCAGGGCGCCGCTGCCGATGGCCACCGGTCGCCGCTGTCCGTGGACGATGGCGCCCAGCGCGAAGAGGAAGAAGGCCGCGGTCCCCACAGCCACGCCGGCGATGAGCGGTCGGGAGACAGGGGGTGCCGGCGACTGAACCAGAATCAGCGAGCCGACCACCAGCGCGACCACTCCCCCCGTTCCGAGGATGCCGTAGGTGGGCGTGTACAGCTCCGCCACCAGCAGGGCTATGCCCGCCAGGATCAGCGCCAGCCCCGCCCAGTTGACGGGCAACACCGACAGGCCGTAGAGCCCCAGGATCAGGCAGATGATCCCGACCACGCCGGCGCCGCCCATCCCCGGGGCCTTCAGCTCGAAGATGATCCCGTAGAAGCCGATGACCAGCAGCAGGTAGGCCACGTTGGGATTGGCGACGACGCTGAGCAGCCGCTCCCGCCAGCTCACGTCCAGCGTCTCGATGGTCGCGCCGGCGGTGCTGAGCGTCACCTGTCCGGTCGCCAGCGCCACCTCTCGCCCATCGGCCTTCTCGGCGAACTCCTCGTCCGTGGCGGCCACGAAGTCCGCCACGTTCAGCTCGACGGCCTCAGTGGCGGTGGCCGTCTCGCTCTCGCGGACGGCCCGCTCCGCCCATTCGGCGTTCCTGCCGCGCCTCTCGGCAAGGCCCTTGATGTAGGCCACCGCGTCATTGACGGCCTTGTCCTCCAGCGTCTTAAGCTGCTCGCTGCTCTGGTCGCCGGGCTGACCCGGCACACCCCCGAACAGCACCGGATGCGCGGCCCCCAGGTGGGTGGAGGGCGCCATGCCGCTGACGTGTGCCGCGTAGGCGATGAAGGTGCCGGCGGAGGCGGCCCGCGCCCCCTCGGGGCCCACCCACACGCCCACCGGCACCGGGGAGTGGAGCATGTCGCCGGTGATCTGTCGGGTTGAGGTGAGCTGGCCCCCGGGGGTATCCAGTTGGACCAGCAGCAGACTGGCGTTGCGCTCGCGTGCCACCTGCAGGCCGCGAGAGATGTAGCTGACGGTGGCAGGGTTGATGTCGCCGTCTATAGAGAGCTTGATGATCAGTGGCTGCGCCTGTGCTGCCCCACACAGCAGGCAGGCCACGAGTATGCTCACGATTATGATCCTCCGACCCGCTGTCACCATGTGCGGTCTCTCCGGTAGAGGCACGATGCCCCGCCCGCGTGCCGTCGCTGACACTGGTCCGGCGATGATCGCTGCAGGGGCGGTCCTGCTGGCGAGCTATTGCGCCCTCGGGGCCGCCGGGTCCTCCTTCTCAGTGAGTTCGTGGCTGGATTGGCGTCGTATCCACCGCCGCCGGATGGCGCGGTTTGCGGCGACCAAGACCAGCCCGAGGATCAGGTAAACAGCGGCGGTCAGGAAGGGCATCGGCACCGTCTGGGTGAGGCGCTGCATGCGGGGCGTCTCGAACACGTAGTCGGGGAGATCGAAGGCGGAGGCCACGCCCGCGAAGAGCACCGGCACCGCCGAGAGCTCGCCGGCGAAGGTGGGCTCCTCCGATGCCCGTGCCCAGATCAGGCCGGGCACGGCTGAGAGCACCGCCAGGACGATCAGGAGCAGCACCGCGATGATCTTGCGCCCGGCATCCGAGCGCGGCCAGCCCAGAAAGCCCACGCATCGAGCGCCCTCGCCGACGGCCCAGACCGCGGCGAAGACCGGAATGAAGGCCAGCAGCAGGGAGGCCCAGTGGTCGCCGAGGAGGCGACCGCCCCACAGCCACACGCCGAGCATGGTCACGACCAGGATGGCACCTGTCAGCAGCAGCGAGAACCGCGCCCCGCCGTCGAGCGAGAGCCCGAACCACCGCTCCCCCCGGCCAAAGCCGTCGAGCGGCTCGCCCCGCGCCCTGAGCTCATCCAGCCGCGTGGGCGTGCCGCCTGCGAGGAGAACGGTGGCGAACACGAGCATGTGGCCGAGGGCCGCCGCGTAGCCCATCAGAGACTCTGTCACCTGCTGGGGGTCCGGCGGCGCACACGTGCCCGCCACGCAGGCGGTCCCGGCATCCGGGCTGAGACTGCTGATGGAGCCCAGGGCCGCCAGGGCAAGCAGGGCGACCAGGATCAGGGCCGGCCATCGCACCCCCCACTGCCGCTGGCGGTGGGGGTGGCGCAGCCGCTGCTCGGCGGCCTGCACGAGCATCGTCACTGAGATGAGCCACAGCACCAGCGAGGCCGCCCAGACCGGGACGGCGGCGCCGAAAAGCGGCGCCGCTGCCTCCCGCCGCAGCATGATCACCGCCTGCAGAGGGCTGATGGCGCCGATGGCGGGAGCGGCCTGGGAGGCCGCGCCGAAGACCGCCAACACGCCCAGGCCCAGGGCGGCCGCGATGGGCACCGAGGCCGCGGTGCGGCGGACCAGCGTGGAGCAGTAGAGTCCCAGGCTGGTGGCGAAGGCCGCGCCCGCGAAGAGCACCACGAATGACCAGACCGCCGCCGGCAGGGGGATGCCGCCGAGGAGGAAGCAGGCGGCCGCCACCGGGACGGACACCGTCAGGATGGCCAGGCTAATCACGATGGCGGCCAGGAGCTTGCTGTGGACTACCTGCCGGGCGGTGATGGGCGAGCTGCGCAGGATGTCCCAGGTGTTCCCGTTCTGCTCGCCGGTGACCAGGGAGGCCGCGAAGGTGGGGATGATGATGGTCATCGCCGCCGCCTGGCCGATCATGACGGCCCAGAAGGCCAACGAGCCGACGCGCCAGGCCGGCGAGCTGATGACGGCAGTGCCCAGGCCCGCAGCGGCGGCGCCCACGCACAGCATGACCAGGTAGGCGTTCTCGACGCCCAGCCCGGCCACGCCCCGCAGGACCTGCCGCAGCTCTTTCCTGTACAGCGCCCCCGTGGCAAGCCGCACTGTCATCCCACCTGTCACCGTCTCCTGGCACGTGCCAGGTCGAGTCTGGCGACTTTAGTGTTGCGTCGCGGAAGCTCGCCCATTATCCCGAGTCATGAGAACACGCCCGCTCGCTCCAGGCGAAGGCTGCACATTGTCGAGACGACGACAAAGGCCGAGTGCGCTCTTGGCTGACACTGCACTACTTCCGCAAGTGACGTCTACGTCACCTCGCCGCGCGTCAGGCGCAGGAACAGCTCCTCGAGATCCGTTCGCCGCTCGTTGACGCCGCCGATGCGCAGCCCCTGATCATGCAGCCGGGCCAGGAGGTCGGCGACGGCCTCCGGATCATCGGCCACATTGATCTCCACCCGGTCCAGCGCGGTCTCGACGGCGCTGACGGCGTCCATGTCCTCCACCAGAGTCGGGACTCGCTCGGCCTGGCCATCCAGGATGTGGATGTCCAGGAGGCGCCGGCTGCCCATCTCCGCCGCGATCTCGTCCACCGTGCCGGCGGCCACCAGCTCGCCCTTCTCCATGATGCAGAGGCTGTCGCAGATGTCCGCCAGCTCAGGGAGGATATGCGAGGAGACGAGGATGGTCTTCCCGGCGTCCCCGAGCTGGCGGATCACGGTTCGGATCTCGTACCGGCCTCGCGGGTCCACCCCCGAGGCGGGCTCGTCGAGCACCAGGACATCCGGCTGGTGAATCAGCGCCCTGGCGAGGCAGAGCCGCTGCTTCATGCCCCGACTGAGGCCGCCGATCTCCGCCTCGCGCTTCGTCTCCAGCCTGGTCAGCTCCAGCACCTCATCCGCCCGGTCCTCCAGCCTCGCCCCGCACAGGTCGTTGAGCTGGCCGAACAGCTCCAGGTACTCCCACACCAGCAGGTGGTCGTAGACCCCGAAGAAGTCGGGCATGTAGCCGGTGATGCGGCGGGCAGCCAGCGGCTCCTTCTGCACGTCGATCCCCTTGACGGTGCACCGGCCCTCATCGGGGACAAGCAGGCCCATGATGGCCCGCATCATGGAGGTCTTGCCGGCACCGTTGGGCCCCACCAGCCCCAGGACGCTGCCCGCCGGGACCTGCATGTCCACTGACCGGACCGCCACCAGATCGCCGTAGCTGATCGTCAGGTCGCTGACGCTGATCACCGGCTCTGATGCTCTCCTCGGTACGAGAGGTCTATCCACTCCAGAGCGTACCCACTGAGATCGCCGTCGTCCCCATCGCTCGACTGGAGCCTGACGCGCACCAGCCCCCGGGGCATCATGATGGCCGCCTCGGGCTCCGGCACCCGCACCTGGAACTGCTGCTGCAGGCTCTCGGTGATGGTCTGCCACTCGTGCTCCCGCCAGTTGTAGACGGACAGGCGCTGCTGGGGCAGGAGGCCCTCGCCGGGATCGTGCGCGAACCTGCCGTGAACGGAGAGCCGGTCATGCCTGACCGCGGTCTCCAGCGGCAGGAAAAACTCCACGATCATCCCCTCCCGCTCTTTGCGCAGCTCCGACCTGTCCTCGCCCCACCAGCGTCTGAGCGGCCACGCGGACCATGAGCCCGTCGTGCTGGTGAGCGCCGCCCCGACCGGCATCTCCACCGTCGGCCCTGAGGCTGCGACCGGCAGGCGCACGACGTAGAGGTGCTGCTCGTGAGCCGTCGCCACCGACTCCCGCACCTGGGGGCCACGCGCGGGCGGCGGCCCCCAGCCGATCAGCAGCGGGTCCGCGCAGTCGGAGAGGACCTCCTCGGCGGTACTGCGGGCGAGATACCATCGGTGGTGGTCCCCGCCGGCGTCCCACAGGTCCCAGCTCAGCCACGTCTTCAGGTCGGTCAGCGGCTGCACCTTGCGCAGCTCCCGCTCCGACAGCTCGGGAGGCCCCAGCGGCAGACGCACCTTTCTGATCTCACCCGGTCTGATTGAGCCCAGCGTGGTGTTGTGCCACTTGTGCAGCAGCGTGCAATCGCTCAGCGCCACGGGCAGTTCGCTGTGGATCCAGCCCCGCAGGCCGGAGCCGTCGAGGTCCAGCTTGGCATGGACGGACCCCTCCGTGACTACCGCCGGGTAGTGGACGGCCCGCATCGTCCAGCGCTTGACGCGCATGCCCCTGATTGCCATGCCGCTGGGCCCGAGATGCAGCGGCGGCAGGTGATGGCCCTCGTATCTGGGCATCCACTCCTCCTGGAACTCGCGCAGTGGCAGGTCCGCCCGCGGCAGCTCGACATCGTAGGAGCGGGTGCGGGTCGAGAGGACGCCATCGAGCATAACCGTCCCCCCTGTGGGCGTGCCGGCGGAAAGGACGGTGATCGACTGGTGGACCGACAGCGGCTGATCCCGGTGCAGGAAGGGGCTCATGACCACCGCGGCGACCACGAAGACCAGCGCCGCCACCGGGGCCGTGACCACCAGCCACTCCCGCCGCCGCACTCGGCGCAGCAGGAGGAAGTTCAGCGGCCCCATCACCACGATCAGGATGCCAAGATAGATGAGCAGGGGGGTGCCCAGGCGGCCCAGCCTGCTCTCGGCGGGCACGAGACTCCAGGGGAGATCGCTTCTACGGAAGGGCATGCTGCCGCTGCCCTCCAGGGCCGCGGACCAGAAGCTGCGCTGGAAGGAGAGCTCGTCAGCCGGGCTGGCGAACTGCATCCATTCGGGATCGACGGTCAGCCCCCGGACGCGGCCGGCGCCGAGGCTGTGCTCGAACACGATCACGCCTGCGTCCGAGGCCGCCACCACGTCCGTCCTGTGGGGGTCGCACGGGACCACGCGCCTCACGGCCGCGCCGAGGTCCGCCCTGGGCGCGAAGATGGCGGCAGCGTCGATGCTGGGGTGCACGAATAAGGCGCCCTCGCGAGGGTCCACGTAGGTGAGGGCCGCCAGCCCGGGGTCTCGGGCGTTCTCGGCCAGGAACGGGGCCGATAGCACCAGCAGGCCGCCGGTCGAGGTCCGTTGCAGGATGCCGCGGCGGGCCGGCGGCGGGATGTCATCCAGCCGCGCCATGTCCAGGAGGATGCAACTGGCGGCATCGTAGGCCCGAGCATCGGCGGGGGCCTCTGTGGGCGCAAGGACAACGAGGTCCCCGGCGCCCTCCCCGATCCACGCGGTATCCTGGCGCTCGGTGATCGCAAGCACGAGGTAGTAGGACACGTCGGCCAGATCGTCGAGGCTCCACGTGTCCTCAAAGAGGATAGTTCCGCCGGAGGCGAACCTGAGGGTGGCTGTGCCGCCGTAGGCAGGAGCGAGGAGTGCGGTCCGGAAACGGCTCTCGCCCGTGGGCGCCGACACAGGCATGGAGTAGGAGGCGTCCGGTGGGCCGGCCTCGGTCTCCCCGTACCCCGGCCGGCGCATCTCGATCTGCAGGGTCCCCCTGACGGCCAGGCCGGGGTTGCTCACCGTGACCGTCGCCACGTTCCAGCGGCGGCCGACGTAGGACCCGTTCAGCCCTACCTCCAGGCCAACCGTGAGGCCGTCTTGTGCCCGCGCCCGTGGCGCCATCACCAACGCGACGCCGCACAGCAGCAACCGTGCCCAGCGCATCGTACTCCCCCCGTCATATGCAACCTCGGCGCTTCTTTGGGATGGAGCTGCCCCCTCTGGCTACCCGATATCGCGGCCAGTCCGTCCTTCTGAGAGTGTATTCGCCTTGGACGACGTGACTCCCTTCTCAGCGGCCCGGTGGTAGACAGCAGGTCGAGATCCGGGAGGAACGCCGATTGAGGGGCGGCGGCTTCGGCTGCAAGCGCCATCAGTGATCCGCCTCGCGGGGCCTCGAAGTCAGACGTGCGGCCGGCAGATCGAGACATGCGCGGCACCTACTCTCGGCTCAGCACCCAGGCGCGGGCGTCGCCGCCGTCGAGCTCCACTGCGACCTGGCTGCCCGCAGCGGCCGGCTCGCCGGTGAAGAACTCCACGCACTGGGCGTAGCCCGCCGGCAGCGTCAGCGACAGGGACTGAGGCCTGGTGGAGCCGTTCATCAGCGCCACGATCATGGTGTCTCCCTGCCTCCGCGCTCCCGCCCAGTCAGCGCCCTCGGGCACGCCCTCAAGCTGCACGAACTCGCCCTCGGCGAATAGGTCCTCGTGGGCCGCAGCCAGCCGTGAGACCTCCGCGCTGGCCTGCCACGAGCGGCCCTCCATGGGCATGCGATCGTAGACCAGGATGCCACCCGTGCAGTCCATCAGCCGGCGGAGCAGCACCGCCCGCGTGCACGGCGTCAGGACGTCGTCGGAGCTGCGGTCAGACGGGCGCACGTGCCGGCCGACGATGAGGGGGATGCCACGGAGGGCCTCATGCGTGTCGCGAACGTACTCCCACCGGCGGCCATAGCCGCAGGAGGCGGCGTCGCAGGCCTGCAGCTCGCCGATCATGGCCCAGTCCACACCGTAGCGCCACTTGGTGTCGTCTGACTGGTACCCGCTGTAGACCTGCAGGCGCGCCGGCGGCTCGGCGGCGTGGCAGGCGTCCTTGAACCTGCGGGCCAGCCGCGCCATGCGCAGGTTCATGAACTCGGTCCACTGGGGGAGGAGATCCCGCTCGATGACCTCAGCGCTCAGCTCCACGTCCTCGCCGATGCCGGCGTGCTCGCGGAACGCCGCCAGGCAGCGGGGGCAGAAGCACGACAGGTAGCCGGTCATCACCCCGGACTCGAAGTCCCAGGTGACCCAGTCCGCGCGGCGCTCGGCGATCTTCGCCTTCAACCTCTCGTCCACGTAGGGCCAGGCCTCATCCAGCACCGCCGACGGGCAGGCGTAGAGCTCGCTGGCCTCGCCGTCCCGGTCGATGAGGGCGGCGTCGGGATGCTCCTCGAGCCATGGCCTCATGTCGATGCTCCAGGACTCGAAGTTGATGCTCAGCACATTGTCAACGCCGTGGGCGTCGCCCATCTCGGAGGTCTCGCGATCGCCCGAGACCAGGTTGTTGAAGCCGGCGGCGCTCATCGCCTGGATGGACAGCTCCTTGCCGCGGGTCTTGTTCATCGCGCTGAAGAAGCTGCCCCAGAGCTGCCAGACGAGCCGCTGGGGCTGCCGACCGTCCAGGGCCGGCAGGGGCCGGACGGTGAAGTGCTGCCGCGCCTCCCGGATGCTGCCGCCGAGCGCCTCAGCCGCGTAGTAGACGGGGTAGTCGCGGTGCTCGGGCTCCGCGCCCGCGTCCCAGGCGAGGAAGACGTTGAACAGCTCCAGGATGCGCACGCTGTCGCGGTACCGGATGGGCTGGTCGGCGCTCACCACGTAGTGAACGTGCGGCCGGCCCTCGATCTCGACGTCGCCGATGCGCTCGATGGCGTACTCCCCCAGCCACTCGACGCCGCTGGCGTAGTAGCCGGTCACGGCCTCGGCCTTCAGTCCCTCGGGCAGCCACAGATGGCAGCGGTAGCCCTCGAGCAGGTGACCCGGCAGGCCGCGGGCGACGACGGTCACGTGCTGGGAGGTCCCGCGGCACACGTAGAGCGCCGGCTGAGAGTTCGGGAATATGCGCGTGTCCTCCCAGAGGATCTCGAAGCGGAGCCTGCCGGGGCCGATGCGGGCGTTCGCCTCGCCCTCCCGGCGAGGCGCGACCTCCCACTCGCGGGGGTCAAGCTCCGGGGTGGAGGCATCCGCGACGTCGTCGGGTGCGACGCGCCACGGATCGGACCCGGTGATGACCAGGTCGCCGGCCGCTATGCGAATCTCCGCAGCGCCCTCCAGCTCCACCGCGAAGGCGTTGACGCCCTTGTGCAGGGAGACCTCGATCGGCCCGTCGCGCTCCGCGGACGCGCCCGACGCGGCGACCCGGCCGTTGACCAGCAGCCGATAGGGGCTCTGGGTGGCCAGCGTGACCTCCGCCACGGAGGATCGGACGCTGCGCGTGTAGATGGGGGAGACTACCAGCGGCTCCAGCGTGGCGGCGTCGAGGAGGGCATAGCCGAACGCCACCTCGCCCTCGCTCTCGATGGGCAGCGGCGCCGCTGCCTCGCCGCCCGCCTCGCCGAACGCCCAGTGGCGAGACTCCGTGCCGTTATGGCGGACGCTCGCGCCCAGGAGGACGCCGCCCTCGCCGGCGCTCGGCGCGCAGCGCACCTCGTTGCCGCCGGGCTGCAGCGGCTCGGGCACGGTGATGACCGCGCCGGGCGTGGCGGACGAGAACCGCAGGTCGGCGAAGGCCGCGGGGTCATGCAGGCCCGGCGAACACAGGTTCCAGGCGCTGGCCTCATCGTCCGCCTGTTCGATGCGCCCGGCGATGAAGCGCCAGGAGTCGCCGGGGCCGGGCGGCGGCACGCCGAGGCTGGCGAGGCTCACGCGCGCCTCCAGCGTCCAGAAGCCGTCTCCGACCTCGGACGCGCTCTGCACCCGGGCGTCGAAGCTGTCGTCGCGGCTGCTCCACATGCTGCCGGGGTCGGGGATGCGGGCGTCATTAACCGTGCCGGGGGCGTTGACGAACATGTCGAAGATGCCATCACCGGTGTCCAGGATGAGCATGGCGCAGTCGTCATCCCACACGCGCCCGTCGCGCTCGGTGACGGACTGGCGGAAGTCGTGCAGGCGGTTCATCTCCGGCCGGAGGACAGGCTCGTCGCCGCGGAACCACCAGTAGAGGTTCTCCTCATCCCAGCACAGGCGCACCTGGGAGGGCTGCCGGGCGGGGACCGTCGAGCTGGTGCGTGTAAACCCCGTGAGCGCCACGGCGCTGCGCCAGCACTCCTCCTCCGCCATGCCGTCGAGCGTCGGCGGCTCTGCAGCGCGGCCGATGGTCACCGAGGGCCTGGCCGCAAGCGACAGCCGCCGGGCTCCCTGGAGCTGCTCGGGCGTGGGATCCGGCTCAGTCGTGATGACGATGTCGTCAAGCTGGGCATCACCGGGGCCCTGGCGGGAGCCGTAAAGCTGCAGGCGGAAGCTGTCACCGACCATGGCCGGGGTGAACGGCTCCCCGCCGATCCACTGCCAGTCGGGCGTGTCCTCGCCGAACATCTGGTTGACGCGTTGCGCGCCCGCGCCGGTATCGGCGATGACGGACCAGTAGGTCTCCTCGTCGGGCATGCGGGCGCGGGCGAAGACGTGGATCGGCCGGCTGGTGCGCGGGCATGGGATGCCCGTGAGCAGCGCGAAGCCGCGGCCCCTCACCACGGCGCCGCCGGAGGCGCCCTCCACCTGGGCCACGTGCTCCTCGTACGCTGAAAGCTCCTCGGCCTCGATGCGCACCGGCGCCACCGCCACGTCCCAGGTGGTAGGGGCCGGCTCCAGGGAGACCGTCAGCGAGCGCACCTCCAGGATCATCGGCGCCGCCTCGCGCGTGACCATGCAGATGCTCATGCGGTCGTCTCCCAGCGCCAGGGGCTTGGTGAGCTCGATCTCGCGCCACTGGTCGGTCAGCGCGGCAGTCTCCCGGCTGTACAGCCAGCCATTGCGCGAGTGCGCGATCAGCCAGACATCGCCGCTGCCACGTACCTCCGCGCGGATCGTGCAGCGCCGGCCACCCGGCAGCACCGGCGCGGTGCTGATGCGCAGGCCCTCGAGCTTCTGCTCCCCGGGCGCCTGGGCCCGCACGAGCCTCCGGCCCTCCTCCTCCAGCTCAGTCACCGCGACCGGCGAGCCCTCGTCATGGTAGGTGCTGAAGCCAGCGTTTGCCTCCACAAAGTCGGCCTGCCACAGTGGCTCCTGCGCTACTGCGACGGTCGTGCCCAGCACGATGGTGAGGGCCAATGTGATCCGTGTCACGATGCGTCACCTCTGTCAGCATCAACGCGACGAGTGTGCTGCGCGGCGCAGACCACTGGACGCTCCTGTCGCCCGTGGCGGGCCGCGGCCCGGGGAGCGACATGATGAGGGCCCCTCGCACGAGGAGTCTGCTCCCGTGCAGCCGGGGCACCCTCGAATCGAGCCGGTTGCCGACACCGGGCTGCTTGGGGTCGAGCGGCCTTTCTCAGGGCCTGGGCGCCTCTGCGCCGCGCTTGGCGGCGATCTGCTGGCGGGCGGTGGTGAGAAGCTGGACGAGCTGGTCGCGCAGCGGCCGCCCCTCCTCAACGCGCTCCAGCGTGCGCTCCAGGAACTGCGCCGCCTGCTCCGGGCGGTCCTTGGCCAGGTACGCCCGGGCAGCGGTGGCAAGCGCGAGCACCTCCGCCGGGGTGCCGCGGTGCCGGTCCGCCGCTCGCCGCCAGATCGCCAGCTCCTCCAGCAGCGATTGGCGGTACTTCACTCTCAGATCGGCGTTCCTGAGCTCCTCTATGGCCTCGTCGAAGTGCGCTGCGTCCGGCCCTGCCGCAACGATGGCCAGCAGATTCGAGCGGCCGCGCATCTCCCAGCGCAGCTCCAGCGCGCGCGGATCGTCGGGGTGGGCCTCCAGCACCCTCATCGCGATGGCGTGGATCTGATTCGGCTCACCGTGGGCCTGCAGCACCTCAAGCTGCCGATCCGGCAGGCGTTCCAGCAGCGCCTCGACGATCTCGGTCTCGGAGCCGGCCTCCGCCAGGAGGTCATCCGGCAGACCGGCCGCCCGTATCAGCTCCCCGTACTTCTCACGCCAGTTGGCCAGCATCTCCGCGTGCCGGCGCTTGAGCTTGGCGGGGTCCTGGAAGTAGCTGAGGGCCTTGAGGTGAGGCGGAAGGTCCTCGCGCCGGGTGTCCTCAAGCCGCGCTGAGAGCTGCTCAGCCACCGCCAACGCCTCATCCCAGCGCCTCTCGCTATTGAGCCGACGCACCCGCACCAGCAGCGCCTCAGTCGAATCCGGGTAACGGTCCTGGAGACGCTTGCGAGCGACCCGGCCGGCCTCCGCGACGTCGCGGCGCTCCTCCAGGCGCTCACCCTGGACCACCGCCCAGCTCAGCGCTGCACGCGCGATCTGCGTCTGCGGGTGATCCTCCGCCGTCTGCAGCGCCCGCTGAACCAGCGTGGCCCGCTGCTCGACGGTCACGCCGCGCTGGAACTCGAGGGCCAGGCAGGGGGCGAAGTCGGCAAATGCCTCCGGCTCCCCGCCATAGTGCCGCAGCGCCTCCAGCACGGACGGTAAGCATGGGCCATCCTTCGGCATGTCATACCGATCCGCCACCGCTGCGAGCTCCTGCAGGCGTGCCACGTCGCCATCCCCGAGCGCGCCGGGGCCGATATGCTCGAGGATCGCACCGGCGAGCGCCCGCGGCTCGGTCGTGGGCCCCACGTACGGCCCGGCATCCCAGTCCAGCCTCTCCAGCCACTCCAGCGCATCCGCGTGGCGGCCCGGACCCGGGGCCTCTGCATCCAGCAGCGGCCCCGTCCGCTCCCACGCGGTCTCGTAATCCTCTGTGAGGGCCCAGGTGCTGGCCAGCGCGGTACGCATGGGCAGCTCCCACGGGGTGCCGGCGTACCTCTCCGCCAGCTCCTGTAGCCGCGGTCGCACCCGCTGGGCGATCTCCGCCAGCGTGGCGCGGGGATCTCCGTGGCTCCAGATGGCGCGGTGCTCGAACTCAACGAAGACCAGGCCCAGCTCAGCCAGGGGGACATACTGCGACTGCGAGCACTCCTCCAGGATGCGCCGCAGGCGATCCTCAGCGCCCTCGCGCCCGTGCAGAATCCGGTACTCGCTCTGCTCCAGGATGATCTCGGCGCGGCGGTCCTGGCGCGCGGTCTCCTCCTCGGGCGAGAGCCCCTCGCGCGGCGCCGTTGGCTCCAGCGCCTCCTCCAGCGCCTCTCGCGCAGCCTCCTGCTCCTGGGCGTGGCGGAGCTGCGACTGGGCCCGCTCCAGCAGTTGCCGGGCGGCGTCGCGTGCGTCACAGCCGTACATGCGATCGAGGTCCGCCAGCACCTCTGCGACGCGCTCGTACCGCTCGGCGTCGCTCAGATAGCGCGCTGCGATCAGCGCCGCCGCCGGCTCCAGCGGCGTGTTGCGGTGCTCGGCGATGAAGGCCTCTACGGCGGGAAGGCCCTCCTCGAGGTCCGCACGCACGCTCTCCTCCAGCTCACGGAGCCTCTCCCGAGCCGCGGCCTCCTCAGGAGCCAGGGGCGCGTAGAGGTCCGCCAGCCAGTCCGGCGGCTGGGGGCGGGCGTACTCGGACTCGACGCGCTCGCGCCACTGTTCGTCGGTGATGCGGCCGAACCGGGGCTCGACGAGCTCGTAGTAGGAGCCAACGTAGCCCACCGCTCCGTAGCGGTCGCCATCCTCCTCGGCCAGGACCACGATGGGGTAGAAGGGGCCGCTGGCGGCGTGGAGCACCTGCTTGGTCCACGAGGAGGTGCAGACGTCGGCGATCACCAGCGGGGTGTCGAAGAATGTGCCCTTGATCCAGGAGCCGAAGGTGCGGATCTCGCGGTCGGCCCAGGACGTGTCACGGCCCGCGAGCTGATCGGCGGCGCACCGCTCGAAGGTCTCGGCCTTCGCCCCCAGGGCGTCCAGGACGTCGATGACGCGCCCCTGCAGTCCGCGCTCGACGAGCCGACCGCGCAGCTCGCCGCACATCTGAGCGTAGCGCCGGAAGAACCGGGGCAGGGGCTCGACGATGCCGCCGCCGGACGAGCCACCCAGGTAGGTGTAGGCCTGCGCGCCGTAGAGCATGTAGTTGTGGCGCAGATGCGCCCAGCTCGTGAGGCAGCAGTTGATCTGCTTTTCGTCCCATGCTCGTCCCTTCGCGAACTGCGGGAGGCCCTCCGGCTCCTCGAAGAGCGTGCGCAAGGTGTCCAGCCACGCCCCGTAGATGCTGTCACCGGTCATCTGCGGCCCGAACTCGCGGGCCCTGGGCACGACATCGGGGAAGTCGGCGGCGACCTCGGCCAGCTTAGCGGCCGCCGCCTCCGAGCCCAGGGCCGTGGCGACATCCAGGCCCGTGGGCAGGTGACGGTGCTCTATCTGCGGCTCGCAGGTGTGGTGGAAGAGGTCGCTGTCGGGGATATAGTGCTCGCCGAGGACGGCGACATTCCACGGCGGCATGACGTCCCCGAGCGGGTCGGGGACGTAGCGGGTCATAATGCGGGTCTGGGGATAGCGATCCGAGCACAGCTCGTCGGTGAGGGGGCCCACGTTTTCGATGTCGTCCCTGGACCACTCGTCCCCCCACACGATGGCGCAGGCGTCGATGAGCTGGTCGAGGCGGATGGTGTCGGCGGGGCCTGCCAGGAAGGCCCGCAGATCGTAGATCGCGCCATACAGCTCCGCCAGGTCCTCGTCGCGGCGCAGCGCCTCGGCCAGCAGCACGGCGCGCTGCAGCTCGTGGCGTGCCCGGATCGGGTCCTTCGGGTTCTGCACCGCGAAGTAGCGCCGTGCCAGGTACTTGGCGCCGCGGAAGTAGGTGGACAGCTCCTCGCTGCTGGTGTAGTAGCCTCGGACCTCGTACTGCGTGTAGTCCTCGCCCGGATACGGCTGGACGAGCGAGTGCTGCATCACGCGCTGGACCTCGGCGGCAACGCTGGTGGCGATCTCCTCCGGCGGCTCCCACCCCGGCTCCAGGAGCCGACGCACCACCGCCAGCATGACGGCGTTCTCGCGCAGCCTGGGATCGTCATGCTCGGCCCGCATCGCCTGCGTCTGCTGCAGCATCCCATCCGCGAACCGGATGAGCTGGCTCCGCAGGATCTGCTCCTCGGCCGCCATGAGGGCGTGGCGGTGGGCCTCGTACCACAGGTAGAGCATGGCGTCGGCGGTGACGTAGACCGGCAGGTCGCTCATCTCGAGCTCGTAGTAGCAGCGATAGATGTTCGTGGCCGGCTCGTCGGGGACCACGAGCAGCCCCCGGTCCAGCAGGTGCTCGACGGCCGTGTCGTCGAGCTTGCAGTAGCCGACCACCTCTGGGAGGTTCTGCGGCTCCTCAAGCTGTGCCAGCGCGGCCGCAGACAGCAGCATCACGCCGATGATGGCAACGGGCGATCTCATTGCTCGGCACCCCCGTGCTGAGGGATCTTCGCACCCTCATCCTTCGCACTGCGATCGCATAGTTCCTGCGTCGGGCAGCCGGATGAGTGCTCCCGCGCGGGGATCTCGGCGCTGAGCAGCAGAATCAGGCGATGGGACGAGCCGCACCACCTGCGCAGGGCCAAGAGCCGTGTGCGGGCGCAGGTCCTCCCGGGGCGCTGGCGAAGATACCGCGCGTGTGCGGTCCCAGGCCTCTTATGAGCGCGAGGCCCGGATCGGCAGATGTTCAGGTAGCGCTGATAGACGGTGGAGCTGGAAGGGAGAGGACGACCATGAAGCTGTGTGTCTTGCTGCTGACCATGGCGTGCATCGTGGCGCTTTCGGTGAGTCCCTCGGCGGCCCAGGACGAGCCCACCGAGGAGGAGCTGCGGCAGGCCCGTCAGGACGCGATCCGCGGCACACTGGCGACCTACGATGGCGAGCCGCGCCTCGAGAACGGCCACGTGGACATCCAGCGGCTGGTTCGGGAGGTCCAGGAGCTGAGCTGCAACAGCTACGACTTCCTGGTCTGGCACGCGGAGACCGACTGGGAGGACCTGCACGTCTTCCTGGGGGAGACGGCCGACTCGGGGCTCAAGGTCTGGGTCTCGCTGGTGCCGCCGAGCGAATCCCGCAGCAAGAAGTCCGAGCCGTTCGGCCTCGACTACGTGCAATGGGCCCGCGCCATCGGCCAGCTCAGCGCGCAGCACCCGCACCTGATCGCGTGGAGCATCGATGACTTCACGCACAACCTCGGCTTCTATACGCCCGAGTATCTCCAGCAGATGATGGACGCCGCCCACGAGCACAACCCGCGGCTGGCCTTCGTGCCATGCACCTACTTCCCGGCCGCCACCCAGGACTTCGCCGACGGCTACAGGGAGATCCTCGACGGGCTGCTGTTCTACTACCGGCACGAGTCGGCGGGCGCCAACCTGACCGACCCGAGCCTGTGCCCGGACGAGATCGCGACATTGCGCGAGCGCTTCGGCGAGGGCTTCCCCATCATCCTGGGCCTGTATGCCTCAGGCCACTCCCGGCTCGGGAAGACGACGCCGGAGTACGTCGAGGAGGTCATGACCTGCGGGCACGAGCTGGCGGATGGCGTCCACGTCTACTGCCATCAGGAGCCCGACACGCCCAAGTATGAGGTCGTCCAGCGCCTCTTCGGGCAGTGGATCGCGGGCGAGTAGCGACGGCCGAGATGCCCTCACAGGCCCGGGGGCCAGGCATCACCGTTCGCGCGGTGCTGATGGGGCTGCTGCTGATCCCCGTCAACGCCTGGTGGCTGGCGCAGATCGAGTACGTGCGCTACTCCGACAATGCGACGACCTCGGCGCTGTTCTTCAACTGCATCGCGGTGCTGCTGATCCTGCTGGGCCTCAGCCGCCTGCTGAGGCGGCTGAACCCGCGCTGGGCGCTGTCACGTGGCGAGATCCTGACCGTGTACATCATGCTCCTGGTCGCCAGCGCACTGGGCGGGCACGACCAGCTCCAGATCCTCTTCACCACCATCACCTGGGTGTTCCGCAACGCCACCCCTGAGAACGCCTGGGCGGAGGAGCTGCACCCGCACATCCCTGAGCATCTGACCGTCTCGGACCCGCGGACCCTGGAGAGGCTCTACCTGGGCGATTCGACCATCTACGCGCCGGGGCGGCTGAGTCCGTGGCTGGGGCCGCTGGCGTGGTGGACACTCTTCGCCTGCGTGCTGGTGTGGACGCTGTACTGCCTCATGTGCATCTTCCGAAGGCAGTGGGACCGAGAGCGCCTCAACTACCCCATCACGCTGCCGCCGCTGGAGGTCACGAAGGCCGACGGGCCGATCCTCCCCAGCGGCCTGTTCTGGGCGGCCTTCGCTCTGGCCGCGGCGGTGCAGCTTGTCCGGCTGGCGCACAACCTCTGGCCGGCGGTGCCGGCGCTGAACATCGGCGTGCACAACTACCGCTTCCGGGGGCTGCCGCTGAGTGCGGCCGGCGCCATCCCCATCTCCTCCTACCCCTTCAGCTACGGCATGGCATATCTGCTACCGCTCCAGCTCGCGTTCTCAGTGTGGTTTTTCTTCTTCTTCGCGCGGTTTGAGATGGTGGTGGCCGCCATGTTCGGTCACACTCAGTGGCGCGGCTTCCCCTACATCCAGCAGCAGGGCGTGGGGGCCTACATCGGCGTGGCCTGCTTCGTGCTGTGGGCGGCGCGACGTCATCTGCGCCGCCTCTGGCGTTCGGCCCTGGGGGCCGGAGGCTACGATGATGAGGGCGAGCCGCTGCCCGGTCCCCTTGCGGTCTGGGGCTTCATTGTGGGTGTCGCGGGCCTGATCGGCTTCTCGGTGACGTCGGGGATGAGCCTGTTCGCGGCTGTGTGCTTCTTCATCATCTTCCTGACCATCGTGCTCACGCTCACGCGCCTGCGCGCCGAGCTGGGCCTGCCCACCATTGAGCTCTACCAGGTGGGCGCGGACGACATCCTCCAGAACGTGGCCGGAGGAGCCGCGTGGTCCAGCAGGGACCTCACCGTCATGAGCCTCTACTTCTGGCTGGTGCGCACGCACCGGCAGCTTCCCATGCCGGCGCAGGCCGACTGCCTGCGCATCGGGGATCAGGCAGGTCTGGAGCTGCGCAGCCTCTCGCCGGTCGTCCTGGGCGCATCCGCGCTGGGCATCGTGGCGGCCTTCTGGGCGCTTTTGCATGTCACCTACCAGACCGGCTACGAGACCGCCAAGTTCACGGGGCCGGCGGGGTGGGCCTTCGGCAACGACCCCTGGCGGAAGCTGGACGCGTGGCTCTCGAATCCGCGCCCGCCGCAGTACGCCGCCACCGGTGCCTACGCCTACGGGATCGCCTTCACGCTCTTCCTCGCGGCCATGCGCACGCGCTTCGTATGGTGGCCCTTCCATCCGGTGGGCTACCTGGTCTCGGGGAGCTTCGGGCTCTTCCGGCTGTGGCTGCCGATCTTCCTGACGTGGCTGATCAAGAGCCTGCTGCTGCGCTACGGAGGGCTGCCCGCCTACCGCAGGGCGCGCCCGTTCTTCTTTGGGCTGATCTTCGGCGAGTTCAGCGCCGCCTTCCTGCGCACGGTGCTGGACCTGATCTTCGAGCTTCGGCTGCCCCCCGCCTCGGGAGTCGGAGGGCTGTAGGGTCTGTCGATGATGCGGCTATGCCCGTGGCCGTCCTGAGCTCTCAGCGCCGATCACGCGTCCGGGCCAGGTGATCCACCTCCATCATGGCTTCCGCGATGTCCAGGGCGGTGAAGCTGCGGTTGAGGCCGAAGGAGGCGGTGCCGTCGGCGCCGACCATGGTCTGGGCGTGCTCGATCAGCTCCTCGCGGGTGATCTCCTCGATGCCGAAGTCCGCGAAGCAGGTGGGCAGGTTGACGCTGCGGTTGAAGTCGATGACCTCGTCGATCTCCGACAGCGTCGAGCCGAAGAGGATGAGGTTCACCAGCGTCCCGAAGGCCACCCACTCCCCGTGGATGAGCTGTCTGGTGCAGCCGGGGTGGTTGGCGAGGTGAAGCGTGTGGTCGCCGCCCACCAGGCCGCAGGCGGCGCCGCCCACGGCCGAGCAGTAGAAGATCGCCTCACAGACCCGGTTCACCTCGTCGGTGGGGATGCCCAGGGTCGCCGCATCGTAGGCGCGCTTGCCGTTCTCAATCACGAGTCGATAGGTAAGCCGGGCGACCGCCTCCGCGGCAACGGTCGGGAAGGCGTTGCTGAGGCCCAGGGCGCCCGACTCCGCCCTCCCGGGCCTGCGCATGCCCAGCGAAATCCGCAGGCCGGCCCCGAAGGGCAGCACGTCCCCCATCCCGCTGGCCAGATACCGGGGGCCGGCCTCCACGATCACGCGGGTGTCGCAGAACACGACGTCCGGCCCGCGATACCAGTGGCGGCGCCCCACGGTGTCCTCCTCGATGCCCGACGAGATGGTGCCGGCGGCGTTGGTGCCCGCGGTGGTGGGGACGACGATGAGAGGCACGTCCAGCTCCCGCGCCACGGCCTTGCCGCAGTCCATCACCCGCCCCCCGCCGCAGGCGATGGCGAACTGCACCTGCTGCTCGCGCCCCACCCGCACCAGCTCATCGACGCGGCTCTTGACCTTGTCCACGTGCCCGCCATGCTCGACGTGATACTGCAGGCCGTTGTCGCTGAGGCTCTCCGTGATCGGCGCCTTCACGGCCTCCAGCGCCCGGCGACCTCCCATGAGAAGGCCCCTCTCGCCAAGCCACTTGGCGTGCAGGCCGATCTCCGACAGTATGTGGGGCCCGACCACGAAGCGCCAGGGGCCGACGATGGTTCGCTTCATGATGACCTCACCTCAACGACGCAGAATGCGGCCCGCGTATCACAGTTCCCTGTACCCGGATGCGAATCCCTCTTTTGCCGGAGACCGCGCTATACATCGGGGCGCGAAGGGCAGCGCACGGTAGGGGGCGAAGTCTGAGCCGGCGCGGAGAAGGCCGGCGGATGAGTCAGAGAGGAGTGCTGGAGCCAGCAATGAGAGCCAGCCATCGTCGGACCTGTTGCCTGCTGCTACCCCTGGTGCTGCTTGCGGGCTCGCAGGTGTGCTGCGTGGCGCAGGGGGAGCAGGACGTCGCCCCGGATCAGTACCCGCTCGACGAGGAGGGCTTCGTGCGCGACTGGCTGGTGGCGGGGCCGTACCCCAACCCGCCCGGCGATCCCTACCCGGCGGGCTATGAGGGTGACCCCCTGGAGAGGCTGGGGGGCGAGGCAGCCGTGGAGCCCTACGCGGGCATGACGGATGAGGCGGAGTTCCTCGCCGACAAGGGGAGGCTCATCGCGGGCATCGGCTCGACGAACGCGTGGGGCTTCACCGAGACGAAGGTCCTCCCGGTGCAGTGGGCGCCTATCCACTGGGAGGAGGAGAGCCCCATCATCTCGCTTGACGACAGGTTCGGCGAGATACGGGACTGGCTGGTGGCGTATGCGGCCTGCTGGGTCCTGTCGCGAAACGAGCGGAACGTGCAGATGCGGGTCGGCAGCGATGACGGCTACAAGCTGTATCTCAACCACGAGTCGCTGGGCGGAATCAGCCTCTCGCGCGCCGCTGCCGAGGATCAGAACGTCCACCAGGGGCGGCTGCGAGAGGGCCTGAACCTGGTGCTGCTCAAGATCAGCGAGCGCACCGGGGGGCACGCCTTCTGTCTGCGCATCACCGACGGCAAGGGAGAGCCCTACGATGACCTGGCGGTGGTGCTCAGCCATCCGAAGCGGGAGTACGCCCTCGGGTGCCAGAACCTGGATGAGGTTGATGTGGTGGACCGGGAGGGGTTCGCTCAACTGCGGCTGGGGGAGGAGCCCCGGTTTCCCGGCACTCTGGGTCTCAGGGCCATGGTAGGGCTGGCGACTGAGACGGCCTGCAGCGTGCGGGTTCTGGTCACCGACGGTGGCGACCGGGAGGTCTTCAGCGACACGCTGACCGCCGAGCTCTCGCCGGACCGGGCCTACCCCATTGAGGCCGAGGTGACCATCGACCGCCCCGGAGACGCCACGGTGGCCGCGCTGGTCATGGACGCCCAGGGCGATGAGACCCTGGCGCACCTCGAGCGGGCCTTCGAGGTGCTCGACCCGGATGCCCTGCGGCTGCGGCGCGATCAACTGCGGCACGAGGTGGCCGAGCGGCGGGAGCGCAGGGCAGCGCTGGAGGCGCGGCTGGCGGAGGCCGAGCAGGAGGTGGCGGCGCTGCGCGACCGGGTGGCGGAGCAATACGAGCGGATCCAGGCTATCTACGCCCGCCGGCGGGAGGTGCTGTCGGAGCGCTACGGCGAGGAGGCCCGGTCGATTGAGGAGCCGTTCGAGCCGGTGGCAACCGCGCGGGAGGTCCTGTGCCTCAACGGGGACGGCTGGGAGATAGCGGGGGCGCGGTCCCTCGGGCGGTACGCGATTGACGCGGAGAACCCGCCCGAGGAGGGCTGGGAGCCGGGCTGGGTGCCCATGATGGGCGTGGAGAAGTACTTCCGCGGCCGCTACTTCCCCGCGCGCGGCGACGGCGGCCCCTACCGTCCGACGAAGGTCCTCGACTGCGCCCCGGATGGCTGGACTCTCTCGGACGCCCGCATCGGCGACGGGCTATGGTACCGCACCACCATCGAGATCCCCCAGCGCTGGTCGGACCGGCACGTTTTCTTCCACACCGAGTACGCCCAGCACCTGCTGAAGGTCTACCTGGACGGTGAGCTGTGCGGCACGCACAGCGGCTGGCCGGGGGTCATCGACATCGAGCTGCCGAACGCTACGCCGGGCCGGCACGAGCTGCTGGTGCTGACACAGCGCGCCCGCTCCGTCGGGGAGTGGAGCCATCTCAACCAGTACTTCGGCCTGCTGGGCGACGTGTTCCTCACGACCTGCTCCGACGTCGCCGTGACCGACACCTGGGTCATCACGAGCTGGCGCGATGCGACGGTCGAGAACCGGGTCTGGCTGCTGAACAGGGGTGAGGAGTCGCGCACCGTGACGGTGGCCTGCGAGGCAGTGCTGGACGGCAAGACGCGGCTGAGGCTGGACAGCCGACAGGTGGAGCTGAAGCCGGGCACGAGGGCGGAGGTGAGGCTGACCAGGCCGTGGACGGATCCGCAGCTCTGGGGCATTGGTGGGGAGTACGGCGATCCCACCCTCTACCAGATGGTGACAACGGTGTCGGAGGGCGACCGCGTGTTGGACCAGCATTACCAGCGCTTCGGCTTCAGGGAGCTGTGGATCGCGGGGTTCCACTACTACCTCAACGGCAAGCGCATCTTCATCCAGGGCGACAACTTCGGCGCCCACGTCACCAGCCGGCCCGCGCTCGTCTTGCTGCAGAAGGCCCTGCGAGAGTCGGCCAACGTCAACGCCATCCGGAATCACTTCTGGTTCCAGCAGGGCCTGTGCGCGCGGGTCGCCGACGAGCTGGGCATGCTGGTGCTCCCGCAGTGGTACCCGGACCTGGGGGCGGGGCCGAATGCGCTGTCGGTGGAGGAGTTCCTGACCACCCAGCGGCATCGGGACAACCTGAGGCGGTACGCACGGTGGGTGAGGTGGCTCCGGAACCATCCCAGCGTGGTGATCTACTGCACGGACAACGAGATCTTCACCCAGGCCTGGGACACGCCGGAGAAGCTCGAGGCCAACATCCGCAACGACCGCCTGGGTGCCGTCTACGGGCGCTACGTGAAGGCCCTCGATCCGACGCGCCTGGTCACCAGGGACGGTGACGAGGGCACCTGGGGGAAGCTGGGCAAGTGGCAGCAGCAGCCGCCGGCGGAGATCGCGAATTATCACTACCCTGACTTCAACGTCGATGACCTGGTGGAGAACTGGCAGTCGCTTTACGAGAAGCCGGTGCTGTTCGGGGAGACGCTCTACTGCAGCTACGGTGCCTGGGACGGATGGATTGATGCCATACCCTCACAGGTGGCCGCCAAGGCGCGCCGGGTGCGTGATGTGGTCGGCACCTACCGGGACCTGGAGGTCTCAGGGTGGGTGGGCATGGGGCCCGGGAACGACTGCTTCACGGAGCTGAAGGAGGACGGGTCAGGGAACCCCTGGGGCGTCTCACCCGCCATCATCGCGGAGTACAAGGCTAACGGGCAGGTGGAGTCCCTGCCGCACTATCCCTACTTCCCCATCGACTGGCCGAGCCTGTCCGGCCCCGGCCTGAAGCCCGAGTTCTACCGCTTCCAGTCCGTCTACGGGCACGGCTCGATCAATCCCTGCGATGCCGGTCGGCCCGTCTATGTGCCGAACGCGGTGAACGCGGCCTACCAGGACGCCACCTGGCCCATGCCGCCGCTGTCTCGGCACAGACCCACCGAGGCGCTGGTGACCGTGACGGAGCATGGGGAGCCCGTCCCCCTGGCACGGCTGGTGCTGACGCCGGCGGACGGGCAGGCGTCCGAGCCCCTCGGCGTGCGGGCTGACACGCAGGGCCGGGCGTGGGTGCTGCTGGAGGAGCCAGGGCGGTATGACGCTCGCGTCGAGGGCAAGGAGACGGCGACGACGCTGGACTTCGGGCCGATTGGGCTGGAGATGCAGGCAGGCTTCGGCTACCTGCCACGACTGGAGATGGAGGTCGGACAATGAGACTATCGGCGGTGATCGTGTGCATCTGCCTCGCTCTGCTTGCGGCCGCCTTCGTGGGGTTGGGGCAGCCCGGCGAGGAGGCGCCGGGCGAGCCACAGGCCGTCTACCAGGAGTGCCAGGAGCTGCAGCAGCAGATCGAGGAGCTTGACGCGGAGCTCAAGCACCTCGCTCACCAGGAGCAGTCGCTGGCTGAGGCGAGGGAGAACTACCAGTACGTGCTGGAGCGCAACGCCGAGCTCGTCGCTGAGCTCGAGGACTGGGCGGAGGCGGAGTGAAGCGGGCACTGGCCGTGGCGCTCGCGGTGGGCCTGGCGGCGGCCGGGGCGGCTGAGCCTGTGCCCTTGACTGAGATACGCGCGGCCCGCCGGGCCGAGGGGCAGCGGTGGTACCTGGCGCTGGGCGCGCCCGCGGATGCCGGCGTCGTGACCAGGGAGTGCGATCTCGGCCTGCAGCCGGGCCGGCCGGTGGAGCTGATGAGCGTCCCCGCGTTTCTGCAGCGCAGGGAGTTCACCGTCCTGTTGAGGCTCACGGAGGTGAGCGGCGGCGTGTTGCGGCTGGGATCGCCGCAGGCTCCCGGCGACGTGCGCGCTGCCGTGGTCTCCCGCGATGGCTGGGCGGCCATCTGCTTCGGGCCCGTCGAGGGCGAGGGCGAGCTGCTGCTGCAGGCGCGCGCGACCTGCTCGCTGCGGATCACGCAGGTGACGGCCTACCGAAGCCTGGAGCAGCTCTTCGGGTCTGGTGGGAGGATCGATCTGGTGGGCGCCGCGTTCCGGAGGCTGGGTGAGGGCGAGATCCTGGGCTACCCGCTGCTGCCCGGCGCCTACAGGCACCATCGCACCGGGCAGTGGAACGGCCCGCCGCTGGCGGTGGAGGACGGCATCCCGGGCGGGCGGCTGGCCGAGAGCTATCGGGCGTTCTTCAACGGGCCGCTGGAGGCCAACCAGGGGCTGGAGGTGCCCGTGAGAGCCCCCGGCGGGGTTATCCTCTGCGCGCGCCTGAAGGGGCGCTTCGCCTTCATCGTCTACCCCGAGATCGCGAAGTACATCCTCTTCAGGACCGGAGAGCAGGACACATGGAGTGTGGCGCAGCGATCGCTTGATGGAGCGGAGCTTGACGGTGACGGGAACGGGGTCTTCACGGGGAGGCATAAGCAGGACTGGAACCACGCAAAGACCTGGGTGGACAACTATGGCACCGGGTTCCTGAACTTCGTGGTCATGCTGCCTCAGAACGAGATGGCGGTGCCTGCGACAGGAGCCCGGCGGCTGCTCATGCGATATCATTCGACGGCTGGCCTCAAGCCGCTCGATGTGACCCTGCCGGAGGGCACGGACGCGGTTGCGCTGCTGCACGCTGGCCCGCGCACAACCGCGGTACTGGCGCGGTCAGAGGGCGAGTACAGCGAGGTGACCAGGATCGAGGACTCGGCATATCGCGACTGCCTGGCGGTGCAGGCAGGCTCGGTGTGCTTCGAGTAGCAGGCCACTCGTGCGGGCGACCGTAGGGGCGCGGCACGCCCCTGAAGGTCAGAGAGGTGATGGCGATGATGAACGTGGCGCATGATGCCTGGCGCGGGTCGGGGGGCTGGCTGAACGGCGGCGGGTCCGGCCGGGTCCTCCGTGTACCTCCGGTATTCGCGATGTGCACGCTGCTGGCCGCCGCGGCGCAGGCTGACGACGTCGGATCGTGGCGCTTCCAGCTCCGCCAGCCCGTCCCCGCCGACTCGGGTGGCCTGTTCGCCCACGACGTTGACCGTGACGGCAGGATGGAGCTGATCGTCACCAGCGACGCCCACATCGGGGCCTACGAGACCAATGGCGCCAGGCTCTGGGTGCGGGAGGATGACATCACATTCCTCCCGTACTACCACCATCCCAGCGCCATCGCAGGAGACGTCGATGCGGACGGCGCCGAGGAGGTGGCCTACCTGACGGGTGGCAATCGCATCAGAATCCTCGACGCCGCGTCCGGGTCGGTGGAGAGGACACTCGAGGTGCCGGGTGAGCCCGTTGCGATCGCCATAGCGAACCTCAGAGGCACCGGCGACTGCGACGCTTTGCTGCAGTACAGCCAGACGCAGATCAGGGCCGTGAGCCTCGCCGACGGCGCGACACTGTGGGAGACCGACCAGTACCGGGGCATCGAGCACAGCCCGCTGCGGCAGGCGGACCTGGACGGGGACGGTCTGGATGAGGTCGCGGGGGCGAGCATCATCGACCATGACGGCGCCCGGATGAACGAGTGGGACCTGGGCGGGGCCTACCGGCACATGGACAGCCTGGTCATCGCCGACATCCTGCCCGGCCTGCCGCTGGAGGTGGCACTGGCCGAGCAGCGGGGAGCGCAGTCGCACACCGACGTGGTGAATGCCGATGCAATCGTGTTCCGCGCCCTCAATCCCTGGGACTGGGAGGACCCCGACAAGCTGGCCGTGGGCGACTTCGATCCGCGGCGCCCCGGGCTGGAGCTCTTCAATCGCTCGTCCGGCGGTGACGGCACCGCGCGGAGAGGCGATGAGGAGCCCTACAGGTACGAGGAGGCGCCCTGGGTGCTTGACGCGGAGGGCAATGTGATGGCCAGGTACTACGTCAACGACCACAAGCCGGACTGGTGGACGGGCCACGGGCTGGAGGAGATCTGCGCCATCGACTGGGACGGTGACGCCAAGCAGGAGATCGTGGGCAAGGAGAGGCACGCGAATGGGGCCGCGGCCATCGTTGACCCCCTCACCGGCCACTTCCGGCAGGTCTTCCGGGCGAAGGCAGTGCTCGTCTACGCTGCGGACGTCCGCGGTGACTACCGGGAGGAGGTCCTGATCGCTGACGAGCGGGGGTACATCGAGATTCTCTGGGACGCCGAGCCCAACCCGGACCCGGACAGGCCCAGCTACTGGACGCGCCAGCACTACCGGCGGCAGAAGCAGAACTGGAACTACTACTCACCGTGAAGGGCGCCACTTCATCTTTGAGCGCACCCTTGCATCGACGATGCCGTGAGGAGGATACAGAGCAATGAGTTCCGTGGACTGCCACCCTCTGCGCGTCGTCGCATCCGTCCTGGCTCTGGGGCTGACGGCCGCCGGAGGCGCGGATCCGCAGCCTGAAGCAAGGCAGGGAGCCATCGCTGACCTGCTGGCGGGCCGCTTCCAGTGGACGATCAGCGAGCCGCTGCTCGCCCCCGTCGAGTCTCCGGATGATACCTACTACTCGGTGAAGGACCCGTCGGTGGTCTTCCACGAGGGGCGGTGGCACCTGTTCTGCTCGGTGCGCGGCCGGGAGCGCTCGCATCAGATCGAGTACATCTCTTTCACCGACTGGGCGCAGGCCGACGCCGGTCGGCGCCAGATGCTCACCATCAGCGACGGCTACTTCTGCGCGCCGCAGGTCTTCTACTTCGCCCCGCAGCGGAGATGGTACCTGATCTGCCAGGCCAGCGACGAGGCCTGGGAGCCGGAGTACGGCGCGGCGTATGCGACCACGACCGATATCGGCGATCCCTCCTCGTGGAGCGGGCTGCAGCCGCTGGGCGCCAGGCAGGCGGATGGCAAGAGCGGGCTGGACTTCTGGGTCATCTGCGATGACGAGAAAGCGCATCTGTTCTTCACCACCCTCGACGGGCGCATGTGGCGGGAGGAGACGCCCCTGTCGGAGTTCCCCGCCGGCTGGTCGGGGCCCGTGCTGGCGATACGCGGGGACATCTTCGAGGCGGCTCATATCTACCGGCTCAAGGGCCTGGGGAAGTACCTGACGCTGGTGGAGGCCCAGCGCGGTCACGGGTGGCGGTACTACAAGGCCTACCTGGCTGACCGCCTCGACGGCGAGTGGACGCCGGTGGCGGCCACGAAGGAGAAGGGCTTCGCGAGCATGGCGAACACGCGCCCCACCGGGCTGCGATGGACGGACTGCATCAGCCACGGCGAGCTGCTGCGCGCGGGATACGACCAGCGGCTGGAGGTGGACCCGGTGAACCTCCGATTCCTGTTCCAGGGCGTCAGCGATCAGGAGCGTGCCGGCAAGCCCTACGGGGAGATTCCGTGGCGCCTGGGGCTGCTGGAGCCGGCGCAGTCGCGACCCTGAGCAGCACACCTGCGCAGATGAGCAGACGGTTCCTCATAGTCGCCTCCTCCTCAGCGTGCTCGCACAGGACTGGTCAGAAGCGGTAGACGTGGTGCTGGAATGCGTCGAACTGATCGGTGAACCCGGCATCGTCTGCCACGACGGTGCGACCCTCGAAAAGCACCTCGACCTCGGCGCCGGCCTCCAGGCCATCGACGGCGAAGGTCGCCTGCGTTGCCTCGGGGTAGGTGTTGATGGCCACGAGGTAGCGCCGGCCGGTGGCCGTGTGGCGGCGCAGCAGCCCATCCACCTGGGTATTGTCGGTGGCGAGCGCGCCGGAGGTGGCGTGCTCGATGTGGTAGTAGTCGCGAGTGCCGCGGGTGGTCGCCCAGGTGTGCCCCAGCGGCTCGCTGGTGGCCGGGTGCAGTGCGGGGATGACCGCGTGCACCTGCGCCAGCATGGCCTTCATGTCCGCCCACCACCCCGGCGCCTCGACGCTGTCCTTCTGGTACACGAAGTAGTTCAGCCCCGCGGCGCCGTGGATGAGGCTGATCCAGGTGGCGATGCGGACGGAGTGAGCGACGTCGGGCAGGTCCATGATGCTGTGGATGGGGATGATGAGCAGGTCGCCCTTCTGACGCTTGATCTCCTCCATCCACTCCGCCACCTGGCCGAAGGGCGTCCGCTCGCCGTCGGGATAGCGGTCGAAGCTCTCGATACCGTCCTCGCAGACGTGGCAGTGCAGCCACATCAGCCTGCGGTAGCCCATGAGATTGACCCACTGGGGATGGTCGGCATCGATCTCCTGGATTCCGGCGTAGAGGTAGCGCACGCCCTCGATGGGCAATCCCCAGGCGGGAGAGCTGTGATCGATCTCGTCCTTGACGTTGATGCCGAAGTAGGCCGGGTGATCGCGGTAGGCGGCGACGACCTTGAAGATCTGGTCGGCCATGGCCGGGAAGGTGCCGTCGGGCGCCCGCCAGCCGTCGCCCCCCAGAGGGTCCTGTGCCCACTGGTCGTGCGGCTCCCCCTTGATGTTGAGGATCCAGTAGCGGCGCATGGAGTTCCACAGGAAGATGGCGGCCTTGAGGCCGTGGCTGTGGCACTCGTCGAGGAAGTTGCCGAAGCCCCGGTAGCGGCGCTGTCCCTCCACGAATGGCTCCTTGTAGCCCCAGTAGGTGCGACCGCCACCGCCGTAGGCGCCGTGCGCGTTCTCGTAGTAGCCGATAACGTTGAAGCCGGTCTCCCGCCACAGCGCGAAGGAGTCCTCGCGGGCGCTGCTGGCGCCGTCGTTGACGTCCAGGATGATGGGGAAGAAGGGCTCGCCATCGGCGGAAAAGCCCGTGGCCGGCAGGTCCTCGAACTCGCTCCGCCCCGACGCGGGCCAGAAGCCCTGGCGCGGAGGGACCGGCTCGATCGGCGCATCGGAGAGCCTGATCCAGTCCACCCGCAGGTCGCCGTAGAGGCTGGACTTGCCCCAGGCCTCCGGGAAGCCCAGCGAGAGGCGAAAGAGTCCCTCATCGGTCTGCTGCAGCGTCGCGGCGGGGATCTCGTAGACGCCGGTGCGCCAGACCTTGTCGTTTTCCCCGCCCAGCTCGCCCAGCCGCACGTAAGGGTAGCCCAGCAACTCGGGGTTGTTGCGCCCGGTGAAGGCGTAGACGCCTGCGGAGCTGCCCTCGTGCGGGAAGCGCTCCGCACCGTAGTAGGCGTCGAGCCGGGGCGAGAGCACCGTGTCCTTGTAGCGCACGCCCAGGTAGAGCGTCGCGGCATTGCGCCCGTCGTCGGTCAGCTCGAACTCGCCGGCGCGGGCGTAGAAGTCACCGTAGAGGTCGCCCAGCACGATGCGGAACGAGATCCAGCCCGGCTGGCCGTGGTGCGTGTTGCCGAACAGCTCCAGGCCATCGGGCAGATCAGGGTTCTCGCAGCAGACGAAGGGCTGCCAGCGGCCGGACTCGGCGGGGATGAAGATACCCGACTGCGGGTCGGTATCATCATCGTCGCCGAGATCGTTGAGCAACGCGACCTCGGGATGCGCGTGCCCGGGTATGCAGAGCACCAGCATCGCGGCCGTCAGAGCCATGCAGCACATCGACAGGTGGCGTGACATGCGCACCACATCACCTTCGGGTGATATCCACGTGGTCCCGTTGCGCCGCCCCAACGTAGGCCCGGCTACTGGAGCGTGCGGCGGGTGGCGCCGGGGGGCAACTCGCTGGGATAGACGCCGGCCAGGAAGGCGGGGTCGATGTAGTTCTCGGCCGTGCCGCTCCACATCATCTGCGACTTGCGCGTCCCGCCATCGTCGGCGTCATTGATGCCGAGATCGAAGCCCAGGCCGTCCCAGCCCGCGCCGCGTCGCGCCTCGATCGCCCGCAGAGGCAGCTCCACACGCACGCGATAGCCGTCCTCGGATTGAGCCGCCAGCACTGAGATGCCCCGCAGGTCGCGCGGCAGCTCGTGCATGCTCCGCCAGCGGGCCCGGCCGCCGTGAGCGGCGGGCGGAATGACCTGCAGCGCCAGCACATCGGGGCTGTAGACCGGCTGGCCCTGATGTCGGCGGTCGCGCAGGTCGAGATAGAGCTCCACGGAGTCCCCCCGCGAGGGATCCATGAGATCAGCGACCGTCACGTCATCGTCGGTGACGTGGATCTCGAAGCGCAGCCGCTCAGGCTGCCTGGTCACACGGAAGCGGGCGGACAGATCGGCCTCCCCGCGCCAGAGGTGCCGGCCCAGGACCAGGGCGTTGGCGCCTACGTGGCGCCACTGAGGTCGCGTAGTGGTCTCAGGGACTGGAGGGTCGCCTTCCGGAGCCCGCTCCGCCGCCTCAGTGACCTCGGCCGTGCCCATCCGGGGAAGGAGGGCACTGACGGCCGGGGCCATCACCAGCCAGGCGGTGTCGAAGCTGCCGTAGCCGTCGCCGCGCACCAGCAGGTGCACGGGAGTGGAGAAGGCGTGGCCCGCAGGCAGGTCCCCCGGCACCTGAAATCGACCCTCGATTATCGTCCTGCCCCCCTGCGGGAGGCTCCCCGTGAAGACCGTGCGCTGGCGCCCGAACTCGATGCGGGCCTCCCACGTGGTGGTCTGGTCCGCCGTGCTGACGATCTCGGCGCGGATCCCGCACGTGTCCTCTGCGGAGACGGTCGAGCCTCGGGAGAGCGTGCAGGTGAAGGGCGGCTCGGCCCCGGTGGCATGATCGAAGGCTCCCAGCAGGGCCTTGGCCATGATGACGTGCGTGAAGCTGCCGGGGTGGCTCTCATAGGGGAAGGAGCTGCGGAAGTCGTGGGGACCCGCGCCGATAGCCCGGTGGAAGTCCGCCCATGGCACGCCCTGGCGGGTCGCCACATCGCGGGCGGTGCTCGACCACGTGTTCTCGCCCATGACCTCGGCGATGGGCGGCAGGCACGCGATCACCAGCGCGTGGGTGACCTCGCTCAGCCAGGCAAGCAGCTCGTCGAAGTCGCGCCGGAAGTCGGCCAGCGACCTCCCGAAGCCCTTGTCATTGCCGCCGAACTGGACCACGATCAGGTGCGGGTCGCGGTCGATGACCCGGCTCCGAGCGATGCCCAGCGCCTCCCCGGTGGTCTGGCCGGGGGTGGCGACGACGATGTGCTCGAGGTCGCAGCCGGGGAACCGATACCTGAGGCAATCCACGAACATGCGGTGGAAGACGTGGGTGCCATCGGTCCCCCAGCCGTCGCTGATGGAGTCCCCGAAGATCACCACACGGGTGGGCTGCCCCTCGCGAAGACGCTCCACGAGCGCCTCGCCGCGACGCTGCATCTCCAGGTTGATCTGCTCCGGAACCGCCACGACCTGGCAGTGCGCCGCCAGTGGCGCCAGGATCAGGTGCACGCACACGGCCAGCCGACATGCGGGGCCCATCTTCATCACACGCGCTCCTCACAACTCGTATCATTATCGCGATGGGACGGCCGGGCAGCCGCACGTTCGCCGATCCCCAGGCCCCGACCTTCACTGCTGCGGATGGCCGCGCGCTTGGGACAGCACGGAGGAATCGCCGCAGTTACGCTGAAGGCTGACGCTCCACGCGTGTGAGGCAGCGCAGCGGCCTGATGCTGAGAGGAGGGATCGTATGGCACCACCGGCGGAGTTCGAGCCACTAGGGGGCGAGACATACCCGGAGATGCTGGAGGAGCAGCTCCGGGCACTGGAGGCCGACGAGCAGATGCAGCGCTTCACGCAGTCGCGGCAGCGGTTGGCGTCCGAC
>JAYENL010000089.1:0-2219 GCA_034722055.1 Armatimonadota bacterium
TACGTCGGTGCGCACGTTGATGTGACCTTCTGACGCACCTGGCCCACCCCAGGCAGTTCACAGCCCCGCCCTCGGCTAGTCGCCGGGGGCGGGGCGTTTATGCGTTTCTGCTCACCACTTCAGCCCCCGTTCCAGCAGGTACCGGGCGACGTCGCCGGCGGAGTAGGGCTGGCCGGTGTCCTGCTTGAACTCGAACGCGGCCCGATCCAGGGCCCTCCGACTGTCCTTGGTGAGCAGCACCGACAACTGCTCGGTCAGGTCGCCGCTCTGGTCAGTGCGGGCGCACCGCATGCCCTCGGGCGCGGCTCGCATCTGGCCCCACGGCATCGGTAGGGGTCCGTCGTCGCGATGCTCCTGTTCCCGGTGGCGGTGGGCCAGCCGCACCCACTCCAGAGCGGTCATGACGCCGCCCTGCGGGAGCTGCAGCAGGTCCGCCGGTCCGTACGCCTCGCCCTCGATGACGAGGACGGGCTGGCCGTAGGAGCTGGCGGCGTGCTCGGTACTGAGCACGGCTTCGAGATCAAGATAGTCGAGTGCTCGCTGCATTGGCTTTCCTCCTTTCTTACCAATCAATGACCCGGACACCGAGATTGCTAGCCCGTGTAGCAGCAGCCTTCTCGGCTTCGGGCTTCGTCTCACCAGCATGACTGCTCGTGCTGACGAGCAGCCCGGCCTGACTGCCCACTGTCCCGCCCACCAGCACCGTATGCCAACAGTCGTCAGGCGTCGCTGGCTCCATGACCGTCACGCCGACGATCCGCGCGGGGTCGGCGGGATTCACAGAACGGGGGACGCTGTTGTCTGGTCTTACCTGCATCGTCATCTCCCTTTTTATTGGCTGCACATTGGTTCCAGCCAATGACCAGCCAATTAGTGCTCGGTCGGCGGGGATGCTGCCCTGCTGTACGACCGTGCGTCATCGCTCCTCGCCTGCCTCCTCCCAGATTTCGCCCCAGTCACGATCATCCGCCAGGTGTATCTCGCGGATGCCCTTGAGGGCGAAGACGAAGCGGTCGTGCTCGTCGCGAGTGCGCTCAGTCACGCACTCGAACACGCGCTGGCCGCGCTTCGCGGCGGCCAGCGCCAGGGCAATAGCCTGGCTAGTGAGGCCGCCCACTAGAATGCCGTCGAAGCGTTCATCGACAGCATTGTCGCAGGCCCCCTGGGCGAACGCCATAAGTTCGGCCCAGGTGGCGTCAATAGGGACCTCCCAGCCTCGTGGTCGGGGGTCAACGTCGAGTCCCAGCTGCGCGAACTGCTCGCACAAATCGGCGCTCTGCTCGTGCAGGGTGGCGTTGACCACCCGCACAGGAGCGCCGGGGACGGGCTCCTCCCCCATCTGCCGCACGACCCCTAGGGCCTTGTCGCGCCTGCGGTAGTCTACGTTGATATCAGCCATTACTCTGCCTCCTCGCCCGCTCGCGGCGGGCTTGACCTGCGGGGCCTGGCGCCCCGTGCTGCCCTGGGAGGTCGGGCCCAGGGCAGAGCGGGGAGTCAGCTCCCACGACGCTGCCGTACCCGTATCGTGCTGTAGGCAGCGAGCACCTGCTCGCAACCATCAAGGCAAGTCCGGCGCCAGACGCGAGATCAGGCCGCCGTCCGCCCGACGGATCGCATCCAGGGCCTGCTGAATGGCGTCCAGCTGGACCTGCCAATCGCCACCGAGTGCCTGGTTGGCGTCCACCAGGTCATCACGGTACCGCGTGATGCTATTGCAGACCCGCGACTGCTGCTGTCGCAGGTACTGGTACGCATCGTAGCGGTGCTTGGGATCGTCCTCGTCCACGGGCGGCCCCGTGTACGAGACCGCCTTAGACAGGTCCTTTTCGCCCGTCGCCCAGCACTCGCCGGGCTTCGGATTCCTGTTACGCCACTCACTCCAGAGCAATGTCGCCATGATCCTGCACCTCCTCGGTCTATAGGTCTCTGGTTCTATTATACCCACAGGCCCACGGAAGTCAACCCCCCGGCACGTTAAATGTTTATGTCAGTCGATGAGGACGTCGAGGTCGCGGGCGCCTGCCTCGACAATGAACTGGAAGTAGAGCTGGAGCTAGCTCTCGCCCTGGGCGAAGACTGCAATGTCGTCGGCGAGACCGTGGGGGGCGGCGATCTGCTCGAGGTCCTGCGCGCTGCGGTAGATGATGGTGCAGGGGGCGGCGGCGTGCTGCACGCACTCGCCGCTGTGGCCGGCGTGCCAGTACTCCAGCACGTCGCAC
>JAYENL010000090.1:0-2216 GCA_034722055.1 Armatimonadota bacterium
CCTTAGGGCCATATGCGCGCTTTGTGCGCCGCCTGCGCCGCAGGTCCAGGCCCTCCTCTTTCCAGATGCGGTGCACCCGCTTGTGGTTGACCGGCCAACCCTCCCGTCGCAGCAGCGCCCAGATGCGGCGGTAGCCGTAGCGGCTCTTGGCTTTCGCAAGCTGCTTGATCCTGGCCCTGAGCGCCTCGTCGTCGGGACGCTTGCGCGGCACGTAGTAGAGGCTCGAGCGCGATACCTCCACCAAAGCGCATGCCCTCCGCTGCGAGCTGAGGCTCTCCGCCTGCAGGTGCCTCACCCCGGCGCGCTTGCGCTCAGGGCTCACCATTTTCCCCGCACCAGCTCCTTGAGTGCATCAATGTCCATCGCCTGCTGGGCCACGATCCTGCGCAGCCTGGCGTTCTCGGCCTCCAGCTCCTTGAGCCGACGCACCTCGGAGATCTCCATCCCGCCGAACTTCTTCCGCCAGCGGTAAATCGTTCCCTCCGAGACGCCGTATTGCCGGGCGGTCTCGGCGATCGACCGACCGCCCTCCACCTCCCCGAGGATACGCACGATCTGCTCTTCGCTATACCGCTTACCCTTCATGAGAGGACCTCCTTCGCGACCCTATTCTACCAGAATCCTCTCACTTCAGGTGGTCCGGTTTAAGGGGGCAAGGTCACCACCACTCATGATGGTCATCTCGCCCTTCCAGGGACCACCGAGGGCGAAGCCGTGCGCATGGGACGGTATGATTTCGTGGTAGGCAACCCGCCCTACGTGCGAGCGGAGCGAATCCCGGATCAGGACCGCGAGGCCATTCAGGAAATCTACGGCCGCATAGCAGAACGCAATGTCGACCTTGCGGGCTACTTCGTGTACCGGTCTATTGAGTGGCTGGCTGAGGGCGGCACGTTCTCCATGATTGTCCCTCGCGCAATCGCAGACGCAGGTTACTCCAGCAAGCTGCGCGCAGAACTCGCCGCCTCCGACGTCAGTGTCACGGAGCTCACACCACTCGACTGGGCGTGTCATGAACTCTTTGACAGTGATAACGTGCCCGTGATCATTCAGTATGAGAGAAGCGAGCGCGAGGCTGAGCACCGCGTGACCCTGGTTCACGGACTTCGCTCGCGGCAGGAGATCCTGGAAGCCGCGCAGAACTGGCCCCGCGTATCGGAGCTTCCGTGGGACCGTTTCGTGGCTGGCGCCCCCGCCGAAACGTGGCCACTTGAGGCGACGCCTGGTGACGTGCAAGTTCGTGAGTGGCTCGACTCATTCACACCACTTGGACGCGACGGGGGCCCTGGATCGATCCGCTTGGGCATTAAACTCGGTGCGCGGTGCCGGGCTTCGGACGAGCGCCGAGACGATTGCACGCCGTTACTCACGGGCTCGGATCTGTTCCCGTATTACCACGAGGGCCCTCGACGCTTTGCCCCCGTTGAGGACGCTGCCGATCGCTCCATCTGGCGAGAAGCAATCTGGGACGCTCAGGCCCACCGCTTTCACTGGTCTCGATTTGAGGGGCGCGACACGTACCCCGTCACTGCCTGTGCGAAGATTAACATTACGGTCAATGCATGTCTGATCGACGCGGCCAGAATGGCGTGCCAAGACACGACGTTGTTGGCCGAGTGGAGGGATGAGCTGCATTCCCCTGGAGCTCTCACAGCCCTACTGAACTCGGCGCTGTCGCGCTGGTACGCGTTTGTCTTCCTGCGCGCCGGGGTGGCTGGCGGTGGACGGAGGGACTACACGATCTATCCGCGCACTCTGAATGCACTCCCTTGCCCCGACCTCGATTCAGAGATGGCTGCCAACCTCCATCAGCTCGCCCTGACGGCAGCCGATCTCGCAAACCTGGCAGCCCCTCTCGATCTCGACCTTTGGGGTGAGCTACTGGAGGCGGCTGAACCCGATACGGCGCTGTCGGCGTGGCCGCTGAACTGGCGCGCCTGGCCCGAGGACATTGGCCTCTCCTCCCAGACGCTCGTAGTCGAACGGCTCGATGAAGAACGCCTCCAGCTTACTCGGTCGGTTGCTATCACGAGCGAGGAGCCCGAACTGCTTGACTTCCTCGAAATCTATCTACCGGCCGTCGCGGAGAGTAGCGACCGCCGGCGCACACGGGAGGAGGTCCAGAGCCTGCTCGTGCCCGACCGCACCGCCGTGCTCGGTCTACTCCATAAGTACGGGGATGCGCTTGAGGCTCGTGACCGCGGACGTGAGGAGTA
>JAYENL010000091.1:0-41827 GCA_034722055.1 Armatimonadota bacterium
CCAAGATGCCGTGCCGTTGAGGGTGCGCTCGAACGACAGTCGCGCTTCGCGCGACGGCTGGCCTAGGCAGGCCAGCCCTCCGTACGACACTGACCCGCAGCGCCGCAACTGCGCGGGCCCATCCGTAGGCAGCGTGGGGGCGGCTACCCAGCACTGCATAGCCATTCTTGGTGGGTTGCGGGCGTCCTCGCCCCCAACCGACAATCTGAGGCCACACCCCCTGGCACCTTTCCGTCGCACGTCGCCCCGCTCTCGCCATATGCTCTGCGAAGCAGCCCCTCCCAAGCCGCTACGGCCGGGTGGACACCACCTCGATCCGCTCCGGATCGCTGTTGCCCAGACGGAACTGCTCTGTGGCGGGCTGGAGGTAAACCACCGGCGTGTTGAGGTGCTCCAGATCGGCGTTCTCCTCCTGCCGCTTCTCCAGCAGTATCCGGCGGCAGGTCGTGTCCAGCGCCACCGGGTCGGTGGATGCCAGGATGCCCCGGTACAGCCAGGTCTCCGGCCTGGCCTGTCCCTCGACCCGCCGCCAGCCGGGCCGGAGGGCGTCAACGACGTGCAGCACGGTTGCCCGGCGCAGCGACGCGTTGGCCGCCGCCTCCGCCAGCGTCTCCGGCTCCCGCCGCAGGCGCTGCCGGTCCACGTAGGGGACAGAGTTCAGGCAGTTCGCCAGGGCTGCGTACATCCCCACCTGCTCGTCCACGCGCAGCCGCGAGACGCTCACGATCTTCGTGGTGTAGTCCAGCACGATGCGGCTGACGCCGCTGCGGTAGCCCTCGGCGTCGCTGGCCATGACCCGCACGCCGGGCGTCCGCCCGCTGAGGTCGAAGCCCGCCCGGAACAGCTCCGCCTCATCGCCGGAGTAGACGATGATGTTCCGCAGCCGCACGCCGGTGCCCAGAATGCGCAGGATGAGCGCCTCCAGCACCTCCTGATGCACCTGCAGCCGCCCCACGTCGAGCTGAATCCCCACGCGGTCGTTGGGCTTGAACAGCTTCGACCACGCATCCTCGGCGTTATCGACATCCAGCGCCGCGGTGGCCGCGCGGTCGAGCAGCAGCTCGACGATGCCGTACTCCACCTTGCCCTCCGGGTAGATGTACGGCGTCAGCGGCCCCTCCGGCGCCAGGATCCGCTCCGCCTGTGCTACAGCCACCCTGGAGCGCTCCGGCACGCCGGGCCTGGCCTCGGCCCTCTGGACCGCGATGAGGCATACGCAGACCGCCGCGGCCCCCATGATCCGTCGCCACAGTGTGCTCGTGCGTGACAGCACCCGACCTCACTCCACCTGTTGCGGTTCCGCCCACCCCCCACTACGTCTGACACGCCGGGGCCTCGGTTTGTTTCGGCGCCTCACTCAACCTCAAGCCTGCCGGCGGCCAGCAGAAGCCCCGCCACCGTCTTGCTGTCGCGCAGCTCTCCCGACCAGCACCGGAGCAGCGCCTCGTCGAAGGGCAGCCGCACCACCTCGATCTGCTCATCCGTGTCGCCCTCCCCGGCCGCCGACTCCAGCTCGGTCGCCAGGTAGACGCTGATCACCTCCGTGCTGTATCCCGGCGCGGTGTAGAGGTCCGCCATGTGCTCGATGCAGCCTGCGCGATGCCCGGTTTCCTCCACCAGCTCCCGCCGCATGGTCTCCTCCGGCCGCTCGTCCGCCTCCAGCGTTCCGGCCGGGATCTCCAGCAGCACCTCGCCGGCGGGATGCCGCCACTGGCGGACCATCAGCACCTCCCTGTCTCCAGTCACGGGCACCGCCGCCACTGCCCCGCGGTGCTCCACGACCTCGCGCGTGCAGCGGCCCCCTCCGGGAAGCTCCACGTCGTCAACCCGCAGGCCGACCACCCTCCCAGAGTACACTTGCTCGCTCCGGAGGGTCCGCTCCATCAACCGCTCGGTGGGATTCTCGCTCACCTGAACCACCTCCGTCGGCGGAATCGTTATACACACTGGCCTTCCGCATGGCGGACCAGAGACCTGCCGCGCAGGAATGGGCCGCCGCCGCGAGGAAAAGCACACTGACATCAGGAGACGGGGCACGCAAAGGGATCACGCTGCCATGCGCGATGAGGCCACCGCTGCCCTGCGGTGGATTGACTGCAATGCCCGGATCGGCCGCTGGAGCTCTCCCCAGCCAGAGCAGTTCACGCAGCCGGCCGAGCTGCTTGCTGCCTGGGATCGGGTCGGGATCCACGGCGGGCTGGTGTACCACTCGTGGGCCTGGGAGTGGTCGGCGGCCCGGGGCAACCAGCGGCTGCTGGAGGAGATCGACGGCGAGGAGCGCCTGCGGCCCTGCTTCGTGGTCCTCCCGCCGGCGACGCAGGAGATGGGCCCGCCGGCCGACCTGGCGGCCACCATCCGCGACCTCCACGGCGCGGTGCGCATCTTCCCGAAGATGCACAACTGGTCGGTGCGCGACTGGTGCGCCGGAGCCCTGTTCGAGGCTCTCGCCGAGCACGGCGTCCCGGTGCTCGTGGACATCAAGGAGGTGGACTGGGATTCAGTGGCCTCCCTGGTCGCGCGCCATCCGGACATGCCGGTCATCGTGCTGAACTTCTACTACCGCGTTGACCGCTGGATCTATCCCCTGCTGGAGCGGCATGACAACTTCCACATCGAGGCCAACACCTACGGGGTCTTCCGCGGCGTCGAGGAAGTCGTGGCGCGCTTCGGCCCCGGCGGCCTCGTCTTCGGCACCGGCCTCCCGGAGCTGGAGGCCGGGGGGCCGATGGCCATGATCTCGTACGCGGAGATCTCCGACGAGGATAAGCGACTGATCGCGGGCGGGAATCTCCTCCGCCTGCTCGGGGAGGAGGAAGTCCCATGACCATGAGCCTGCAGGAGCACGCCCTGACCGGCACACCGCTCGACGACGTCTACGTGGTTGACGCCCACGCGCATATGGGCCCCTACTTCGCCTTCAACATCGGCGACGAGGGATCCGCGGAGGCCATGGTGGGCGCCATGGATCGTCTGGGCATCGACGTGTCCATCGCCAGCCCCCACATCGCCCTCACCTGCGACTACCGTAAGGGCAACCGCCGGGTGGCGGAGGCCGCCCAGCGCTTCCCGGGCCGCATCGTGCCCTTCGTGGTGGTCAATCCCAACTACCCGCTCGCGGAGATCGAGGCGGAGATCGAGCACTGGCACCGGAGCACGGGAATCGTGGCCTTCAAGTTCCACTCGGGCCTGCACAGCGCCACCTGTCTCGACGATGGCTACACTCCGGCCTACGAGTACGCCGACGAGCATGGCGTGCCCATCCTGTCACACTCCTGGAACGGCGAGGGCGGCCGCGAGGCCGTCATCGAGACCCTGTCAGAGCGCTACCCCAACATCACCTTCATCAACGCCCACTCCTCCAGCGGCTGGGACGTCATCGACGACGCCTGCGACCTTGCCGACCAGTTTGACCGCGTGTACCTGGACCTCACCGGCTCTCTCCTCGTCTACGGCGGGCTGGAGCGGATGGTGGAGCGGGTCGGGGCCGAGCGGATACTGTGGGGCACCGACAGCCCCTTCATCGACCCCCGGCCGGCGCTGGGGAGAATGCTGTGTGCCCAGGTCTCCGACGAGGACAAGCGCAAGATGCTGGGGCTGAACGCCAAGCGGCTTTTCGGCCTCTGAGAGGGCGGCCGGGTCAGGACCTGGTGACATGGTGAGAGGGGGCGAGAGGTGAGATCCGTGGAGATTCTGCAGGCCATCAGGGGACGCCGAAGCATCCGCCGGTTCCGCACCGACCCCATCCCACCGGAGGTGCTGGAGGCGGTGCTCGATGCCGCGCGCTGGGCCCCGTACGGCACCACCACCGACGAGCGCGTCCTGCTGGCACTGGCGGGCCAGCCCAAGGAGCGGCTGGTGGGATTCCTCTCCGCGCGGCTGGAGGAGGTCCTGGAGGCGATGGCCGAGGGCCCCTCGCGGCGGACCCTCAACTACGCCCGCTCGCTGGTCCCGGTGGTCGATGACGCGCCCGTCCTGGTGGCCGTCTTCACCGCCGTGGGCCGCGAGGGGCCGGAGCTGTCCATCGCCTCGGCCGCCTGCGCGGTCCAGAATATGATGCTGGCGGCCCATGCGCACGGCCTCGCGAGCTGCTACATGACCGGCGCTATCTACCTCGCCGACGAGATCGCCCACCAGCTCGGAATCAGCCAGCACCGGCTCGTGGGCCTGGTGCCCCTGGGATACCCCGCGGCGGGCGGCACTGAGCGCAGGGACTTCCCGACCGTCGCCTGGCGCGGCTTCGGCGAGCTTGATCACGGCGAGCTCCCAGAGGCCGACCAGCCCCAGGTCTCCGCCGTGCAGAAAGCCCGCCCTGGAGCGGGAGAGCACGTGCTGCTGATTACGGACACGCCGGAGGTTGACGCTCACATCACCGATGTCCTTCGTCGAGCCGGATACCAGGTCCGAGTGGCAGGGCCCGCCGACGGGCTGGAGGCCTTCAGACAGCAGTGCCCCGATCTGACCATCATCGACGCCATCCTGCGGCACGCCAGCGGCTACGCCCTCGCCGAGCGCATCCGCGACGAGGTGGAGGGGCCCTGTCCGGTCATCGTCGCCACCGCCGCCTACGATGCCGCGGACGAGGAGCAGGCCCTCGTCGCCGGCGCCTCCGACGTGCTCACCAAGCCCGTCCGGGATCACGAGCTGCTGGCCCGCGTGCGCTTCCTGGCCGACAGCCGGGCCCTCTACGAGCAGCTCCAGGAGCGCGCCGAGGAGCTGCAGCGCGTCAACGAGGAGATGCGCGAGCTCCAGCAGATGCGCGATGACCTCACACACATGATCGTCCATGACATGCGCACGCCGCTGACCAACATCATTACCGGGTTGCAGACCGTGGAGGAGGCCGACTTCGACGAGGACCTGGCTCGCGAGTTCCTGCCCGAGGCCATCAGCGGGGGCCTGGACCTCTCGGACATGGTCAACAACCTCCTGGACATCTCCAAGATGGAGGCCGGGGAGCTGGAGCCCGACCGTGAGGAGCTGCCCGCCGCCGAGGTCGTGGGCCAAGCCTGCGAGCGGGTGGATTACCTCGCGGAGCAGGGCGGCGTGGAGCTGTCCACTGACCTGGAGGACGGGCTGAAGCTGCGGGCTGACCGGCAGCTCATCCAGCGCACGCTGGTGAACCTGCTGGGCAACGCGGTGAAGTTCACGCCCCAGGGCGGCTCAGTGCGCGTTCAGGCCCGCCGGGCCGACGGCGCCATCCGCCTCTGCGTCCACGACACCGGCCCCGGCATACCCCAGGACCAGCAGGACCAGCTCTTCCGCAAGTTCTCCCAGCTCGATACCGACCAGGCCAAGCAGGGCACCGGGCTGGGACTTGCCTTCGTGCGCATGGCCGTGGAGGCGCATGGAGGCGAGGTGTGGGTGGACAGCGAGGTCGGCGAGGGCAGCTCCTTCTGCTTCACAATCCCGGAGGGGGAGTAGTTGGTAGTTGTCAGTTGTCAGTTGCAAGTTGTCAGTTGCAAGTTGTCAGTTGCAAGTTGTCAGTTGCAGGTTGTGAGTTGTCAGGTGTCAGTGAACGGCGGGCGGCCGCTGGCCCTCCTCGTGTGTCGCGATGGCCCGCATATCCTTGGCATCTCACGACGGAACGGTCGCACTTGGGAGCCCGCCGAGGCTGATCGTCGGCGCTACCATGATTGCAGAGGACCGACAACTGACAACTGATGGCTGAGAACTGATAACTGATAACTCGAAACTGTCGTTTACGGCAGCCTCAACGGATACTGCCCGTACTCCACGATCAGCTCCCGCACCAGCCTCATGGTCGCCACCGAGATGTCGGGGGCGATGGAGTGCGTGCCGATCGCCAGGCCGCCGCCGACGCCTGATGACAGCACCTCCAGGACATGCTCCCGCACCTCCTGCGGCTCTCCCCGCGGCAGGATCTCGGCGTTGTCGAGCCCCCCAAGCAGCGCCAGCCGCTCGCCGTACCGCTCCCGCAGCTCCGTCGGGTGCAGGCCGGTATGATACTCCACGGGATTGATGCCATCGAAGCCCAGGTCGATGAACAGGTCCAGCAGCGGCCCGATGTTGCCGTCGCTGTGCAGAATCACCTTCCGGGCGCCGGCGTCCTTGAAGCTCTCGACCAGATGCGCCCACGCCGGGGCCAGCACCCGCTCGGCCGTGGCCGGTGAGAACATGGGGCCCTTCGTCGCCGCCATGTCGTCGTAGACCCAGATGCCGGTATCATACAAATCCCACCGCCGCAGCTCCTCCAGGCCGATAGCCGCGATGTGCCGCGCGGTGCGCATGGCCATCTCCGCCGCCATCTGCGGGTCGGCGGCCAGGTCCATCAGCCACTGCTGCTCCCCGCGCATGAAGCCGGTGCGGATGAACGGGCCGCCCACCTTCGCGAACACCGCGTAGCGCCGCTTCCGCTCCTCGATGACCGCGTCTATGCCCTGGTAGCGACTCTCCAGGGAGGCCGGCTCGAACTCCCCGTAGCGCAGCGCTCCGCTCTCGTCGTAGGCCACCTCCGCCTGCTCGTAGAAGTACCCCCCTGAGCGGACGCGCCGCACCTGCCCCCAGCCGTCGCGCTCCAGCCGGTACTCCCCATGCGTCCCCAGCTCGCCGGCCAGGCTCGGCCACGGCGTCTCGTTCCCCACCGCGATCCAGATGTCCACCAGGAAGTGCTCCTCCAGGTCCTCCTCGCTCCCGGTCTCGTCCTGCCACATCTGCTGGAACTCGCCCCAGAAGCTCATCGGGGCCACCGGGACGCAGTCGGGCTCCTGGAACTCCAGCGCGGCCATCGCGCGCTGCTTCGATGTCATCGCCTGCGCCTCTCCATGCGGACTGTACCGATGCACGTCAGTTCGCCGCGCACGCGCCACGGCCTGCCCGCCGCCGGCAGAGAGGTGCGGCCCGCCGCGGCGCCGAACCTCCCCTCGGCCGGGGCTGGGGCTCCGGCCTCGTCGGTGCACCGCGGAACATGTCGCGGCCCGGAGGGCTCAAAGGGGTACGCCGGCCTGACCGGCCGACGCCCAATCATGAGAATCATCGATCACTACATCCTTGGCGAGGCCCTGGGCCCCTTCCTGGTGGCGCTGCTGGCATTCATCGTGCTGATTACGGGCCACATGCTCTTCAACGTGGTGGAGGTCATCGTCGAGCACGGGGTGCCGCTGCCCTCGGTGCTGCACTTCGTGGCCCTGCAGATGCCCGGCGCCGCGGTCCTGGCCCTGCCGGTCGCCACGCTCATGGGCTGCTCGCTGGCGGTGAACCGCCTGGCGTCGGACCACGAGATCGTGGCCATGCGCGCCGGCGCCGCCAGCCTGTGGCGGGTGCTGGCGCCACTGTGGGTGCTGGGCGCGCTGACCAGCGTGCTGACGCTGGCGCTGAACGAGGGCGCCGTGCCGTGGTCGCGGCAGCAGGCCGAGCACCTGGTGCGGGAGATGGTGTTGCGGCGCCAGTCACTGGCCTTCGAGCCCGGGAAGTTCACCGACACCGGGCAGGGCATTGAGGTCTTTGTCGGCGAGCGCAGCGGGGGGCCCGGCGAGCTGCGCGACGTGCTGGTATTCCAGACGCAGCCTGGCGACTGGCCGCTGCTGGTGGCGGCGCGGAGAGCCGTCTTCCGCGGCGACCGCCTCTACCCGCTCGGCGCCAGGCTCTACTACTTTGACGGCCGCGGCCTCACAACGCTCCGGCCGGCCCAGGCGGTGGTGGACCTGCGGCAGGTCGCCTCCGGCGCAGAGGGCATCCCGGGCCCTACGGGCCTGTCAGAGCTGACTCTCCGGGAGCTTGCCGCGGAGGTCCGGGAGCGCGAGCAGGCCGCGGCGGGAACAGGTCGCTCCTACGCCATGGAGCTGCACGCGCGCCTGGCCATGGCCGCCTCCTGCCTGGTGTTCGCGGCGCTGGCCGGTCCGGTCACCCTGCGCTTCGCGCGCGGGCAGAGCCTGGTGGGCGTGATGGCGGCCATGATCATCACATTCGCCTACTTCCTGGTCATGATCTGGACCAGGGCGCTCGGCGAGGGCGGGGTGCTCCCCGTTCCGGTCGCCGCCTGGGTGCAGAACGTGGTGCTCATCGCAGCAGCCGCCCTCGGCGTCCGTCTCCTCCGCTGATCGCCCGCGCGGGGTGTGCGATGAGGACGCGCCTGTGCGCAATCGGCTGCGTGCTGATGCTGGCGGCGCCGCTGGTGCCGTCGCGGTCTGATGCTGCCCCATCCCGCGGGCAGGTGGTGCAGATCATGGACCACCAGCCACCTGCGCCGCCACCCCCGCCGCGCATCACTCGCCCATCGACCCCGCCAGAGCCCCAGCAGCCAGGTCCCGCAGCCGCGCCGGAGGAATCCCCGGCCCCCGAAGCCAGCCCCGAGCCGGCCGAGGACACCACCGAGGATCAAGCCCCGCCACAGGCCACCGGCCAGCCACCGGAGCCGGCGGATGGCGGACCCGCGGCCGATGCCGAGGGGGACTGGCGGCCCGAGCCCTCCGAGGAGAACATCCTCATCGACGCCGACGAGGTCTTCTATCAGGCCGGAGCCACGGTGGCGCGGGGCAATGTCACCGTGCGCTACCGCGAGATCACGGTCACCGCCGACGAGGCCGAGATCGACGAGGACGGCGTGTGGGGGGTGTTCCATGGCAACGTCACCATCCGCACCGAGGACATCGAGACCACCGCCGAGCTCATCCGCGTCAACTTCGAGACCGAGGAGTGGGAGGTCGTCGGTGGGCGGACCGCCCTGGAGCCGGACTTCTTCGAACAGGGCGTGGCAGAGCCCATCTACGTCCGCGCCCAGAGCATCACCGGCGCCGAGGGCGAGGAGGTCATCACCGCCCACAAGGGGCTGGCGACGAGCTGCGACCTCGAGAAGCCCCACTATGGCCTGCGCTCAGACACCATTCGCCTCATCGGGGACGACAAGGTGGTCCTCGAGAAACCTGAACTGCGCATCCTGGGCAACCGCATCTTCCGCTACCCCTGGGATGTGGTGCTCTCACAGAGGAGTCGCAATAACCGCCTCTTCCCGGAGTTCGGCCAGAACAATGTGGAGGGCTACTACGCCAAGCTGGCCTACCTCTACCTTACCACCTCCGAGGCCAACAGCTACGTGCGCCTGCACCTGACGCAGAAGCGGGGCATCGGCCTGGGCGCCGACCACTACTACCGGCTGGGCAGCCACCACGGCGAGGCCTCCATCTTCTTCCAGCCCGACGAACAGGCCATCAGCGGCCGGGCCCGCGACACCTGGCAGATCTCCAGGCGGGTGACCTCCGACCTCAACCTCAGCCTGCAGCGCAACTCCGGCTACGCCGGCGCCACGCAGTCCCTGGCCGGCAACCTCACCTTCCGCCGCCGGGGCGACACCTCCAACACGACTCTCGGCTTCGACCGCTCCCGAACCGAGAGCACATACTCCTCCAGCAGCCGCTTCACGACCAACCTCAGCCACCGCCAGCGGCTGCCCGGCGATGCGAGCTGGGACCTGCGGGCGGTTCTCCGGCGCTCCCGGTTCGGCGCCGACAGAGACCCCACCGAGACGCTGGAGACGGATCTGCAGTTCCAGGACCGCGGTGAGTGGTACGACTGGGCCGTGGGTGCCGAGCGCCGGTGGGACTTCGAGGGCGATGCCTCCAGCAGCTTTGGCCTCGACCGCCTGCCGGAGGTCGTCTTCAACACCGACAGCCGCCGGCTGGGGAACTGGAAGCTGCTGGGCAAGGTCCCCATGCGCGCCAGCGTCCGTGCCGGCCACTTCGTCCAGTATCCCGACGAGGAGGAGGTCTCCACGGCCTCCCTGGAGACCAACCTCGGCGGCGGTCGCACCGGCCTCGGCGAGAGCTTCACACTCACCACCACCGGCACCTTCGACCAGGCCTTCTACTCCGACGGCTCCGCACGCTACCGCGTCGGGACCTCGATGAACCTCGACGGCGAGTTCGGCTCCAGGTGGTACTCCCGCCTGTCGCACCGCTTCGCGACCGTGGAGGGCTTCTCGCCGCTGCGCCGGGGATACTCGGGCAAGTACAACGACATCACCTTCTCGGCCGTCCGCCAGGACCCCAACCGCTCTCGCTTCGAGCTCACCGGAGGATACGACTTCCAGGACGAGCGCTGGCGGGAGCTGCGCCTGCGCGGCTGGGCGAACGCCTCCGAGCGCGACCGCCTGGAGCTGGTGGCGGGGTACTCGCTGGACCGCGCCATATGGCGGCCGCTGCAGATGCGGTGGACGCACGCCGTGCCCTGGGACCTCTACCTGGCCCTCTCCTCCCGCTACGACCTCGACGATGAGAAGCTCACCGACGCCGACCTGGAGTTCGACTGGCGCATCGACTCCCGCTGGCGTCTGGAGGGCCTCACCACCTACAGCGGCTACCGCGAGGAGCTGGACGAGATGAACCTCCGCCTCACGCGGGATCTGCACTGCTGGGTGGCGAACGTCACCTACAACATGGAGCTCGACGAGATCCGCGTGAACCTGGGCATCAAGGCCTTCCCCTTCGAGGACCGCGACTGGACGCTGGGCCGCGGCGGCGCCCGCCTCGGCAGCTATCAGCAGGTGTATTACTAACGGCAAGCTACAAGCTCCAAGCTACACGCTCACGACAACCACAACGCCTGCCGTTCCGTGGCACGGACGTTCCCGAGTAGACCCCTCAGGGTCTAAGGAACTCCGCAACCTGGCTCGCCTGCGAGCCTCCGGACACTCCTGTCCGTGCGCCGTCTGTCGTTGTCGGGCTGTCAAGCCTGACCTACTCAAATGCTCCCGTTCCGCTTGCAGCCCGCACTACCACGTGCGAACCTCCGCGCCCAGCTTTCGGCCCAGGTGCGACTGGATGCTCTCCATGGCCTCCTCGACCTCCTCATCGGTGAGCGTCCGCTCCGGGTGCCGGAAGGTCAGGCGGATGGCCACCGACTTGCGACCCTCGCCCAGCCGCTCGGGGTCCACGTAGACATCGAAGACCCGCACGCTCTCAAGGTGCTCCCCGCCGGCGCTCTCGGCCACGTCCACGAGCCTCGCCGCAGTGTGCTGCTCGTCATCATCCACCACCAGCGCCAGGTCCCGCACCGCCGCCGGCATCCGCGGCTGCGACTCGTACTCCGCCAGCAGGCTGGCCGCCTCCAGCACGGTGTCCAGGTCGATCTCCACGACGCAGGCCGGCTCAGGCAGGTCATAGGCCTCCTGCACCTGGGGGTCGATCTCGCCCACGTATCCGACGCCGTGCCCGTCAACCAGGATCTCCGCCGTTCGCCCCTGGTGCAGGGAGCCGTGCTCTCCGCGCTCGAAGCTCACCTCATCGATGTGCAGGCGCGCCAAGAGCTGCTCCACGACGCCCTTCAGCCAGTAGAAGTCCATCTTCTCGTACTCGTCCGGCAGGTTCCAGGTGGAGGTTCGCGCGCTTCCCAGCGCAACGGCGGCCAGGGTTCGCCGCTCCTGTGGCAGCTCGTCATCACGGGCGATGAACACCCGCCCGACCTCGAAGAGCGCAACGTCCTCCACCCGCTGGCGGACATTCCGCTCAGCCGCCGACAGCAGCCCCGGCAGCAGCGTGGTGCGCATCAGCTCCTGGTCCTCGGCCGCGGGCTCTCGCAAGCACAGGGCCTGCCGCTCCTGTCCCTCCTCGCCGATGCACAGGAAGTCCAGGTCGCAGTCGCCCATCATCGAGTAGCTGACGTTCTCGCACAGCCCGGCCCCGCGCATGACCTCGCTGACCCGGCGCTCCAGCCTCTGCAGCCGCGTGCGCACCCCGGCGCCGGTGGTGCTCTCTGGCAGCGTGGTCGGGATGTTGTTGTAGCCGTGGACGATGGCGACCTCCTCGATGAGGTCGATCTCCCGCTCGATGTCCGGCCGCCGCGTCGGCACCCGCACGCTCAGCCGCTCTCGCGTCTGGGCCTCGTCGGGCACCGGGTGCAGCCACTCGCCGGCCGCCTCGGCGTGCTCGGGCTCCTCCACGGTCTCCCGCTCGACGTGCAGCTCCAGGCGCTCCAGCAGCTCCACCTGCTGGTCGGTGGTCAGCTCGGTGCCCAGCACGTAGTTGCTGCGCGCCGGGCGCAGGCGGACGGTGCGCGGCGGGAACTCCTCGACGCGCACGTCCATGGCCGGGCCCACCACCTCGCCTCCCGACATCTCCGCGATCAGCTTCGCCGCCCGGGCCGCCGCCGGCAGCGTCAGATTCGGATCCACGTACCGCTCGAAGCGGTAGGACGCCTCGGTGCCCATCCCCAGCCGCTGTGCCGTGCGTCGGACCATGGTGGGATTGAAGTGCGCGGACTCGATGAGCACGTCCAAGGTCCGGTCCCGCATCTCGGTGTCGGTCCCCCCCATCACGCCCGCCAGCGCCACCGGGCCCTTGGGGTCGGCGATGACCAGGTCCGCCTCGGTCAGCTCGCGGGTGATCCCGTCGAGGGTCATCAGCCTCTCGCCTGGCTCGGCCCGCCGCACGATGATGTGCCCGTCCACCAGGAGCCTGTGGTCGAAGGCGTGCAGTGGCTGGCCCAGCTCCCAGAGCACGTAGTTCGTGGCATCGACGACGGTGTTGACGGGCCGCGCGCCCGCGGCCTCCAGCCGGTGGGCCATCCACTGCGGGCACTCCCGCACCTCCACGCCCACCAGCCGCAGGGCACTGTATCGCGGGCAGCCCTCCAGATCATCGATGGTGATGCGCGTGTCGCCCTGCTGAAGGTCGCGCTCATCATGGTTGGGCTCCTCGATGGCCGGCAGCGAGCAGTCGGGCATCTCGAACTCGCAGCCCAGCACGGCCGCGGCGTGGCGGGCCACCCCGGTCATGGACAGCAGGTCGCCACGATTGGAGGTCACCGTCGTGATCAGCACCTCATCGCTGGCCTCACCATCGGCGGAGGTCCAGCTCTCGATCTCCTCCACCTCCAGGCCGCTCATAGTCAGCTCCTCGGCCAGCTCCTCGGCTGAGATGTCGGCCTTCAGATAGTCCATCAGCCACTCACATGGAACCCGCATTGCTCTCTCCTCCAGTCACCGCCAGCGCCGCACTACTGCCGCTGTCTGCGCTCATCTGTGCCGCGCCGGGTGTCACCGTCCGCCTTCCGAATCGCCTGTTGCTGGCCGTGCGTGCCCGCCATCCGCCGCCCCTCAGAACTGCCTGAGCATCCGCATGTCGCCGCTGTAGAGCAGGCGCATATCCGGGATGCCGTAGCGGTTCATGGCGAAGCGCTCCACACCCACCCCGAAGGCGAAGCCGGTGTACCGCTCAGTGTCGTAGCCCACATTCTCCAGCACATTGGGGTCCACCATGCCGGCGCCGCCCAGCTCGATCCAGCCGGTGCCGCTGCACACCCGGCAGCCCTGCCCCGAGCACACGAAGCAGCTCACCGCGAACTCCGCGCTGGGCTCGGTGAAGGGGAAGAAGTCCGGGCGGAAGCGCACCTGGGCCTCCTCGCCGAACATTCCGCGAGCGAAGGCCAAAAGCGTCCCCTTCAGGTCCGCGAAGGTGATCCCCTCATCCACGCACAGCCCCTCAAGCTGGTGGAAGGTGTGCGAGTGCGTGGCGTCCACGGTGTCGCGGCGGAAGCATCTGCCCGGCACCACCACCCGCACCGGCGGCTCCTGGGACTCCATGACCCGGATCTGCACCGTGGAGGTCTGGCTGCGCAGCAGCATGTCGTCGGTGATATAGAAGGTCATCTGCTCATCCATGGCGGGATGGTCAGGCGGGTAGTTGAGGGCCTCGAAGCCGTAGTAGTAGGTCTCCACCTCCGGCCCCTCCGCGATGGTGTAGCCCAGCCCCAGGAAGATCTCCAGCATGTCGTCGAGGGTCTCCAGCAGCGGGTGGCGCCCGGCCACGTGCTGGGCGCGACCGGGCAGCGTCACGTCGATGCGGTCCTCCGCCTCCCGCTCGTGGACCTTCAGCGCCTCCAGCTCATCGCGCCGCTGCTGCAGGATGCGCTCCAGCTCCTGGCGCGTCTGGTTGATGAGACGCCCCGTCTGCGGGCGCAGCTCCTCGGCGATGTCCCTGATGCCCTGCTGGATCTCCCGCAGCAGCCCGCTCCGGCCCAGATACCTGGCCCGAAGCTCGTCCAACTCCTCAAGGCTGGTGGCGTTGCGCAGGGCGGCCTTGGCCGCCTGCGCCATCTCCTCCAGTCTGCTCTGCATGGCCGCTCCTCCTGCTGGCCCGTCCGAACCTGACATCTCTCACAGCACCTGCCCCGGCAACGCAACAGGCCCCGCCTCTCGTCCCAGGGACGAAAGCACGGGGCCTCCGCTACACCACCCGTCGGGTGGGAGTATGCTCCGGTAACGGTGGAGCGCCGGCTCGGCCTACTGGCGGAATACATGCCTTCCGCTTTCAGCCTGCGACTCAGGAGCGAACTTCAGCGCGGCGATCGGCCGGGGCGCTCTCAGCCAGTGGCGCCCCTCTCTGCTGACCGTCCCTCCGCGCCTACTTCTCTCCGTCGCTGTCGTTGGTGCGTCCGCGTTGTCTGAGGATCTCCCAGATAAGTATCCCGGCCGCCACCGTCACGTTCAGACTCTCGGCGCGGCCGGGCATCGGGATGTATGCACGCAGATTCGCCTGCCGCGCGACATCCTCGCGCAGCCCGTTGGCCTCGTTGCCCACCATCACCAGCGCCCGCTGCGGGTAGCGGATACGCGTGTGCGGCCGGGCGTCCTCGAGGCACCCGGCGACAGTGCGGATGCCCTCCCGGCGCGCCCACCGGATCATCTCGCCCCCCTCCACCCCGGTGACCGCCGGCAGGTGAAAGATCGAGCCCGCCGTGGCCCGCACCACCTTGGGGTCATACACGTCCACGCAGGTCCCCGCCGCGATCAGCCCCTGCGCCCCGGCGGCATCGGCGGTGCGCAGCAGCGCGCCCATGTTGCCGGGGTCCCGCAGATCCACGGCGGCCACCACCAGATCGGCATCACCCGGCAGGTCCTCCAGCCGCGTGTCCGGGATGCTCACCGCCGCCGCCAGGCCCTCCGGCGACTGCACCTGGCTGAAGGCCCGGAAGGCGCCCTCGGCCATCCGCAGCACCGTCTCGCCCCGATCGGAGAGCTCTCGCGCCAGCTCCTCGGCCCGCTCGCCGGTGACCAGCTCCGGGCACCAGGCCACGGTGGCGAGGTGCATCCCCCCGCCGATGGCCTCCTCCAGCGCCCGCACACCCTCCACCAAAAACTGCCTGTGCGTCCGCCGCCCCTTGCGCGTCGCCAGTGAGCGAAGCCGCTTCACGTGCTGGTTCTGCGTGCTCTCGATTACCAATGTCTGCGCGCCTTCGCTACGTTGGCATCTCCTGCTTGGCGATCTCGGCCACCTCGGCGAAGGCCTCCGGGTCCTCCATCGCCATCTTGGCCAGCATCTTGCGGTTGATCTGCACGCCGGCCTTCTTCAGCCCGCCGATCAGCCGGCTGTAGTTGGTGCCGTTCGCGCGGGCCGCGGCGTTGATGCGGACGTTCCACAGCCGGCGGAACTCCCGCTTCTTCCGCCGCCGGTCGCGCCAGGCGAATGCGCCCGCTCGCAGCACGGTGTCGGAGGCGCTGCTGTAGAACCGATGCCTGCCGCCCCACGAGCCCTTGGCGGCCTTCAGCACCTTCTTGTGCCTGCGCCGCCGCACGTAGCCCGTCTTCACTCGCGACATGGAATACTCTTCCCTTCACGCCGGGCCGGCTCTCGCCAGCTCGCGGCCGTCCTGAGCCTAGTCATACGGCAGCAAGGTCTCGATGTTCTTCTGATCCTTGCCCGTGAGCTCTTTGTCCCGCGCCAGCCGCCGCTGGCGGCCCGAGCTCTTCTTCATCGATAGATGGTTCTGGCCCTGACTGGAGTACATCAGCTTCCCGGAGCCGGTGCGCTTGAAGCGCTTGGCCGCGGCCTTCTTCGTCTTCATCTTTCCCACTATCATCAAACCCTTCTCAGCCGGGTGCGACACGCCTCCCGGCCGCGTTATCCACAGAAAACCCCGCCGACCGGGGCTCGCCCCGGTCGGCTGGTAAGCCTGCGCCTCCCCACGATGCTCAGTCTTCGGACTTGGGGCGCAACACCATCGTCATCCGGCGGCCCTCCATCCGGGGCGGCTGTTCGACCTCCCCGAACTCCGAGCAGCCCTCGATGAACTTCTGAAGCTGCTGTCGGCCGCGATCCTTATGCCGCAACTCCGGGCCCCTGAAGATGACGTTGAACTTCACCATGTCGCCATTCTCCAGGAACCGGTTGGCGTTGCGCATCTTGAACTGCACGTCGTGTTCCTCCGTGTTCGGCCGAACACGGATGGACTTGAGCTGCATCTGCTTTGATTTCTTCTTCGCTTCCTTGGCCTTCTTCTGCTGCTCGTAACGGAACTTGCCGTGGTCCATGAGGCGGCAGACCGGCGGATCCGCGTTCGGAGCGACTTCGATGAGGTCGAGTTCGCGCTTCTCTGCCTCTGCCAGCGCCTGCTTGGTCGGCATGATGCCGATCTGCTCGCCGTCGGGTGCGATCACCCTGACCTGCGGAGCGCGAATGCGCTCGTTGACGCGGTAGGACTTCTCTATGGTCCCGTCACTCCCTGCCCGACACCTGCTGGCGGCCCCACTACCCCGCCCCGCGGCTGTACGCCCAGAATAGGCCCGAAACGAAGGGTACCATGGACGATAGCAAAAAACCCCAGGCGAGTCAAGACAGCCTTGAGCGCTGCGCATGGAATGGAAGACGTTGACGGTCAGAGCCGGGCAGGGTAGAATACGATGTCCGGACGGCAGAATTGGAGGTGGCGGCACACGCCCCATGACCGCAACGGAAGGTACCATCCGAATCTACGGCGCCCGGGAGCATAACCTCAAGGGCATCGATGTCGAGCTTCCCCGCGGGCGGCTCATCGTCTTCACCGGAGTCAGCGGCTCGGGAAAGACCTCCCTCGCACTCGATACCATATATGCCGAGGGCCAGCGCAGATATGTGGAGTCCCTCTCCACCTACGCCCGGCAGTTCTTCTCGAACATACAGCGGCCGCAGGTCGATCACGTTGACGGTCTCTCGCCGGCCATCGCTATCGACCAGCCCTCCTCGGCAGGCAATCAGCGCTCCACGGTCGGCACCATCACCGACATCAACGACTATCTCCGCGTGCTGTTCGCTCGCGCCGGGCAGGTCTACTGCTACCGTTGCGGCAGACGGGTGGAGGCCCACACGCCACAGCAGATCGTGGACCGCATCATGGCGCTCGAGAAGGGCGCTCGAGTGCGCATCCTGGCGCCCCTGCAGCGCCAGCCCGACCAGCCCCTGCTGGAGCTGGTGCGCGACGCCCGTCGCCAGGGCTTCGTGCGCATGCGCGTGGACGGTGAGGTCTACGACATCTCCGGCGGGGTGCCGGACGCCCCCGAGGAGCCGTCTGAGGTGGCGGTGGTCGTGGATCGCCTCGTGGTCAAGGACGGCGTTCGGTCCCGGGTTGCGGACTCGGTGGAGACGGCGCTGGAGCACGGCGGCGGGCTGCTGGTCGTGGACATCGTCGATGGCGAGGACATACAGCTCTCCACCCGCTTCGCCTGCCCGGAGTGCGGCATCGCCTACCCGGAGCTCACTCCCGCCATGTTCTCGTTCAACAGCCCCGCCGGGATGTGCCCGGAGTGCGACGGCCTCGGCACCCAGCGGGGGCTGAATCCCGACAGGCTGGTGGCCGACCCCGGCAAGTCCATCCTCGAGGGCGCCCTGGAGATCTACGGCGACGTTCGCACGCGCCACGTGCGGCACATCCTGGAGGGCCTCGCCAGGCACTTCGACTTCGACCTCGCCACCCCATGGCGCGATCTGCCCCAGCGGGCCCGCGAGGTAATCCTCTACGGATCCGAGGACGAGATCACCTTCGAGTACCGCACACGCGGCGCCAAGCAGTTCGAGTACTCAAAGCGGTTCGAGGGCCTGGTGCCGGCCAGCAAGCGCCGCTACGACGACACCAGCTCGTCCGGCCAGAAGGCCTTCTACGACCGCTTCTTCGCGCCCATGCCCTGCCCCGCGTGTGACGGCACCCGCCTGCGCCCCGAGAGCCGCTCGGTGCAGGTCGGCGGCCGGACCCTGCCCCAGATCAGCTCCATGACCGCCGAGCGGGCGGCGGAGTTCTTCGACGACCTGGAGCTGCCCGGCGTGGAGGCCGAACTGTGTGCGGAGCTGCTGGAGCAGGTCCGCTCACGCCTGCGCTTCATGGTGGAGGTGGGCGTGGGCTACCTGACGCTGGACCGCACCGCCCCCTCCCTGGCCGGCGGCGAGGCCCAGCGCATCCGCCTCGCCACGCAGCTTGGCTCCGGACTCGCGGGCATCCTCTACATCCTCGACGAGCCCAGCATCGGCCTCCATCCGGCCGACCAGGGGCAGTTGCTGGACCTGCTGGAGCGGCTGCGGGACCTGGGCAACACCGTCATCGTGGTGGAGCATGACGAGCAGACGATTCTCCGCGGCGACTGGATCGTGGACTTCGGACCCGGCCCCGGCATCGACGGCGGCGAGATCGTCTACTCCGGTGGTGTGGAGGGCCTCCTGCGCTCGGATCGGTCCCTGACCGGCAAGTACCTCTCCGGGCGTCGCCATATCCCCGTGCCTCAGTCCCGGCGGGAGGGCAGCGGCAAGAGCCTGCGGGTCCTCGGCGCCTCACAGTACAACCTCCGCGAGGTGGACGTGGAGATCCCCCTGGGTACGCTGACATGCGTCACCGGGGTCTCCGGCTCGGGGAAGAGCACGCTGGTGCACGAGATCCTCTACAAGGCCCTGCGCCGGCGGCTGCACAGATCGCTGGACGCGCCGGGCGAGCATCGCGAGATCCTCGGCGCGGAGCACCTGGAGCGGGTGGTGAGCATCAGTCAGGATCCCATCGGCCGCACCCCGCGCTCCAACCCCGCCACCTACTCCCGGGCCATGTCCCCCATCCGGGAGCTCTTCGCGTCAGTGCCCGAGGCCCGGATGCGCGGCTACGAGCCGGGCCGGTTCAGCTTCAACGTCTCCGGCGGCCGCTGCGAGGCCTGCCAGGGCACCGGCCAGCAGGCCGTCGAGATGCACATGCTGCCCGACGTCTACGTGGACTGCGATCAGTGCGGCGGCACCCGCTACAATCGAGAGACGCTGCAGATACGCTACAAGGGCAAGAACATCGCCGAGGTCCTCGACCTCACCATCACCGAGGCCATCGACCTGTTCCAGAACGTGCCCAAGGTGCGGCGGATCCTGGAGACGCTGCAGGCGGTGGGCCTGGGCTACCTCACCCTGGGGCAGCCGGCCACCACGCTCTCGGGCGGCGAGGCTCAGCGCCTGAAGCTGGCGCGGGAGCTGGCCAGGCCGGAGGGCAGCAGTACCCTCTACATCCTCGACGAGCCCACCACCGGTCTGCACTTCGCCGACATCGCCCGGCTGCTGGACGTCCTCGACGAGCTGGTCAGCGCCGGCAACACGGTGATAGTCATCGAGCATAACCTGGAGGTCATCAAGTGCGCCGACCACGTCATCGACCTGGGCCCCGGGGGCGGCGAGCATGGCGGACGTGTCGTCGCCACCGGCACTCCGGAACAACTGGCGACCTGCGAGGAGTCGGTCACCGGTCGCTACCTGCGCGAGGCCCTCACGGAGGTCAGCGTGCCGCTCAGCGAGTAGCAGCAGGCGGGCTCAAGGCACCTGCACGAGCATTCCCGCCACGGCGCCACCGCGGATCGCCACGTCAATGGCCCCTGTGGGAGAAGTCCTCAGTGCCGCCCCTCCGCATCCCCCGGGAAGAGCACCAGCCCGCCCATATCCCCCGTACCGTCGCCCACCACTGTCCCCACGCGGCGCCCGGGCGCCTGAGAAGCATACCCAGGAGCTTCACAAGCCCGAGGCGCTCAGCTTGACCGACGCCTATGGCATAGATCCAGAACGCGATCCGCCTCATCGGCGAGAGGTGCTTGAACAGAACGTAGGCCCAGTCGTGTGCGTGCAGGAATATGGTCTCCGGCTCCAGGTCCCCTCGTGGCCGTTGGCCCTCTCGTCTGGCGGGATAGTGATGGACAGTTGCCAGCGGGTCATAGATGAGCTTCCCCTTGGCCCCTACCGTTAGAGACACGTCCGTGTCGTTGAGGAGGCCGGCTCGGATGTTGGTGTCAAACTGTGGCATCACATGGCGGCGGAAGCTCATGTTGGCGCCCTTCAGGTGGTCTACCTCACGGGCCGCCTCGAATGCGGGCTGGTGGTGATTCCCGATCAATCGGCCGTACCACGTGATCCGGCCAACCACCGGTGCAGGCTCCGCCCACACTTCGCCTCCGTGGTGCACGATATCGCGTCCCCCCACCCCGACCACCTCGGGCACCTGGTAGTGGCTCATGATCCTCTCGAGCCAGTGCCTGGTGGCTCGACAATCGTCATCGATGAAGCACACGACATCACCCCAGGCCACCGCCAGGCCGGCGTTCATGGCAGCCATCTGCCCCGGCTCAGACACCGCCACTGACTCCACCCGCTCAGCGCCCGCCGCTGATTCCTTCTGCCAGGCAGCCAGACGCGCCTGGGACTCCTGGTCGGTGTCACGCAGCACGATCACGACCTGGTCAGGGACCCTGGCCCCCGAAAACAGAGAGGCTACACACTCCAGAAGGTCATCCGGACGCCTGAAGCTTGGCACAACAACCGTGCAAGTCACGTTCCGGTCCTCCCCGCAGAAGGGGTGGTGCCGGTTGCGTCCAGTGAGCCGTGTCGCCTCACCGTATTGCTGTGTTTCCCGAGCGCTCCGCCAGCACCTGCGCCTCCAGCAGCGTGTCGAGGATCTCCCCATCCAGCCGCTCGTCGCGCAAGTTGCCGTTGGTGGTGGCTCAGGGGAGCGTCCGGATGGTCCAGCGGCACAGCGGAAAGCCGTGCCCGCCGATTGCCGCGCTCGTGCAGCGGCCAACGCATGGCTTCGGCAGGTGACCGCGGAACACACAGAGAAGTATTGGAGTCAGCCATCGTGGCGCGTTCTGGGGACTTCATCTCTCCAGGTCGGGTCTGTTGTTTCAGGTCGGCCCCTGCCGCCGGGCTGTTGGGACCCCTTAGGGTGGTGCTTCTGCTCGTCCCGGCCAGCGACAGGCGGAGTGTCAGGCGCGCTGGGTGCGGCCAGTCATCGAAACTGAGTCCACGAGACCGGGTTGCTCGCTCAGGTACGGTGCGAGGAGCTATCGGCGGCCCGGGCCGTAGCTTGCCTTGGCCTGCTGCCTTGGCAGCAGCAACCGTTGTTGGACAGGAGCCACAAGAGCCGGTCGTGCGCCACATATCTGGGGACGCCTGGGGTTACGGGTGTCCGGTAGAAAATGGACGTGACACCGTTGCGGAGGATGTCCCTTTCGCGCTTCCTGCCCAGTGTCCTGCTGCCGCTGGGAGTGATCATCGGCGTTGGGCTCGCGCTGATCGGCCTCATCGGTGGCTTCGCTACAGGCGTGATCGTGACCGTCGGCGCGGTCGTGACCGTCGCAGCCATGAGCTCTCTTGAGTTGGGTATACTGGCGCTCATCCTCGTGGCCGCCCTCGACGGCTTCCTGAAGGGGATCAGCCCCGGCTGGCACACGCAGCTCCTCAAGGACTACATCCTTGGCATCTGTCTGCTTCGCTGGGCGTGGCTGAGCGTGCTGGGACGCCGCCGGGAGTCCGCGAAGCATCCGCTGAGCATCCCCATTCTGCTGTTCATCGCCTGGGTCACCGTGCAGCTTTTCAACGACCGCAACACCTCGGTGCTGATGGCAATCGCCGGATACCGCATGTGGATCATCTGGCTGCCGATCTTCTTCATCGCTTACGACTGCATCAGGAGCCGGGTGCAGATCCGCCGGCTGGTAGCCTTCTTGTTCCTGCTCATGGCGCCGCTGGCAGCCTATTCGGTCTTCCAATACCAGTTCGGCCTTGAGCACCTCACCAGACTGGGGCCGGGCTTTCAGCCCCTCTTCAGGCAGCAGTACGCCGTCCTCGGCGGCGAGGGCGAGCTGCAGCTCCGACCCTCCTCCACCATGGTGTCGCCTCATTCCTTCGCCGGGACTGCGGTCAATGTGCTGCTGATCGGGATCGGGGCTATAGCCTACGTCCACCAGAGGCGCAGCCTGCAGGTCTTCGTTATCTGCGCCATGCCCGTCATCGCCGTCGGTCTGCTGGTCGCGGCCGTGAGGAACGCCTTCGCCTCGGCGCTTGTGGGCGGTGTGGCGCTGATGCTGCTCGTGCGGAGACCGGGGCTGGTCGTGCTGCTGGCGCTGGTATCCATCCTCGCAGCGGTGGCCGTGAACGAGATAACTGCAGGAGCGCCCATGCACCGACTCCGTACCATCATCACCGATCCGCAGCAGACCTACCGCCGCATCGCTGTCCCCTGGAAGACCGCAATGAAGTGGGGCTTCTCTCACCCACTCGGTGCGGGCATCGCCAGCGGGGTCGGACGAGGCCGATTGCTCTACGGCGCTGCAGGGCCGGCCGCTCACCGCCCCGAGCACCGGGTGCCCTGGGCCGAGAACGAGTACGCCAGATCGCTCATCGAGCTGGGCGTGCCGGGGTTCGCGCTCTTCATGTGGATACTGACATCTGTTGTCCGGCATGTGCTGGGCTCCTACGCGGAGCTTCGCGAATCAAGGGACCGATGGCTGGTGTCCGGCGTCTTCGCCATGGTGGTGTCCGTGCTCGTCCGGCTCCTGGTCGGATCAGCGCTCTACGGCTGGCCGGGCGCGATCATATTCTGGACCTTCGTCGCCATTGCGGTGCGGCTGCCGCACATCGCCGAGCAGGAGCAGGCGCAGACGGCTGCGCCCCTGCGGGAGGGGGCCGCCCAGGGTGCCCGGGGAAGCAGGTGACCGCCAGGCTCCGTCGCATGACGAACCGGCCGTCTCCGCCCACAGCCCCGGCCGATCTCTGCGAATCGCGCTGCTCGCCGAGGATGTGGGCCGCGGCGGCGGACAGGAGCGGGTTGTGGCGGAGCTGACGCCCCGGCTCGCCGCGCGCCACGACGTGCATCTGTTCTGCCTCTCCGTCCGCGATGTAGACCTCTCCGGCGTCACCATCCACCGGCTCGGGGACCTGTCGCTCCCCATGGGGCTCCGCGCGCTGTGGTTCCTGCTCGTGTCCTCGCTCGTCGTCCGCCCGGGCCGTTACGACGTCGTCCTCTCGCAGGGCGGCAACAGCCTCGTCTCCAACTTCATGCTCGCCCACACCACCCACTGCCAGCGGAGGCGAATGCGGCTGCAGCGCCAGTGGCTCCTCGGCCGCACACCTCTGTGGCGACGGGCCTGGGAGGCCCTCCGGGACAGGCTCTTCATCGCCATGGAGGGGCGTGCGGCGCGCCGCTGCCGGGGCCGCGTCATCGCCATATCCCGGAGCGTCTGCGACTACTTCGTGCGCCAGTGGGGCCTGGCACCTGACGAGGTGCACATCGCCCGCAACGGCGTGGATCACGGCGTCTTCCGGCCGGACCTGCGCGATGAGGCCCGGCCGCGAATCAGGTCCCAGCTCGACCTGGCCGAGGACGAGTTCGTGGCACTGTTTGTGGGCGGGCGCTGGGTGGACAAGGGCGTTCCGGAGATCATCGCCGCGCTGCCCCGGACCAGAACCCGGCCCCGGCTGGTCGTGGTGGGCAGCGGCGACAGGGCGCGCTTTGCGCGCGTGGCCCAGGGGCTCGGCGTCGCCCACCGGGTGACCTTCGTGGGACACGTGGACAGGCCACAGGACTACTTCGCCATGGCCGACTGCCTGGTGCACCCCAATCCCATCGAGCCCTTCGGGCTGGTGATTCTGGAGGCCGCCGCCTGCGGCCTGCCCCTGCTGGCCGCCCGCTCGGGGGCCGCGCTGGACCTCATTGAGGAGGGAGTGACGGGCTACTTCGTGGAGCGCGAGCCCGACGCCATCGCCGCCGGCCTGGACCGGTTGGCCGCCCCCGAGCTGCGGGCAGCCATGCGCGACGCGGTGCACCAGCGATCGCTGGAGTTCTCGTGGGATCGCCAGGCGGACGAGATCGAGCGGCTCTTCCTGCGGCTGGCGGAGCCGGCGGGGGCGAGGGAGGGCGCGCGGTGAGGGTGGCCGTCGTGAGCCACGCCTGCGTGGTGGAGACCAACCAGCGGCTCTTCGACGAGCTCTGCGGCCGGGGGGACGTGGAGCTGCTCATGATCGCGCCGCGCAGATGGCGGGCCTCCACGGGTGTGGTGGTGGACTACCAGCCCCTCCCCGGCGCCAGCTTCCAGTCCAGGCCGCTGCCGGTCATCGGCTCGGGCCAGATCAGCCTCCACCTGTATCGCGGGCTGGCCAGCGCGCTGCGCCGCTTCAAGCCCGACATCGTCTACCTCGACGAGGAGCCCTACAGCCTCGCGGCGTGGCAGGTCCTCCGCATCTGCCAGCCGGGCGGCTATCCCCTGTGCTTCGCCACTGAGCAGAACCTGATGAAGCGCTTCCCGTGGCCGTTCTCCCGCCTCGAGCGGCGCACCTTGGACTATGCCGGCCTGGCACTGCCGTCCTCGCCTGCGGCCGCTGACGTGCTCCGCGCCAAGCACTTCGACGGAGAGATCGTGGTCATCCCCCACTCCGTGGACACCGCGGCCTTCCGGCCCATGGACGCCTCTGACCTGCGCGTGGAGCTGGGTGTGACCAGCCCCGTCATCGGCTACCTGGGCCGGCTGGCCGAGGAGAAGGGCCTGGAGGATCTCACCCGCGCGGCGGAGATGCTCTGGGAGCGGGGCGTGGACGCCAGCGTGCTCATAGTCGGGGGCGGCCGCATGGCCGACGGACTCCGAGCATGGTGCCGCCGGTGGCCGGAGGGTCGCGCGGCCCTCACCGGGCCGGTCCCGCACAGCGCCGCGCCGCAGTACATCAACGTCTTCGATGTCATGGCGCTGCCCTCCCGGACGATGCCCAACATGAGGGAGCAGTTCGGTCGCGTGCTTCTGGAGGCCGCCGCCTGCGAAGTGCCGGTTGTCGGCTCCCACTCCGGGAATATCCCGAGACTCATCGAGGAGCTCGGCTCGGGGGTGCTGTTCCGAGAGTGGGACCCCGCGGCCCTGGCGGACGCCCTCCAGGAGCTCATCGAGGACCCCGACCAGCGGGCGCGCCTCGGTCGGCGGGGGCGGCGCAATGCGGAGCGGCTCTACGGCCTGCGGACCGTCGCCGACCGCCTCTACGAGGCGCTGTCGGCCGTCCTCGACTGAGCCCGAAGGCGTACCACCATGCCCCGGCCGGCCGATACCAGTGCCGGGTGGAAGACGAAGACCGCCAGCGCCAGCCCCAGCAGCAGCCCGTGCCGGTACGTCCACCATACGTGCTCGGCGATCAGGCGCCACGGCTCGGGAGCCCGGCCTCCCAACCCGCGCACCAGTGCCGCCGCCTCCAGCCGCTCCTGCAGCTCTCCAGCCGTCTCCAGGACGCGCAGGGCGCTGGCCTCTGCGCCCTCGGTGTCGCCGTCCGCCTTCAGCACCCGCGCCAGGGCCAGGTGGGCCCGCGACCACCCCGGAGCGATCTCCGCGGCGCGCCGAAGATACACCTTCGCCGCCTCCAGGTCGCCCTCGCTCCGGAAGCTCTCCCCGGCCAGCAGGCTCGCGCAGGCGGCGTCGTGGCGGAGGACGAGACGAAGCAGCTCCACCCGCCGCTCACCGGGGGCCATCGAGCGGGTGCGCAGGTCCGTGCGCAGGCACCACAGGTCCAGCCGCTCGGGCGCCGCCTGCACCGCCTCGGTCAGCAGGTCCACGGCCATCTCCAGCGCTCCCTCACGCTCCGCAAGCGTCGCCGAGTCCCGCAGCGCATCGGCGAGCTCCCAGCGCGCCGCCCGCCGCGCGGCCGCTCCGGCTCCCTCTGCCCGCAGCCGCCACACGCGCTCCCGCAGGGCCTCGGCCCGTTGCAGGTGCAGGCTTATGGCGATGCCCTCCAGCCTCGCCACCGCGGCCCCCCGCGCCAGGCCGGCCACCGTCTCGGGGCCGTCGAAGCCCACGCTCCAGGAGTAGGCCACCAGCCACAGCAGCGCGCACACGACGATCGCCAGCGCGGTCAGCCACGGCCTCACCACCGCCATCACCTCAGGCCGATCATGACCACGACCTTGATGCAGCTCTCGGGCTGATCCACGCACAGCTCAAAGCCGCTGTGGATCTCCTCCAGCGGCACGCGGTGGGTGATCATCGGCAGGGGGTCGATGAGGCCCGCGCGCTGCAGGCGCAGGCACTCGGCGTAGTCCTCCAGGTGCAGGTACCAGCTTCCGCCCAGCGTCGCATCGCGGCTGATGATGTGCCGCCAGGGGCTGAAGGTCATCTGCATGTTCGCGCCCACGCACATCCCGGTCCCGCCGGGGCGGAGGCACTCGAGCGCCGTCACTGCTGCGCCCTCGGCGCCGGTGCAGTCGAAGGCCACATCCGCCCCGACGCCGGTCCACTCCATCGCGCAGGATACCGCGTCCTCCCCGGTGGCCGGGCAGCCCACCTCGGCGCCGAAGCGCCGCGCGGCTTCAGTTCGCGGCTCCACAGGGTCTACGGCCATCACTCGCGCCTTCCGAGCCACGGCCGCCTGCACCGTCCCCAGACCGATGGGCCCGCAGCCGAGCACCACCACCGTGTCACCCTCCTCCACGTCGGCGATGCGCACGGCCTTCACGGGCGTGCCCATGACATCAGTCATCAGGCAGGCCCGCTCCCAGTCCAGCCAGTCAGGGACGGGCAGGAGATTGCGCTCCGGTGCCACCAGCAGCTCGCCGTAGCCGCCGTTGACCGATCCCCGCGGCTCCCGGCAGTAGGTGAAGCGGCCCTGGCGGCAGTAACCGCAGTGGCCGCAGCCGATCAGGTTGTAGACCGCCACCCTGTCCCCCTCTCCAACGCCGGTCACCGACTCCCCGACCGCTACCACCTCACCGACGGCCTCGTGGCCCATGATGCCCTCAGTGGGCTCCTCGGCCACGAAGAAGCGCTTGTCAGTGCCGCAGATGCCGCTGACCATGACCCGCACAAGGCAGTCATCGGGAGCGGCGATCGCCGGGTCCGGCACGTCCTCGACACTCACCTGTCGCCCGCCGTGGAACAGCGCCGCCTTCACCGCTGACACATCCTCACGCTGCCCAGCTCTCTGCACTCGGCGGCGTCTCTACTGCAGCTCCCCGCGCCGCCAGGCCTGCAGGTATCCCGCGCACCACTCGTCGCGCCCGGCCAGCGCCTCCGCCGCATACACGGTGCTCCGGACACCGGCGTCCAGGGGATCGAGGATGGCCGAGTCCAGGCCGCTGATGGTGGCCTGCGCCAGGAATATGCGGTTGAGCAGCCTCCGGCGCGGCAGCCCGTAGGAGACGTTGCTGACCCCGCAGATGAGGTGGCAGTCAGGGCACCGGGAGGCGATCTCTCGCATGGCCTCACAGGCCACGCGAGCCCCGCCGGGATCGACGCTCAGGGGCGTGACTACCGGGTCCACAAAGATGTGCGCGCAGGTCACGCCCGCCGCCTCGAGGGCGTCCAGCAGCCGCATGGCGACATCCACGCGGCCCTCGGCCGTGGCGGGCACCCCGTCATTGCCCATGGTCAGCGCGATGACTCGCACCTCGCGCTCGCGGATGAGCGGCACGAAGTGCTCCAGGCGCTCATTCTCCAGGGTGATGGAGTTGAGGATGGCGCGCTCCCGGCCCGGCCAGGCGTCGAGGCCGGCCGCCATTGCGTCGGGGTTCGCCGTATCGACAGCGATGGGCGTGTCCACTGCGCGGGCCACCACCTCGACCAGCCAGCGCATATGCTCCGCCTCACGCCGGCCCACCATGCCGACATTGCAGTCGAGGTAGTCAGCCCCCGCCTCGCTCTGGCTTACTGCCAGCTCCGCGATGGCCTCCTCGTCGCGAGAGAGGATGGCCTGCTGCACCGGCTCCCGCGACCCGTTGATCAGCTCCCCGACCACGATCATGCGTCACTCACTCTTCCCGCCGCGCTCCCCGCCGTGCACCAGCGCCGTGAGTATGCGGCACAGCGGCGCCGCCACGCCGCGGGCATCACCTCGCCGAGCTATCTCCCCGTTGATGACATCAATCTCCGTGCGCCGCCCCGCACTGATGTCCTGCAGCATCGAGGATCGATTCCGGCCGGTCCGCTCGCAGATCTCCTCCACGAGTTGGACGATGTCCTCGCGCACGAACACGCCCTCCGCGCGGGCCACCGCCGCCGCCTCGCGCACCACGGCCCGGACCTGCTCCCGCAGCTCGGGAATCTCCACCAGCATGCCGTTCCGCAGCCCGGTCAGGGCGGTGAGGGGATTGACGGCCGCGTTCACGATGGCCTTCGCCCACAACACCTCGTCCACCGACGGCGTCGCCTCGCAGTCCAGGCCCGCCCGCTCGAACAGCGCCACCGCCTCGCGCGTCCGCCGACTGTTGCCCGTCGGCGAACCGAGCTGAACGAACCCCCGTCCCGCCTCCCGCACATGGCCGTCACCCAGCAGTGTCGCCCCGGTCGTCGTGGTGCCAGCCAGCACGCGCGCGGGCCGAACCAGCTCGGCGAGCAGCTCGTGGTTCCCCAGCCCGTTCTGCAGCGTCAGGACGCTGGCCGCGTCGCCGATGGCCGGCAGCGCCCGCCGCGTGGCCTCCTCGGTGTCATACGCCTTCACGAACACGATCGCCAGGTCCGACGCCCGCAGGTCAGCGGGATCGGCGCTGCACGTCATGGGCACGGTCCGCTCCTGGCCGTCCCGCTCGACGATGATGCCTCGCTCCTCGATCAGCGCCGCCCGCTCGGCCCTGTGGTCCAGCAGCCCCACGCTGACGCCGGCCTCACGTAGCAGCGCTGCGTGCAGGCAGCCCATGGCGCCGGGCCCGATGACCACCACCTCCACCGGCTCGCTCACGCCTCCTCCTCCCCCTCCGCGCCCGTCTCATCTGCCGGCGCCTCGCCCTCCGGCCCGTGCGGCTTGAAGCCCCGCAGGCCGCCCTCGCTCTCCTGCTCCCAGCGCTGCAGCTCGGCGATCTCCCCCAGCGTCCGCCCGGCCTCGATCTCACCCTTCTCCCGGCTCTCTCGCTCCAGCACCGACATGGCCCGGTTGGCCACGGCCACGGCCTGCTCCCGCGGCACGACCACCACGCCGTCATCGTCGGCGATCACCCAGTCCCCAGTGCGGATGATGGTCTCGCCGATCTTCAGCGGCACGCCGATCATCCCCATGCCCTTCGGCTCGCCCGCCGCCGGCGCCCTCAGCGCGCAGAATGCCGGGAAGTCGAGCTCGCAGATGTCGCCGGTGTCCCGCATGGCGCCGTTGATCACCACCCCGCCGAGCCCGCGCGACATGCAGCTTCGCGTGGCCTCATCGCCCCACACCGCCGGCCCCTCGCCCCGGACGTCGATGAACAGCACTGCGCCCTCCTCGGCCTCGTCGATGGCCTCCACCGGCTTCGCCCAGTCGCCGGGGTAGGCCCACACGGTCAGCGCCGGGCCCACGGCCTTCAGGCCGGGCTTCACCGCATGGATGCCCGGTACCCAGCCCTTCCGGTGCATAGCGTCGGAGATGTTGGCGGCGGTGCAGCGGCTGAAGATCCCGCGCAGCTCCTCGGTCCCCCCGCGCTTGAACAGCTCGGTCTCCACGGCCTCCCCCGACCGCATGGCCTCCACGATGGTGCGTGCCGCTGCCGTCGCATCCGGGGCCTTGATGATTGCCCCGCCCACGATCACGATGCCGGCGCCGGCCCTCACCACCTCCGGCGCGGTCTCGGAGTTGATGCCCCCGGCCACGGCCACCTGGCAGTCCACCGCCTCTGCCACGGCCTGCAGCGTCTCCATGGGGCCGGCACCCACCATCTGCTCGTCGATGGCGGTGTGAACCCCGATGATGCCCGCGCCCAGCTCCTCCGCCTGCCGCGCCCGCTCCACCGGCCCGGGGCAGCCGATGAGGTCCACCTGCACGATGGCGTCGTAGTTCCGCCCGGCCTCCACGCACTCCCCGATGGTCTCGTCCGAGGCGGCGCCCAGCACCGTCACCACATCGGCCCCGGCCTTGGCCGCCATCTCCACCTCCACCCGGCCGGCATCCATGATCTTCAGGTCCGCCACCACCGTGCGCCCCGGGAACTCCGAGCGCAGCGCCCGCACGGCCTCCATCCCCTCGCTCTTGATCAGCGGCGTGCCGGCCTCCACCCACTCCGCGCCGCCCTCCACCGCCTCCCGCGCCGCGCGCAGAGCCTGCGCCAGGTTCATGAAGTCCAGCGCCACCTGCAGGATCGGGCCGTCCGATGCCATCCGCCTCACCCCTCAGATGCTGGTCACGTCCGCCATGTAGACGTTGCCCGCCCCACCGCGATCGGAGCTGAACAGCGCCCACCGGTCGTCGGGACTGAAGATCGGGTGCGGATGCGAGATCTGCCGCTCCCAGGAGGTGTCATGGCGGCACAGGCGTGTCACCACGCCCCGCCCGTTGCGGTGCTCAATGAGGGACATGAACGCTCGCCCCTCGGGGTCGTCCGGTGAGCGGTAGCCGCAGTCACCCACCACCAGCGTGTTGTCGGAGTTGGACTGGATGTGCCCCGGGCGCGGGCCGGGCAGCAGGAACTGACGCAGCCAGGTGCCGTCAGGTCGTACGAAGCAGTTGAAGGCCAGCGCCTCATCTGAGCTGGTCACGTTGCACTGGAAGCCCACGTCGCCGTCGCGCGTGAAGTACTCGTGGCAACAGGCCTCGCCGTGGTGCTGCCGGAACAGCGGGCGCGCCCGTCGCCCCCGCTGCTCGCCGGCGTCCACCGTCCACATCCGCTGTGAGACGTGCCAGCCGCCCTCGTGGCAGAACAGGATCAGGTCCGGGTCCGTGGGGTGTATGACCACGTGGCTGATCCAGTTCCGCTCCCCCCACACCGCCATGGCCTCGCCGCTTCGCGTCTGCACCCGCATTACCACGCAGGAGGGATGCTGGTAGTAGCGCTCCGCCATCGTGGAGTAGATCACGCCCGTCTCCGTGCTCAGCGCCGCCTGCTCCACGTAGGCGAAGGCCACGTGGTCCCCGTCCGCAGTACAGGTGGGCAGCGCCGGTCGGAAGCCCTCCGGCACCTGGTAGAGGTCCTCGCTCTCCAGCGTGGAGAGATCCGTGACCTGGAGGGTGCGGCCGTCGAAGTGGAACAGGCGCCCGGCCGGGTCCAGGCAGGCCTGCGAGAAGCCTCGCCCGCCGGCCTCGGTGACCTGCACCATCTGCCCGCGAGGGATCTCCAGCAGGAAGTACGCCCGCCCTCCGGCGCGGTCTGAGCTGATTATGACCCGCTCGGCGTCCTCGCCCACGAAGGACGTGGAGGTGAAGTAGAGGTGCGCGTTATCCGACCCGTCCCCCGTCAGCCTGCGCACCAGCGCTCCGGTGTCCGGGTCACGGTACTCCTCCATCTGCGCCTCGTGCACGTCACCGACCGCCATCCGCATCAGCTCCCCTCTCGCGCACGTCGATCACCTCGTCCTCGGTCACGATGATGGGCACGGGCACGTCCCACGCCTCGCTGGGCACCTCGTCCACAATCTGAGTCGAGAAGGCCACGGCCACCGCGGCCCCGGTCTCCACCAGATCGCCGCGGATGTTCAGGATGTAGTCGTAGAAGCCGCCGCCGTACCCCAGCCGACCGCCCTGCCGATCGAACACCAGGCCGGGCACCAGCACGAAGTCGATCTCATACACCGAGCGCTCCGGGCAGCTCTCCAGGGGCTCGGGCAGCCCGAAGCGCCCCTCGGCCACCTCGGCCTCCAGGTCCTGAACCTCGTGCAGCGCCAGCCCCTCCTCCCATCCCACTACCCGCGGGAGGATCAGACCAGCACCGGAGCGCAGCGTTTCGCGCATGAGCGCGCCGGTGCGCACCTCGCTCTCGTAGCTGGCGAACAGCAGCCGCGTCCGCGCCTGCCGATAGCTCCCCAGACGCATCACCCGGCGGACAATGGCGGTGCTGCGTTCCTCGATCTCATCGGCAGGCATGCTGTCACGCCTGGCGCGCACCTCCTGGCGGAGCGCGCTTTTCCGCTCCGCCGCCCTCACTCGCCAGCCCACCCTCGCATGATGGCGTCGCTCATGGCAGCGACCTGGGCCATCTCCGCCACATCGTGGACCCGGATGATGTCCGCCCCGTTGGCGATGGCGATGGCGCACGTGGCCGCGGTGCCCATCAGCCGCTCCTCGGCCGGCAGGTCGAGGACCTTGCCGATGGTTGACTTGCGCGACGTCCCGATCAGCACGCCCAGCCCCAGGCTGCGCAGCTCGCGCAGCCTCCGCAGCATCTCCAGATTGTGTCCGACGGTCTTGCCGAACCCGAAGCCGGGATCCACCACGAGCTGGCTGCGGCGCACTCCCGCTTCCACCGCGGCCTCCGCGCGCGCGGCCAGGAAGTCGTAGATCTCCGTCATGAGGTCGTCGTAGTGAGGGTTCTCCTGCATGTTCCGGGGCTCGCCCTGCATGTGCATGATGCAGGCCGCAGCGCCAGTGTCGGCGACCGCCTCCGCCATGCCGTCCGCCCGCAGCCCGAAGACGTCATTGATCATGCCAGCCCCCGCAGCCACCGCCAGCCGCGCCACCTCCGGCTTGCTCGTGTCGATCGACACCACACAATCAAAGCGCTCCGCCAGCGCCTCCACCACCGGCAGCACGCGCTCCAGCTCCTCCTCCACTGACACCGGCTCGGCGCCGGGGCGGGTGGACTCCCCGCCCACGTCCAGGATGTCGGCGCCGGCCTCAACGAAGCCCTCAGCCTGCCGCATGGTCGCCTCCGCGTCCCCGCCCAGGCCGTCACCGGAGAAGGAGTCCGGCGTCACGTTCAGGATGCCCATCACTACCGTTCGGCGCCTGAGCGGCAGCGTCCGCTTCCCGCACTGCAGCGGCTGAAGCTCCTCGGCGTCGAAGCCCCGAACGGCCGCGAGCACCTCCTGGCCCACCTCAGAGAGCCCGAAGGGCTGCTGCCGCAGACGCTCGGCCAGCCGCTCGTAGGTCCCGGCGTCGCCGAGCAGCACCACCGGTCTGGGGTCGGCCTCGAAGCGGGCCACACCCCGGTGCACCGCGCAGTCCCCGCCGAGGGCCAGCATCTCCTGCTTCAGCAGCGCAGCGGCGGGCCCAGCCACGCCCTCAAGCCTGACCGGCCGGAATCGGCCCCGGTCCGCCAGCCACTCCGTGGCGGCGGCGTCAACGCCGATGGCCTGCATCTCGTGGTGAAGCGACGACGCGCTGCGGAGGTCGAGCACGCGCGGGCGGTGATCCATGGGGCCCTCCCATCCCCCGAAGTTGCCTCACTGCGGCTCCGATGGTGGCGTTTCCGCGGGCATTATACCGCCTCCCAAACCGCCGCGCAACCGCCCCGAAGATGGGCGGGTGCGGCCTGAGATTGCCGGTTCCAGGCGGGGCGCCCGGAGGCGCCGGCCGTGTGTCGTTCTGTTTGGAGGGGCGCGCCTCCGTTCGCGCCCGGCCGTTGTCGTTCGGCCTACACCCACGGCAAACGGCGCCCGGACAGGAGTGCCCGGAGGCTCGCAAGCGAGCCAGTTGCGGAGTTCGCGAGACCGCAAGCGATCTGCCTGAGATGCTCCGCATCTCCAGAGGTCCGGGCCACGGAACACAGAGACGGCGGGTGCCAATACTTACCTGGGTTGCGGGCGGGGCTCTGGCTGCGGGGACAGGCGCCCACGCGCCTCCGGGTGCCCTCGGCCGCGCGTTCCGCCGACACCACGAGTTCACACCCAGGGGCGACGAAGCGCAAGCGCCGCTGCACGCGGGAGCGGCCGACAAGAGGAGCAGTGGCAATCGGCCGGGGTCCGGGCGATCGAGGAGGAGCGGAACGGCCTGACCAGCGGCCTTCAGGTCACCCTTACGGGTAACAGGCGGGGCCGTAGACACGGCACGTGCGACACTGCCCGCTACTCCAGGCAGTAGAGGTGCCCGTCGTTCGCCCCCACGTAGACCCGCCCGTCACTGAACGCCGGCGAGGAGTACACCTTGGTGGCCAGCGGCACGAGGTCCACGGGCCGGCCATTCTCGGTGCTCAGCAGATGCAGGCGCCCGTCGTGGGCCCCAAAGCACAACGTATCGCCCAGCACCGCCGGCGCCGAGTCCACCAGTCCCGAGACCTGCTGATCAAACACCACCCGACCGTCCGCCAGACTCAGGCCTCTGAGCACCGCCTTCGGCCTGTAGCCCTCGCTGGTGATCACGAAGACCCGATCGCCGAAGATGACCGGCGCCGCCAGCACCGAGAACGCCTCGTGCAGCTTCCACAGCCTCTCCCCCGTCTCCGGGTTCACCGCCACCAGGAAGTCCAGCCTTGGGGGCACCAGCGCGCTGTGCGCCATCACTCCGAAGACCGCCACGTTCTCCCCCACCACGGGAGCCGCGATCACCCGGCCGGCACCCTCGATCTCCCACACTGCGCTGCCGTCCTGAAGGGAGACCGCCCGCATCGTTCCTTCGTCGTCCCCATACAGCACCAGCTCGCCGGCCACAGCGGGCGAGCATTGAATCCCGGCGTGCTGCTCGCTCTCCCACTGCTGCTCCCCGTCCGACAGCCGGCAGGCGTACAGACGACCGTCCATGCTCCCCACGATCACGGTTCCGTCCACGACCGCCGGCGAGCTGATGACCGGCCCGTAGGTGCGGTACCGCCAGACCGGCTCGCCCGTGGCGGCATCAAGCGCGTACAGGAAGCGATCCACCGATCCGAAGACGACCAGCCCGTCCGCGACCGCCGGCGATGAGACGACCGCCCCGTTCGTCTCGAAGCGCCACAGCTCGGAGCCATCCGCAGCGCTGAGGGCGTACATGCGGCCCAGCGAGTTGCCCACGTAGACCACGCCGCCGGCGACCGCGGGCGAGCTGTCCACGCTGCCGCCAAGCTCCGCCGACCACGCCACCTGAAGGTCCCCAACGCTGGCCTCCGGAGCCAGTCCGGTGCGCGCGGCATCGCGCCGGAACATCGGCCACTCGCCAGAGGCCGGTACCACGGCCAGCAGCCACAGGGCCAGGCAGCCCCACGTGGCTCGCGGCACGAGCTGTCGGCGGGTGAGGCTGCGATCACTCATGGCCGATCCCCTCAGTGAAGCAGCGCCGCCGCACGTCGCGGCGGCGCTGCGTGATCGCTCCATCCCGGCGCGAGCTGAGCTCCCGCCATCAGCTCGGCGGGTTGGGCGGGTAGTCCACGGCGTCGATCATCTGGATCGGGCTGGAGAGCTGGTTGGTCTGCCCGCCGGTGACGGTGACAGTCAGATCCACCCCGGGCGGCAGCGTCAGCCCCCGCTCGGGCGCCGCCGACACCTGGAGGGTCTGCTGGCCGGCCGGCACGCCCCGAAGCGTGAACTTCCCGTCGGCTCCGGTACTGGTGGAGGCGCCATCGGCGCGTACCGTAATCTCCCCCAGCGGCTGCAGGGTTGCTGCGTGAACGACGGTGCCGGAGACGGTGCCGGTGCCAGCGCCGCCGTTTTCGCCCCCGCCGCCGCACCCAACTGTAACTGTCAGCATCGCGCCGGCGACGATCATCACGAAGGCTGTCAGTCCGGCACATCGCCTGATGCTCATCATGCCTCTGTCACCTCTTCAGTCATGCGCTCCCGTATGCTCGCCTGTCAGCTCACGCCGCTGCGACGTCAGCGCGTTACCTGGGCCGACTGCAGGGCCTGCACGTACTGGCCGTTCTCCGCCACGGCCTCGATCTTGATCAGGTAGGTCCCGTTCGGCACCACGGTGCCCTCGGCGCTGCGCAGATCCCACACCTGCTCGTTGCGCCCGGCGCTGGCCGCTCGGCTCTCCACCATCTGTCGCACCTTCCGGCCAGCGATGTTCAGCACCTCGATGCTCACGTTGCACGCCGCGCTGACGTCATAGGTCACCACGACCCCGGCACTCCCGCACTCCGCGGATGCGCTCCGGATCACCAGGTTCTCCGCCCCACGCGGCGCGACCTCCAACTCGAAGTGACGCAGCGCGCCCTCCGGCCCGGCGGTGAAGACGTAGCTGGGCAGCGTCCGGGCATACATCCGCTGCCCGCTGTCCCTGTCTGTCAGGTAGACTGCCAGGTCATTGGGCACCGCGCTGAGGTCGGGCAGCAGCAGCTCGACCTCCGCATCGGGCACGTCGGTCTCAACCGCGAACGTCCAGACCGTCTTCTCCGACGCCGCCTGCGGTCGGATGTCATGCGCCAGCCGCTCGCCGTCCTCAGTCACCAGATAGACATCGACGGTGCCGGGCAGCATCGGCGGATTCGCCACCCGATAGCCAACGCTCGCGGCGCCGCTCCCCACACCCGCCACTGTGGTCAGGTCGGCCTGGCCGGCCGCCCGCGCCACGATGGGCAGCAGCCAGCCGTCCTCCGAGACCTCCGTGCTGGCGGCCTGACCCTCCACCAGCGAGGCGCTGGACACGCCCGTCGGCGCGGCGATGTTGAGCGTGCCCGCGGCGCCGGTGGCCTTGAACCACGCGGACTCCCAGGCCTCGATGTAGTTGCGGGCGGAGTTGATGGCCGGATCGCGGGAGATCATCTTGTAGCTGCCCGCCTCGCGGTCGTAGATGAAGGCGAACGGCCTGATCTCCGTGCTCCCCGCCGCCGTGATATTGGCCAGCGGCAGCGCGGTCTCATACATGTTCCCGATCATGTTCCAGCCGGTGGAGACGCCCACGCTGAAGGTGCCGGTGCCGTCCACCGGATCGCCGGGAACCACCACGTCGGTGCCTGACGGCAAGTTGACGAAGAAGCCGGCGCCCGGCCGCACCCGCAGCTCAAGGTGGTCGGGATCCTCCGTGCCGCTGATGTAGTGCGGCGGCACCGCCGCGGCATCCCACCGCGCGACCGCGTCCGTGCCGAAGATGTCCACGGCCCGATCGCGGCCCGACGGCGGCTGCGCCGGCACTGCCACCATGCTCAGGCCCGCCCGGAAGCGGTGCGTGAACTCGGTGTAGGCCGTGAAGTCGTTGCCCGACGAGTCCGGCGGCACCGTGACCTCCAGACTCTCCGGATCGAAGGCCAGACCGGCCTTGCTCGGCGTCACGGTCACCGTGGATGCGGCCACGCCGCTGAGCGTGTAGCGCCCGGCGTCCGTGGTGACCGCAGTCCGGGTCCCGTCGCTGACCGTGACGCCCGCGATGCGGTGGCCGCGACTGTCGGAGATGACGCCCGAGATGGTGTAGGTCACCGGGGAGGCGCTGAAGTCGATACCCGTCACGTCCGCGCCCTCCACGGAGACGGTTCGGCTCCGCGGCGTGTAGATGAAGTCCTCGAACCCGTCACCGTTGTCGTCGCGCGACGGCGCCAGCGTGTAAACGTCGCTGGGCACGTCCTCGATGGTGTAGTATCCGTCTGCGTCGGTGGTGGCGGAGACGCCGTCCGCGCTGATGACGACGTTCTCGATGCCCTCACCGTCGTCCGCCACCCGGCCGCTGATGGTGTAGGTCCGCAGCGTGCCTACGAAGTCGATGTTCTTCGCGGTCGGCCCCAGCGTCACTTCCTGCGACGCCGGCTCGAAGTCGTACTCCGGCAGCGACGGGGTGACCGTGTAGGTGCCGGCCACCAGGCCCTGGATGCGATACATGCCATTGCCGTCGGTGCCCACGGTGGTGCCGTCCGCCGTCACCTCAACGCCGGGCAGCGGATCGCCGTCGGCGTCGGTGATGGTGCCGCGCACCTCATAAGTGGGCTGCGGCTCGGTCGTGAAGCTCCACTCGTCCGTTCCGGTGTTGCCCACCGTGTCGGAGGCCTCGACGTGGATGGTGTACTCGGTCTCCCAATCCAGGTCCTCGGCCGGCTCGTAGGTCGCCACGACCTCCGCCGGCCCGCCGTTGGCGGCCGTCGTCACGCCCGTGTCGAGCTCGTCGCTGACGTCCTCACCGTTGACCGTCATGGTGATGCTGGCGGGGTCAACACCCGAGGCGCTGTCTCGCACCCGCACCGAGATGGAGGTGGCCACGGGCACATTCGTCATCCCGTCGGCCGGGTTGCGCTGATCGAAGGTCGGCGCCGCATTGTCCTCCGGGGTGTCCTCGCTCCACGTCTCCGTGGGCATCGCATTCCCGGCGTTGTCCGACACATCGACCGTGAACTCCACCTGCGTGCTGTAGGGCCACCCGCCGGGGGCGGTGTAGCTTACCACCACATCCAGCGGATCCGAGTCGTCGATGGTCGTGTCCGCAGTCACGTCCGTGCCATCCACCTGCAACACCAGGCTCGCGGTGTCGATGCCCGAGATGTCGTCAGTCAGGTGGAAGGAGATGCTGCCGTCCTCCGCACTGTAGTTCTTGCTGGTGAGCTGCGGAGGCGTCGTATCCTCCGTGGTGGAGAAGACATAGGTCTCGTCCATGCCGTTGCCGGCGTTGTCCTCAGCCAGCACCCGCACCTGCACCACGGCGTTCCAGTCGAACGGGGAGGGCGGATCGTAGCTCACCGAGAAGCCGTCCGTGACCGCCGTCTTGGTGATGTCGGTCGTGACGTCGGTATCATCCACGTAGACCTCGATCGACCCCTCCACCACCCCGGTCGCCTCGTCGATCACCTCGAAGTAGATGTCCGCGTTGCGGTCAACCGAGGTGGCACCCTCCGCCGGATCCTGGTTGGCCAGGTGCGGCGGCGCCGTGTCGCTAATCGAATCCGACTTGGTGTTCACCGCCGTGTTCTCGTTGGGCACCTCGTCGAATGCCGTCACGCCGAAGTGGTGCGTGCTGCCCAGCGCCAGGCCCTCGGCGTCGTAGGTCTGCGTGCCGGCCGAGACCGTGTCGAACAGCTCAGCGTCAGCGGTGTCGCTGAAGTCGGACGTGCTGTGCCAGACATGGTAGCCGGCCACATCCACCTGGGCGTCCTCATCGTAGCCGGTCCAGTCCACCGCTATCCCCGTCCCCGCGGGCAGGCTCTGCACCGTCAGCTCACTGGCGGCGATGACGTCGGGGGCCACGGTGTCCGTCACCATGGCCGTGTCCTGCGCCGGGGCGGCGCCGAATGCCACCTCGCCGGGGTCCTCCCACTTCGCCACGACCTGCTGGCCGCTGGGCCCCGCGATCAGGTTCACCTGGCCGTCATCCGACGAGCCGGCCCGACCCAGCATCGCGACCTGCCCGCGGAACACGCCGGTGTCGTCGCCCGTCTCCTCGAGCTGCACGTGCTCGATGTCGCTCCCGTCCTGCGGCGCCACGGTTATGGTGATCGCCTGCTGGCTGCCCGGGTCCGTGTTCTCATCAGCGTCGGTGACCTCGATGTAGACGTCGTCGCCCTCTTCATACTCGGTCACATTCGCCCACGAGCTGTCAGCCAGGCGGAGCTCACCAGTGTCGATCACGTTCGGTCCAGGGAGGTTGCCGCTATCGGGCAGCCGCACCTGACCGAGGATCTGGAAGTAGTGAGTGTAGTCGCCCATCCCCAGCTCGTCCCCGCGGACGCTGGTGAGGTAGGTGACGCCCTGGTCGAAGCCGTCCGTGTCGTTCGGATCCCGCTCCATGGCCCGCGTCAGGCCCGTCGGCTCGATGACCAGCTCCACGTCCGCGATGGGAGCGTCGCCCTCCGGATCGGTGTAGACCACGCTGAACTCGAAGGTCGTCGCCAGCTCGCCGTAAACCGGGTCCAACGTGGGATCCGACAGTGTGGGCGGCTGGTTCTCGGTGTCGATCCTGAAGTACTGCACCAGCGACCAGCCCGACTGCGCCCCCTCATCGTCCACGGTCCGCACACGCCAGTACCAGGTGGTCAGGTCGGTGAGCGGATCGCCCACGAGCAACTGTGTCTCGCCCGGGTTCGTGGAGTACTGATGCGCCACGGTCCCGAAGCTGTCATCGGTGCTGAGCTGCACCACGTACTGCAGCACCGCCGCGGTGTCGGTGCGCAGGTCCGGATCGCTGGCGGCATTCCACTCCAGCGTCGGCTGCTGCACGTCGGTCACCGCGCCGTTGCGCGGCTGGAAGCCGCTGGAGGGCGCCCGCGGCGCCTCGTTGCGCGTGTTCAGCCAGAACGTCTGCACCGCTGACCAGTCGGACGGCTCGCCCATGTCGTCGATGGTGCGCACCCGCCAGAAGTACTGGACGTCGTCCACTCCGTCCTGATCCTCGGGCAGCTCCGCGGTGCTGAGCACGACCTCCGTCTCGCCCACGTTGCTGAGATTGTCGCCCGCGGCGAGGTTCACGCCGTCGGACCAGTCGTCGTCGCTGTCCACCTCGATCTCATAGTGCAGCGTGTCCGGGGGGTCGGTGGGGTCGGGATCGCTGCCGGCCCCGAACTTGAAGGTCGGCTGCCGCGTCTGGACCTCGCCACTGTTGATGTCCGCGGCCGGGTCGAAGCCCGAGGTGGGCGGCGTCGGCGCATGGTTATCAACGGTGTGGAAGGTCGGAATCACGGGCGGCGCCAGCTCGCTCGTCCACCCGGACTCGGCGTCGCCGTCGGAGATCTTCACGCGCCAGTAGTAGTCCACGCCCGGCGACAGGTGTCCGGCGGCCACCTGGTGGCTGGTCACACCGGCGCCCAACCACCCGCTCTGGTACTCCGGTGCGTTGAAGTCGTCGTTGTCGTCCACCTCGAGCTGGTAACGCAGCGCCGAGGGCGGGTCGGAGGAATCCGGGTCCGCGCCGTCCGGCCAGCTCAGCGTGGGTGTGAGCGTGTTGACCTCACCTGAGGGCGCGAAGTCCCCCAGTGCCGGGTCGTCCCAGTACGGCGGGTGGTTGAGCTTCACCAGGAAGGCCGTCTCGGCCTCGAAGGGGTCGCCGCCGTCGTAGTTCCACGGCGACTGCACGCCGTCGTCGTCCTCAGTCCGTACGCGGTAGAAGTAGGCCGTGTTGTCGTCCAGGGCGTCGCCGATGGGCACGTCCACGAAGGCGTCCCCGTCGGCACTCGTCAGGGTCAGCTTCACGGTCGAGAACGTCTTGGTCTCCGACAACTCCAGCACGTAGTTGAGCGTGTCGGCAGTGTCGGTGGCGTTGGGATCCTCCGCCGCATCCCAACTGATGCGCGGCGTATCATCGTCGATGACGGTCAGGTTCGACGTGCTGTTGTCCGACGCGTAGGCCGGTGACGCCGGATCGAAGCCGCTGTCGGGCGACTCCGGAGCGTCGTTGATCGTCGGCCCGTCATTGGTGGAGGTCCCGCTGGGCAGGCGCGTGCTCAGCCCGGGCGTGTCGGTTGCGGTGAAGTAGAACTCGTGATGTCCGTCGCCGATCTCAGGGTTGCCGGGGTTGAAGGCGTAGGCATCCAGAGTGTACAGCTCGCCGTTGGTGTAGGCGCCGTCACCGTGCTGCCCACCACCGCCGGCCCGCGTCATGGGGAACTCCTTCCAGGTCGCCCCGCTCTGGGAGGTGTTGAGCACGTGCACCTTCATCTCCGACGGCGCGTGGTTGTCCGGGTCGGTGTAGATGACCTCGAAGGTATACGGCTGCGGATCCCCGCCGGCGTCAAGCTCCCCCGCACTGGCCGGCGTCACCGTCCCCGAGCTCAGCTCCGGCGGACCGTTCACGTGCACCGTGGGGCCGTCGTACTGGCTGGGCGCCACCGCCGGATTGCGCACGGTGTCGAGGCCGTCGGAGGCCATGAAGTAGTACTGATGGTTCTCGCTGACCGACAGGGAGCTGGTCGAGAAGTAGTAGATCTTCCCGTCCGTCATGTTCGTGTCCGAGGAGTCGTACTCCACCATGGCGTTCTGGACGTTGTCGATGAACACGCTGACGTAGTCGGGCGGATTGCCTCGCACTCCGCCGTAGTCGTCGTCATCCTCGTACACAACGTAGTAGGTGTAGGTGTCGCTCTCCAGACCGCTGGTGGGATCCAGCCCGACCTCGGCCACGAAGGGGTCGCCATCCTGCACGCCTGCTCCGGCCAGGTCCTGCCCCGCCTCCAGCGTGATCTGCTTCGCTCCGTGGTTCACGCTCGCCACGCGGAACTCCGTCTCGAAGTCGGGATCGGCGTCGAGGTCGAAGAACACCGAGATGATGGGATCGCCGTTCAGGACCTCCTCGGGGTCGCCGGTCTCCGCGTAGGTGAACTGCGTGGTGCCCGGCGCACCGCTGACGGTGCCCCTGCCCACCTCGAAGTGAAGCTGCGGCGTGGTGTTCTC
>JAYENL010000092.1:0-2201 GCA_034722055.1 Armatimonadota bacterium
CGGCGACGATGTGACCGTCAGACATGTGGATCTGGATGAGGATGGCTACACAGGTGCTGCTCAAGAATGTGCCGGCTGAGGTAGAGATCTACCGGGCCGGAGGAGCACAGACCATTGAGCACCCTATCCCCCACCCTACCTGGTCCTGGTCCTACAGGCGGGAGGCCCAGCACTTCATCGAGCGCCTTCGCTCCGGCAAGCCCTTCCTCTCCTCCGGTCAGGACACGCGCACCGATGTGCAGCTGATAGAGGATGTCTATCGAGCTCATCTAGTCCGACAGGGCGTGCTATAGCTGCGACCGCGATCAGGTGGACTCTTATCCTGGCGAGAGGAGTGCAGATGCAAAGACAATGTTTTGACCACGAATGGCGCTTCCACCTGGACGAACCTTCGTTGTGGCATTGGCAGCGAGAACCGGATATCTCTACCTGGCGCTTGCTCGACCTGCCACACGACTGGAGCATAGAACTACCGCGCGATCCGGCAAATCCAAGCGGCAGCTCCGGGGGATACTTTGCCATGGGGCGCGGCTGGTATCACAAGACCTTTGCCGCGCCGGAAGAATGGCGCGGCAAAAAGGTGTTCATCGAGTTCGAGGGCGTGTATATGAACGCCGAGGTCCGGCTGAACAGGAACCTTCTGGGCCGACATCCCTACGGCTATACCAGTTTCATCTACGACCTGACCCCCTACCTCACCTATGGCTCCGCCGAAAACGCCTTGAGCGTGATGGTAGACAACACCGGCCAGCGCAACAGCCGCTGGTACTCCGGTTCGGGCATCTACCGCCACGTGTGGCTGCTGGTGGCCCATCCCGTGCACGTTGGGCACTGGGGAGTCTACGTCACCACGCCCCAGATAGGGCCGGAGGAGGCGACCGTACGCGTGCACACCACGCTGGAGAACGAGTCGGCGGCCGGGTGTGAGGCGACCGTGCGGTCGCGCATCATCGCGCCCGAAGGATTGCCGGCCGGGGTCTCCGAGTCAACCGCGTCCATCGACGCAGGGAGCCGCCACGAATACGCTCAGGACCTGCAGGTCTCCCGGCCCCAACTCTGGTCCCCGATTGCGCCGCACCTGTACCATCTGGAAACCGAGGTGATCGTCGGCGACCAGATTGTGGACACGGCCACCACGCCCTTCGGCATCCGCAGCCTGCATCTCGACGCCAAAACGGGATTCCTGCTCAATGGCCAACCGCTGAAGCTCAAGGGGGGCTGTGTGCATCACGACAACGGCGTGCTGGGCGCCGCCTCCTATGATCGGTCCGAAGAGCGCAAGGTCGAGCTGCTCAAAGCCAGCGGCTTCAACGCGGTCCGCTGTGCCCACAACCCACCTGCGCCGGCCTTTCTGGACGCCTGTGACCGCCTGGGCATGCTCGTCATCGACGAAGCCTTTGACTGCTGGTGCGAGGGCAAGACACCTCACGACTACCACGTTACCTTCGACGACTGGTGGCGGCGCGATCTTGACAGCATGCTCTATCGGGACCGCAGCCATCCCAGCGTCATCATGTGGAGCATCGGCAATGAGGTACACGAGCGCGCCGGACGCTCCGGAGGCGTCGAGCTTGCCCGCATGTTGGCCGACCACGTGCGGGCGGTGGACCCGACCCGTCCCGTCACCGCCGCGATCAACGACGGGCATGGGGCGTGGCCCTGGCGGCAGACGGACCAGGTCTTTGCCGCGCTCGACGTGGGGGGATACAACTACAATCAGAGTCAATACAGCTCGGATCATGAACGGGTCCCCCAGCGGGTGATCTACGGCTCGGAGTCCACGGCGGGAGAGGCATTTGAACACTGGATGAGCGTGCTGGAGCTGGATCACGTGATCGGCGACTTTGTCTGGACCGCGCTCGACTACCTGGGCGAGGCGGGCATCGGCCGGGTCTACTTTGAGGGCGAACCGTTCTCCTTCCTGGGTGACCATCCCTGGCATCAGGCCAATTGCGGCGATCTTGATCTGTGCGGCTTCAAGCGGCCGCAGTCTTATTACCGTGACGTGCTTTGGGAGCGCGGCGATCCGCTCTACATCGCCGTGCATTCCCCCGTTCCGGAAGGTAAGACGCCGGCCCTGACCTACTGGGGCTGGCAAGACGTGTGGCCGAACTGGACCTGGCTGGGCCGGGAGGGCCAATCGTTCCAGGTGGATGTCTATTCTGCCTGCGAGAAGGTCGAACTATTCCTGAACGATGAAT
>JAYENL010000093.1:0-29521 GCA_034722055.1 Armatimonadota bacterium
GGCGGAGGATGGTGTGCACCTGGCGAGGACTTTGGGCCAGCCGCTGATCCCGAAGAACACCCCGCCGTTCAACAGCGTCTATCTGCAGCCGCAGGCGAACCCGGTGCGCCTGGGCGAGCGGCGGCTGTACTGGTACCGGTCGGGCAAGAGCGGCAGCGAGTGGAACATGGCGACGATCCGGCTGAACGGGGAGGCGCTGTATCGGCTGGACACGTCTGCGACGGAGGGCATGGTGGAGACGTGCGAGCTGTCGCGCCGTGGCGAGATGTGGGACGAGCTGCGCGTGAACGCGGCTCCGAAGGACGGCACGGTGGAGGTGTCGGTGCTGGATGCGGCGACCGGAGAGCCGGTGCCGGGCTTCGATTACGACGACTGCGACGGAGTGAGGGATGACGTGGAGCAGCGGGTGAGCTGGCAGAGCGCGGGTCTGAGCGAGGTCACGTGCGGGCACGTAAAGCTGCGCTTCCGGCTGCGCAGACCCACGGCGGAGGACGCGTCCCCGGAGCTTTACGGATGGATGATTGCGCCGCCACGGGCAGCGGATCGGCCGACGGTGACCACAGTGCAGGTGGAGGGGAAGACCAACCCGGCACGCGTGGCGGATCCGCAACCGGAGCTGTCGTGGGAGTACGAGGATCGGCTGGACCGAGAGCAGACGGCCTACCAGGTGCTGGTGTCGTCGTCTGAGGAGAAGCTCGATGCCGACGAGGGTGACCTGTGGGACACGGGGGTGGTGCTCTCGGGCGAACACGAGGTGAAGTACGGGGGCGCGGAGCTGGATTCGGAGCGGACGTACTTCTGGAAGGTGCGTGTGCGCAACAGCGAAGGAGCGTGGTCCGAGGAATGGTAGCGTCGGGGGTCTTCACGACGGCGAACCTGACATCGTACTGCTCGGCGGAGGACGTGCTGGAACTGCTGCGGGCGTATGATCTCTCTGACTGGGGAAGCGAGGAGGAGCTGACAGGGAGGATCGCGGGGCTGCTGGGGGAGACTCGGGCGGCGATCGACAGCGCGGCGGGCCGCGACTTCCTGCTGCACGCGGACGAGACTGTACACGTGGACGGAACGGGGACGCGGGTGCTGCTGCTGGGGCCGCTTGGGCTGACACCGGTGGTGTCGGTGGAGAGCGTGAGCGTGGATGGCGCGGAGCTGGAAGCCGACGAGTGGCTGCTGTATCCGGAGGAGACGGCAATCGTGCTGGCGGCGTCCAGCGATCTGGGGAGTCGGTTCCCCGAGGGGCGGCAGAACATCACGATCGTGCTGGACTGGGGATACGAGCAGACGCCGGCGGATGTGCGGACAGCGCAGGCGAAGCTGACGGCTGCAGAGCTGCTGGCGCGGATGACGGGCGAGGAGGGTGGGGTGGAGTCCGTGAGCGTGGGAGACTACAGCGTGAGCTACGGAAGCGCCGGCCGGTTTGCCTACAGCGTGCGGCGGCTGGTGGCCGAAGCGAATGAGGTAGTGGCGCGCTACCGGCGGCTCGACTTCTGCGCGATCTGAGAGGAGGCTGACCTGCGGATGGTAGATGCGACCTTCCGGGAGCTGATGACCGGTGAGGCGGCGGTGATGCGTCCGGATGTGGACCTGGACGGCGAAGGGGGGCTGAAGACGCCGGTTTACGAGGAAGTGCAGAGCGGGGTGCGAGTGCGGATCGCGCGGGCGAGGACGGACAGCGAGGATGACCTGCTGGGCAGGGCGGAGGACATCAGCCACGTGGCGTACGGCGAGGTGGTGGATGTGCGGCCGGCGGACCGGCTGGTGACTCGGCCGGTGCAGACGGCCCTGGCTGAGGACGTAGAGAGTGGGGCGACGGAGCTGCCGGTGGCGTCCACAGATGGTCTGCATGACGGCCAGGATGTGGAGATCGGTGCAATCGTGGAGGAGCGGGTGATTACGGTCGTGGGCGCAAGCTCGATTACGGTCAGCCCGGCGCTGGAGGCGGAGCACAGCGCGGGTGAGGCCGTGAGGGTTGTGGAGCAGTACGAGGTGGTTGCGGTGGAGGACGCGGCCGGGGCAGGTCATCACCTGCGGATGATGGTCAGGAAGCTGTAGAGGCGGGAGCGGTGAGGACGGCGGATCGAGTCATGGCGGGCGGCCTGGAGGCGGAGGCCGCCCGCCAGCGATTCGGGAGCGGCGCATCAGATACAAGCGAGGCGGGTACCGCGATACGGAGGGAAAGCGAGTGGCAGCAGACATGTTCCGCCAGAACGAGATCGCGCGGGCGATCCGCATGCTGTGCCAGGGCGCGACGGCGCTGACGGCGGACGCGTCGGGGGGCGACCAGGTGAGCGTCGGCTCGAACGAGATGTTCGAGGTCGGGCAGCAGGTGCGACTTCGAGACGCAGCCGGCGAGGAGGAGAAGACGGTCTCGGGGCTGGTGGGCCTGACGACGGTGAAGTTCACTGAGGCGATCAGCGGCGAGTACCTGGTGAGCCGGGGCGCACGGCTGGAATGGGCGGACAACCCGCTGGGGACCGTGCAGTGGGTGGGCCAGGGATCGCCGGAGCTCATGCCGCGGTCGCCTGTGGAGCGTTTCCCGTGTGTGCTGGTGCTTCCCGGTGAGATGCATCAGCCGCTGAACGAGGGGACGAACCGGACCTTCCAGCAGGATTACAGCTTCAGGGTCTACTACGTGATGCAGCACGATGAGGGTCAGCGTGCGAACATTGAGGTGCTGGATCGAGCGGCGACGCTCTTCAACGTGCTGATGGCAGACCCCTACCTGGGAGGGACGTGCTGGCACAGCCAGGTGACGAGGGTGGATCCGGACCCGGCAGTTCAGGAGCGGCTGAGAGAAGATGAGCGACCGCTGCGGGTCGTGGAGCTGACGGTCATGGCGCGGCGAGCGGCGCTGTGGAAGCCGGCTTGACAGAGTTTGTGAGGAGATCAGGCGCTGAGAGCGCGGAGAGATACAGGGTGGTGTGAGCATGGCCGTGGCACTTGCACAGGAGGGCAGCTTCGGCTTCGGGCTGCAGGTCGAGAGGGGGACATACGAGGCGCCGACGGTGTGGCTGCCGCTGATAAAGAGGAGCGGCGGGCGCGGAGAGGACATCCAACTGCACAAGAACTTCACGCTGCTGGATCTGGCGGACAGCAACGAGTATGAGAGCCGCTACTACTCGGCAGGCGAGTGGGCTGAGGGTGAGGTGGCGGTGCCGCTGATCCCCGGCTCGCTGACCGAGCTGCTGTCGTGGATGCAAGACCGCGACAGCAACAGCCAGGGGAAGTGGGCGTCGGCGCTGATAGACTGCGTGAACTCGGTGAAGAAGCTGACGGACGCCAAGGTGCGGCGGGCGAGGATCAGCATGACCAAGGGCCAGCCAGTGGTGTGCACGCTGGACGTGGGAGCGCTGATGATGGAGGCGGGCTCACCGGTGAGCCCGACGATGCCGGAGGAAGCCCCGTACATCTTCCGGGAGGCGACAGTGGAGATCGCGAGCGGCGGCGGTGGTCTGTCGGCGGATGCCAACTGTGAGCGGATCGACATCGTTATCGACAACGCGGTGGAGGAGATGAAGGAGGGGGTGCGGCTGGCGACCGGCCTGGCGCCGAGGCAGATGTACAACCTCTCGGGCGTGCGGTCCTGGGGGGCACTGAGTCGGGACTTCGTGGACAGCGCGGTGTACGCCGACTTCGCGAACGGGCAGGAGGCGGCGCTCTCAATCACGCTAACGCGGGGAGTAGCCAGCGCAGTGATCACGCTGCCGCGGATACTGTACACGGCGAGCGACATGGGGCTGCCAGGGACGCACGACCAGCGGATCGTGGAGAAGGTGGAGTTCGTGGCCCTGGGGAGCGTGGATGGATTGACGCCGCCGGTGACGCTCACGTAGTGGGCGAAGCGATGGCAGAGGGAGGACGCAGGGACTGATGAGCGAGGAGATCACGGTGAAGCTGTACCGGACGAGCGACCTGACGGAGGCGGCGGCGTTGTGGTCGCTGGGGCATCCGCTGCACAAGATCGAGGTGCGGGAGAGCTGGGCGACATTCGTGATCGGCTACGTGATCGACGACGAGGAGTTCGAGGAGCTGATTGACAGCTACCAGCGAGGGGAGCTGCTGGTGGAGGCCGGCGAGTTCGCCCGGCGGAGGAACGAGACTGCCGCGAAGATGCGCCGGGCCATCGCGGAGGAGCAGTCCGAAGCGGGAGGTGACGGGGGTGAGTGACCGACCGCCACGGACCGACGCCTGGATCATCTGCGCAGCCGGTCGGGAGACGACGAGACGCTTCGAGGCCCCGGTTGACCCTCCTGGCTGGGAGGGTCGGCCGTGGGTGGTGCTGCGGCCGCTGACGGCGCGGGAGGCGCTGCGCCGGGAGAGCCTGGGCTTGGTGGAGGAGTACGAGCTTGTGGGCGACGGGACGCCACAGGTGCTGCGCCGGACGTACGACGCGGAGGCGATGGTGGAGTTCGAGCTGGAGCGGTGCCTGGTGGACTACGAGCTGCCGATACGGGCAGACGATGGCGAGGTCGGGCGGCTAAGGCCGGAGGACGAGTCCGGGCAGCAGCGCAGGGAACTGCTGGATCGCCTGCCACCGGCGCTGATGACATGGCTGATTGAGTGCCTGGAGGCAGTGAACATGCGCCGGGCGGCGGACGCGGAGGTGCTGGCGGAGGCAAAAAAAGGCTGAGGGGCGCCGCTGAGGCGATGGCCAGCGGCCTCGACGTGGCATGGCTTGACCTGCCTGCCGAGCCTGCGGTGGAAGATGAGCAGCTCCGAGAGGGCAGGGACTTCGTTGGAGTCGAGGAGCTGATGTCCCGGAGCGGCCGGCGGGACCGGCGTGTGGTGGACGTGGAGATCGCCGGGAGGCTGGCACGGGCGGTGATCGAGGAGATGCGGTGGGCCGGGTGGAGCGGAGAGCTACCGGGAGGGCTGCCCTGGGACAGGCAGCCCTCCTGGCGCGTACGGCTGTGGGAGCACTGGCTGTCTGTTCGCGACGAAGCGGTGGCCCAGAGATAGGCATTGTGAGGTGACGGAGAGTGACCGTCTTCGACGAGCGGTCCGTGGAGCTGCGGACGCCATGGGCTCTGCGCGCACGGGAGAGTCTGCGCTATCTGAGGCAGTTGGGTGCACGGGTGATGGCGCCGAGAATAGCGCTGGACCTGATGGGGGTCCGTGAGCATCTGAGGCCGCCAGGGCCGGGCGGGGATGAGGCACTGGTGGCGGCGCCAGCGGCCGGTGCCCCGCCCGCGCAGCGAGTGACAGGGGCCGGCGGCGCGGAGGGGCGGTTGGCCGAGGAAGTTGCAGCTACCGGGAACCGGCCTGTGGCTGGTGCTCTCGCACTCGGCGGGTGGCCCAGGCGCGCTATCAACGGTGGGGTGGTGACGCACCGAGTGGCGGCCGGGCTGCAGACTCCGTTGATGGCTCCGGCCGCGCCCTCCGTGGTGGAAGTGCCCGGGGCCGATGCGCTGTCAGCGCAGGCCGTGATGGGCAGGGAGCGCAGTATCGGCGCGACTGCAGAAGCGGCGCCTTACGCGAAGGAGATATCGAGGAGCAGCCCGGCCCAGGGCGGAGATAGGGAGCGGGTCGTGCGGCGGGAGCGGGTGGATCTGCACCGGTGATGTCCGGCAGATGGCTGAGAGGCGCAGGCACCTGACAAGAGCGAGGATGAGAGGATCGACATGGCACTGGTGAATCCGGGGCTGGGCGAGAGCCTGTTGGACTGCGTGAGCGCCGTCGAGACGAAGGAGTCGGATGCGGGCGACGACACGGTCGCGGGGCGTGCTGAGAAGCGAGCATTGAGTGGGCACATCGTGCTGCTGGCGAGCTTCCTGGACCGCGGCGACGGCACAAATGCGCTGGACTACGACGACGCCCAGCGAAGCGATGCCGAGAACTACTACAAGCGGCTGACTGTGGGGATGGCGGCGCGACTGCTGGAGCGGCTGGAGGGCGAGCCGGAGCGGACGTGGCCGGAGGTCGGCGAGCTGGCGCAGATCCTGTCGGACCTGACGACCACCGAGGATACCTCCTGGCGGCGGGAGATCGTGCCTCTGGGCCAGGACACGGGAGTGACGGTGGAGCTGCGGCAGACGGTGGCGGGAAGCGCATCCTTCGATACGCCGGGCGGGACGGTCACCGCGCACGTGTACCAGGCGCGGAGCCCGGACGTGGCACTGAACGGAGTGGACGTCTATCTGCTGGAGATGCTGCCGGAGGAGGGCGACGAGGAGCCGACTGAGCGGTACGCGGTGATGGTCGATGATCCGTGGTGGGGGCGGAGAATCCAGCCGGCGAGCTTCACGGAAGCGCCACTGACCGAGCACGTCACGATGGGCTACCGGCTGCGGGGGCGGATTCTGAGTGACGGGACGCCGGTGGCGGACGCGAACGTGAGCCTGGAGCTGGTTCTTGACACGGCCGAGGACGGCATCGTGATCGCCTGGGACAGCCTGGAGTACAACGAGCTGATCTGGGACGCGGAGCTGTCCACCTACGTTGAGGGCGCGCAGGTGTTCGCGCCGATACGGACCGATGCGGACGGCCGGTGGGAGTTCATTGCGCCGAAGGGACACGGAGCGCTGTACCAGCGTGCGGGTGACAGACGGGACGATACGCCGCAGAGCGGGGCGGGACGCCTGCCGCGGATGCTGAGCGAGGTGCGGTGCGCGTACCTGGGCCGGAAGGTGCCCGTGTACGAGGGTGTGGAGGCCGTGCTCGACATCCTCAGCGGGACGCTGGAGGTGAGCGGGGAGCCGGACGCGGCGATTCGGGTTGGGACGCTGGACGATCCCGGGGCGGAGTACACCATACCCCCTGAAGGGACCGTGACGATCACCGGTCTGCCGCAGGCCGAGCACAGTGTGGTGGCCTACAAGGTGACGGCGTGGGGGACGTGGGACCAGAGCTATGGCTGCGCGCGACAGACTGCGGAGGTGCAGCGGGGGGAGACCACGAGCGTTTCGATGGGGCCGCTGGAGCACTACACTGATCCCGACATGATCTGCGGGCGGGTGTACCAGCGACCGGGCGTGCCGGCTGAGGGAATCGACATCGTGGTCATCGACACGGAGCTGTATGAGATCGTGGGGACGATAGCCACGACAGGTCCCGACGGGTACTGGGAGGCGACAGTTCCGCCGGAGGGGCTGGGCGGGCAGCCGTCGATCCACGATCAGGAATGGGGCTCCATGCCGGTGCTCGGGACGCCCTACTCGGATGTGGTGCTTGGGGCGCGGGCCTATGCGGCGCCGTACGAGCAGTACAAGCCCGAGGCGTGGCGGAGGCCGCTGCGGGGACACAAGAACTTCCAGTGGTGCCCGCGCAGCGTGGTGGTGCGGGAGTGCGACAGTGGTGAGACATACGACACGAAGGAGCTGGACTACGGGGGCTGGATCACGACGGGGACGCTGCCGAAGTTCAAGTATGTGCCGGACATCATGGATCTGGTGGAGGGCGGTGCGCAGCCGCACCAGTATGACGTGGTGGTGGACGGGGAAGTGAAGGACCCGTCATTCGAGCTGCGAGGCCAGCCGTTCGACGACAGCGGGAGCGGGGCCGGTGAGTATCGCGCGGCGGGATACTACCCGGAGCAGAAGCTGCTGCTGGGCGGGAAGGTGCACGGGAACACGCTGGTCGGCGACGAGGAGCGGGTGAGGGGGAATCTGCCGGAAGCGGCGCGCGTGGGGCTGGAGTTCGGTGAGCACGCCAGGTTCGTCGAGGCAAGGATGAGAGGGGGCGTGGTGACGCGGGCCGGCATGGCGGATCTGGTGTGCCCGTACTGCGGCGGACCGGCGCGCCGGGGGCCAAGCGGGGACTATCTGCACGGATTCTGCATGCAGTGTGCGGACGCCTTCGGGCGTGCGGATGCGATGGATTGCCGGGGGTACTTCGAGACGCCCACCATGGCGGCGCAGGCGGAGCCGGGCTACGGGATGCGGCTGGTGCGGCTCTCAGAGCGGGAGGGGAGCTGGTCGCGGCGGGTGAGGTATCACTGGCGGCCGGACCTGTATGACGAGACGGAGGACTTCGTGACGCAGAGCGGACCGGGCCAGCCCACGAATGCGCCCAGATGGGTGGCGAAGCACGTTGACGAGGTGAATGACGGGCTGGGCTTCGGGAAGTTCGACGGCGATCAACAGGAGCCGTTCGTGCCGGGCCACAACGTGGCGTTCTTCGAGGGCCTCCCGGAGATCGACAGGGAGCTGGGAGTGACGGCGCTGAAGCTGGTATTCCCCGATGGGCACGTGTCGCCGCTGACCTACACGGTGGAGATTGACTGCGTGCGCGCGGACAGTGTCATCGAGACGTGGACGGTGACGGTGCCGGCCGGGACGGCCGGGCCGGATCAGGACGACGAGTTCGGGGACGCGATCCCCGTGGTGGCGCGCCCGAAGCTGGTGGCGGAGTCGGTGAGCAGCCCCTACCGGAACGTGGGCCTGTACAGGGCCGTGGCGGACGTGCGCCTGGTGGAGCCGCAGAGCGCACCGGGCTGCCGGTTCACGATCGTGAACGACGTGCCCTGGCTGGCGGCGGCGGATGGCGTGCCCGTGGAGACCGAGAGGGCGACGCCGGTTGCCATCCAGATGGCCCGGATGTGGGGGAACCCGCACCTGATGGACGACGCGGTAGGGCAGCTTTTCCTGTTCTTCGCCGCAGGCGGGGACATCTACATGCGGCGGCGGGCGGGGCTGCCGGGCGAGTGGACGGCGGCGCGTCGGATCACAGAGGGCGGCGACGCCGACGAGCCGTGGGCCGGCAAGGATGCAACGGGCACGATGGTGCTTGTCTGCAGCCGGGGCGGCGGGCGGGTGTCAGTCCTGCGGTCCATTGATGACGGCGAGACCTGGGAAGAGGTGGAGTGATGGCATCCATCAGCGGACTGACCCACGGGATGGCCTTCGAGTACAACGGGCTGCTCTACGTGATCGGGTATCGGGCCGGGGGGCAGTATCTGCGGAGGAGCGCGGACGGGGGAGAGACGTGGCTGCCATTCGCGGATGAGGCTGAGGAGAAGCTGGTGGCGATGCCGTCGGATGAGCAGCGCGTGGCGTTCGTGAAGATGGCGACTCAGGGACGGGCGCTGGTCGTGGGGGTTCCGAACTTCCCGGAGATCGACGTATATGTGTCGCACGATGACGGGGAGAGCTGGACCCAGGAGCCGGCGTCGTAGGAGCGATAAGCACGAGAGCCCGAGAGCGGTGGGCCTGGCGTCAGTTGACGCAGGGCCCGCCGCTTCTCTGCGAGAGGTGCAAGTATGGCGAAGCGAGTGAGCCCCGTGGCCGAGGTAGAGCTGCTGGATCCCGGCCAGCAGTATCAGGTGAAGTACGACGGCTTCGCGCGGGCGGACCTGGTGGCCGATCTGCTGGCGACGGGCCGGGCGCGGAGCAACTACGTTGACTGGCAGGGGCAGCCGGCGGTCGGAGATGCGGCGCGGCACAGCGCGGCGATGGTGGTGGGGCGGGGAGAGCTGAACGCGGTCATCGCGAGGCCGTTCCTGGACCACTCCCAGGAGATTGGCCTGGGACACTTCCAGACGCTGGCGGGGACGTGGCATGCGCTGAAGGGGATCGGTCTTCCTAACGAGGTGAAGCTCTACCAGTCGGACGGGGCGCCGAACCAGATGACGGGAGTGGAGAGCCGGTTCGACCTGCCGAACAACCCCATCTTCTGCATCTCGCTGTACCGGGCGGAGCCGGGGCCCGACCACGACTGGAGCGCGCACCTGCCCCGGACGCAGATCAACTTCGGAATTGCGGGCCGGGAGAACTGGGCGCTGGTGCTGCCATACGCGGGTCCGGTCTTTCTGATGTACAACGGCCCGAACGGGTGGGAGCGGGTGTCGGAGACGGAGCGCACGGTGCGGGTGCCGACGCTGGAGGGATTCAGCGCCGGCCAGCGGCTGCTGTTGTGGATCGCGTGCCTGCGCGAGCGGATCGTGATGTCAACGGACGGCTTCGCGGACGACATCTGGATCTACGAGCGGCCGGGGCACTACCTGCGCATCCCGGGCGGGAAGCTGCGGCTGACGCACGTCGGGGGACAGTGGATGTTCTCGATGTTCCCCATCAGGATGGCGACGGCGGAGATCGACAGCGCGGGGATAGGCGCGGGATACGATACAGGCGAGAGTCTGGGAGAGCTGCTGCTGCAGGCCCAGAGGCTGCCGGTGGTGGACAACGACGAGAATATCCTCGCGGAGGTGACGGCCGAGGATACGACGGACAGCCGCGACGATCTGACGCCCACGCAGAGGGCCTGGCGAGCGACGATCGCCCCGTACACCCACACGCAGGAGGACGTGGGGACGGACCCTGACACCGGGGAGCTGGTGGACTTCACGACGCAGGTCTCGCCGGAGCTTTACAGCATGCAGATCGGCCAGTACGCGGAGGTCATGGATAACGGGGAGCCGGCCGCGACGGATATCGGCGCCGACGTGATCGCGCTGGAGAGCGATCACCCGGACCGACTGCGGACGGGGCTGTGCGAGCTGGAGCTGGATAACCAGCTCGGTCAGCACACGGATATCGAGGAGCATCGCGCGGTGAGCGTTTCGCTGGGGTGGAAGATGTCCGATGAGCAGGTTGAGACTGCGGCGACGCTGTCTGGCTACGTTGTGGAGCCTCCGCCGCTTACCAAGGAGGGAGGCGACAGCGAGCTGTCGCTGACGGTCCTGGACCCGATGATCCGCCTGCGGGATGAGAAGTCTGACGGGCGCTGTCCGGTGTTCGACGGGTGGGCCGTCAGGGACGTCTTCCACTGGGTGCTGGATCGATGCGGCCTGGCGCGAGCCGAGCAGGACCTGGAGGACACGGGTACGGTGCTCAGCGCGGGCCAGCCGGAGCGCCCGCTGTGGTACGCGGAGCCCGGGCGGCCATGGACGGAGTTCCTGGATGAGGTGGCGCGGTTCGACTACAACGCAGGGATCTTCTTCGACGAGAGCGGTACATTCGTGAAGGCGTGCCGGCACTGCCGCACCAAGCGGACGGCGGAGAACGTGACCCAGCACGACGGAAGCGCCACGGGCGCGTGCCCGACGGCGGTGGACTGGGAGCTGTACACGCGCGGGACAGCGGCGAGCGACCCGGAGGCTCCGGGCGAGATCCTGCGCATACGCAGGCCGCGGCTGAGCCTGTCGGCCGCGCGGGAGTTCGCGAACTACGTGATGGTGTCGGGGGTGGGGCCGGACGGAATGCCGATAGCGGCGGTGGCCTACGACCCGGCATCGCTCTACGATCCCGACAGCGATCGCTACGTGGGCTGGCGGAAGATGCATGTGGAGGCGCTGGAGGCCTACATCTCCCAGGAGCTGGTCAACCGCCTGTGCCAGGACCGCTTCGCGGAGCTGTCTCAGCGCCCGGAGCACATCGAGATTATCACGCCGCTGCTGCCGGAGGTGCGCATCGGGCAGGTGGTCGCTGTGAAGGGCGGCGAGAGCGTGGGCGCCGATGACAGGATCTACCGCGTGACGGCGGTACGGCACCTGGTAGACCGACGCAAGGACGATGCGGGCGCCGCCGTGACGCGGATCGAGGCGCGGTGGATCGGCAGCGTGTCATGACGCGTGCCGGGGAGGTGCTGAGGCGTGGACGAGAGAGTGACGCTGCGGTCGCGGGCGCCCGGGCTGCGGGAGGCGATTGACAGCAGGACGCGACCGGGGCAGCCGGAGGGAACGCTGGTCGTGGACCGGGCGCCGTCGGCCGCGACGCTGAGCCCGCGCGGCCACATGGGCGCGAATCGGTATGACTGGACGGACGGGGAGAATCACGAGAGCGCGCTGTACGGGCGGGGTCGCTACGGGACCGGCCGCTATGCCGGCGCGTGACGAGCTCGGAGATGAGTGGCAGAGGGAGGACCTGAGATGGCGGGTGTTACGGACAACTACGGGCTGGCTACCGACGTGGCCGTGGACGACTTCGTGCAGCCCAGTCACAACAACCGCCTGGCCGACACGGTGGATCGAGTGCTGGGGTCGGTGCTGAGGCGGCTGCTGACCGCGGGCGTGTATGAGGGGTGGAGCATCCAGGCCGACAAGACGGTGGGGCCGGGGCAGGGGCTGGTGGCGGCGTGCTGGTGCGAGACCACCGCCGCAGAGGCCATCAGCGGCCTGACCGACGGGGCGGTCAACCACGTGTTCCTGGAGGCGACCTCGGACTCGCCCCCGGAGGGCGACGTCTCTGTGTTCGCCCAGCTCTCCAGCAGCGGGCCGACCGACGCCATCTACCTGGGGACCATCGAGCTGGATGGCTCAGGCGCGGTGGTGACCATCGACAACCACGCGGAGGGCGTGGATCGGCAGTGCTACTCGCTGGCCTGGCGGAGCGTCTCGGGCGAGGGCACGGAGGCGGATGTGCCGGCCGGTGAGCAGGTGAGCTTCACGATTACGCACGAGCCGCTTCGGGTGCCGGGCGCGATCAGCCTGGAGTCGAGCTCTCCTGACTTCACGTGGGAGATCAGCGAGACGTGGCGGTCGGACAGCTTCACAGTGACGGTGACCAACAACGGGGGCAGCCAGGCGGACTTCGAGTACACCTGGACGAGGGAGGGCATCGCGGAGTAGTGGGCGTTACGCGGGCGGTGGCCGAGGATCCGGCCCCGAGCGTGAATGCTGGGGAGAGCTGAGGCCCGTGGAGAGCTCAGGACACCTGACGATGGTGCTGGCGGCCCTCGCGGGGCAGGTCTGGCCGTTCCTGCGATGCACCACGGCCGGGGTGCTGGGGGCGCTGGCGAACGTGGCCCTGGAGGACCAGGTGGTGGTGCTGCCGAGGATGGAGAGCGGGCGACTGCACCTGGGATTCCTGGGGAACCTGATCGTGGCCGTGACGATGGCGCACGTGGTGGACAATGACTTCGCGACGGCATTCTTCGCAGCGGTCTGCGGGACGACGACGCTGCGGACCCTTAAGAGGCGCATCGAGAGCGCCTTTGAGGAGGAGCGGAAGGAGATGGGCGAGGATGATGACGCCGGCTGAACTGATGTGCGCACAGGTGGTGACCCTCGTCTGCGAGGGGCTGTTTCTGGCTGGCGCGGCGCTGGTGTGGCGAGCGCTTTACCACATGAGGATCAACGGGGCCTGCCAACTGGGGCTGGGCCTCTTGGTGGTGTTGCGGGTGAGTGCTGCTGCATCGACGATAGGCGGCCCGCCGCAGAACCCTCTGACGTGGACGTGGCTCACTGAGGTGCTGTTCAGCTTCTCGTTTCTGTACCTGCTGTATCACATGGGGGCGCTGGTCTCCGCGTGTCGGAGGTAGGTGCGCCCGAGTCTGCTGCATCGAATCAGCGGCGCCCGCCCTCTGTGGCGGGCGCCAGCCATTAAGGGAGGCGATCGGAGGATGGAGGTCATCGGCGAGTGGCTGCGCGAGATCCTGCTGCCGGGTCTGGGCACACTGCTGGTGGCGGCGGTACTGACGCTGGTGCGGCGCTACATCAACCGGCTGGACGATGAGCGCCTGCGCAGGCTGCTGCTGGAGCTGGTGCGGGCCGCGGAGCAGATCTACGGCCCCGGCCGCGGAGCGGCCAAGAGGCGCTGGGTCACTGAGAAGCTGCGCGAGATGGGCGTCGGGCCGGTGGAGCGTGACCGGCTGGAGGCCGCGGTGTACGAGCTGGAGAGCGACGCTCAGGCGACGCGGGAGTGACAGGCTCGGGAGTGCGGGCCGGGGATGATTCCCGGCCCGCACTGCATGTACTTCGGCGGAAAGGTGGCGGGACGGGATGCCGGTTGAGCGCGAAGTGAGCATGGAGCAGTTCGGCGCGCACCTGCGTGAGGTGCAGGTGGGGCGGCGCATCGATGAGGTGATCGTGCACCACACGTGGCGGCCCAGCGCGTCGGACTACCGGGGCATCGAGACGGTGCGGGCCGTCCGGCGGTATCACACGGGAGTGCGCGGGTGGTCGGACAACGGGTATCACGTGATGATCGGGCCGGATGGGAGCATCTTCCTCTGCCGGCCCCTGCACCGGTCAGGCGCCCACACCGCGGGCAGGAACGCCCACAGCGTGGGCGTGTCCTTCATCGCGAACTTCGATCACGATGACCCCGAGCACTACCAGGGCCTGACCACCGGGCACGAGGTGGTAGCCGCGCTGCTGGAGCGGTTCGATCTGGGAACCGCGGCCATCAGGTTCCATCGGGAGTTCGCGCCGAAGACCTGCCCGGGGCTGAAGCTGGGGCTGTCCGCCTTCCGCGAGGCGGTGGCTCAGGCAGGGGCCCGGGCAGCCGGCCAGCGGCCGAAGATCGTGCTGCTGCCGGGCAGTGAGCTGGTGTCGTGCAACGCGCGGATCGAGGACGGCGTGACGCGCGTGGACCTCAGGCCGCTGGTGGAGGCACTGGGCTACCGCATCCACAACCACCTCCGCGACCAGGGGAAGCTCTACCTCGCCCGGTGAGGGGGTGGGGTGCCGGCTTGCGGGGGGAGACCGGGTCCCTCGGCCCGCGTCGGCGTGCCTCTTCTTGCGGACGTACAGGCCGATATGATATACTACACCTCGTTCCCCCCGATCCGATTCCATGGCGGACGGGGGGTTCGATCTCAGGGCCCGAGGAAGAGCCTTGGAGGCATTAACATACGATGAAGAGGACACATCAGCCAAAGAAGAAGCGCACGAAGCGCAAGAGCGGCTTCCGGTCGCGGATGAAAAGCAAGGCCGGCCAGCGTATCATCAAGCGGCGCCGAAAGAAGGGCCGCAAGCAGTTGGCGAAGTGACGGCGCTCCGGGTGCGGCAATCCGATAATGGCTCGCCTGAGGACACTCCGCCGACAGCGCGACCTGGACCGCGTCTTCCAGCACGGTCGCTGGCGGCGCACCGACACCGTGGCTGTGGGGGTCCGACACCGCTCGGACGATGAGCCGACGCGCCCGGCATTCGTGGCGGGGAGGCAGATAGGGACAGCCGTGCGGCGGAATCGCGCCCGGAGGCGCCTGCGCGAGGCCTATCGGCTTCTGGCGGATCAGGTGCAGCCGGGTGCCGACGTTGTGCTGGTCGCCAGGGAGCGGACGGGCAGCGCGGACTTCCGCGACCTGCAGGCTGAGATCGCACAGGCGCTGCGGGCGGAGGGGCTGCTCCCCGAGAAGGCCGAGGACGCCGGTGTGGGGCAATGAGACGACTGGCGGTCGGCCTCATCCGGCTGTACCAGCGCACGTTCTCCCGGGCGCTGCCCGCGACGTGCCGCTTTCGCCCGACCTGTTCTGAATACGCGGCCCAGGCGATCCAGGTGCATGGCCTGCTGCGGGGTACATGGCTGAGCATACGGCGGATCTGCCGCTGCCACCCTTTCTCCAAGGGTGGTTACGACCCCGTGCCGGGCATCGACGAGGACGAGATCGAGGAACCCGCATTCAGCTCTGATGATCGAGACTGGAGACATTGATGCCCTTCCGCGACCGTTCATCCCTCCGGCGACATCTCCTCGCCGTGATCGCCCTTCTGGTTGTGGCGGCGCTGCAGGCGCCGGCTGTTTGGTGCCAGCCCGCCGCGACGCAGGAGGGACTGCCCGTGGAGCTGGTGATTGACCGCGAGCAGGACTTCGACGACCAGCTCACCACCATGCGCGCGCTCTATCATGTGGGCGAGGAGTATCTGCCTGAGACCGGCATCATTGCGTCGGTGAAGTCCATGTTCACCGGCGGCGACGAGGCTATGTACGTCACCGTCGCCACCCTCGCCGAGCACGCGGCACGGGTACGCGGTGACCTGGTCAAGGTCGAAGGCATCTATGAGCCCGGTGGGGAGCGCGGGACCCTCCGCTCCATGGGGGCGGAGGTCATGGTGGAGATGGTGGGCGGCAGCTCGCCGGAGGGCTTCTCCGAGGTCGGCGGGCCTGACGGCATGCCGGTGATGATCACCGGCCGGGTGGAGACCGAGGACGAGAAGGCGCTGCTGCGGGCGGAGGCCATGGTCCCGTCGGCGCAGATCGCGGGCGTGCGCGCCGCGCGATTGCTGGAAGAGGGTGAGGAGTGGGAGGCCGCGGCCGACGCCTACGAGGACGTGGCCACCAACGGCGCGCTGCAGAGCCGCCCCCTGGCGGCCTTCGCACGCATCCGGGCGGGTCAGATCGCCCTCGAGCACCTCCGCGACCAGAAACGCGCGCGTGCGCAGTACTCCGCCGGGTGGCAGCCCTACTCGGCGAGCCAGGGCGGGACGCCCGCGTACTACACGTGGGTCCCGAAGGAGGATAACGGTTGGGAGAGGACGCCGGCGGCGGAGGCGCTGGCGCCGCGGCTGGACAGGCTCAACGCCGACCTGATCGGCTACAAGATCGTGGACGTGTTCGTGCGCATCGCCGGGGGCAGCCCGGCCTTCGGTGTGCTGCTGATGGCGGTGGTGGTGCGGCTGGCCATCTATCCGCTGACCAAGAAGCAGCTCGAGTCCCAGCGTCGGATGCAGGCGCTGCAGCCGCAGATCAAGGAGCTGCAGAAGAAGCACGCCACGGACAAGCAGAAGTTTCAGGAGGAGTTCTGGCAGCTCTGCCAGGAGCACAACTGCAACCCGCTGGGCGGCTGTCTGCCCATGCTGGTGCAGATGCCGATCCTCATCTTCCTCTACCACGGGATCCGCGACTACATCGTGCAGTTCCACGGCACCCAGTTCCTGTGGATTCCCAACCTGGCCCAGCCCGACATCTGGCTGCTGGTCGCCTACACCATCAGCATGGTGGCCTTCCAGAAGATGGCGGCGCAGAGCCAGCCCGCCGCCGACGCCCAGCAGCAGCAACAGCAGCAGATGATGGCCTACATGATGCCGCTGATGTTCTTCTTCCTGTTCCGCAGCTTCCCGGCGGCATTCATTCTCTACTGGCTGGGCAGCAACGTCATCTACTTCAGCGAGCACCTCATCTACCGGCGGGCAACCGGCGATGAGGCCGTGGTTGAGCCGGAGCCGGGCGAGAAGGCCTCTGAGAAGAAGGGCGGCTTCCTCGCCTCCATGGTGGAGGCCGCAAAGCGCATGCAGGGCGGCGAGGGCAACCGCGAGGAGCAGCGGCCGCCCAGCTATGAGGAGCAGCGAAAGCAGGAGAAGGGGCAGAAGCGAGGAAAACATAAATAGCTGTCTGCTGCATTGACACGCCTAAGGAGGACGCGCCGACGATGGAATGGGCTGAGGGGACCGGGAGGACGCTCGAGGACGCCCAGCGGGACGCGCTCGAGCAGCTCGGCGCCTCTGAGGATGCAGTGGAGTTCGAGGTGCTGGAGCGCCCCGGCGCCTTCGGGAGCATATTCGGGCGCTCGACCTATCGGGTGCGTGCCATCCTCGAGTATCCCGAGGAGCATGAGCCGGCCCCCGAGGAGGCCCCGGAGGCTGAGGAGGAGGCGGAGCCCGAGCCTGAGCCTGAGATCCCCCATCAGGACCTGGCGGAGATCGGTCGCGACATGCTTCAGAGGATGGTCGATCTGATAGGCGTGGAGGGCACTGTCGAGATCGGGGAGTGTACCGAGGACGAGGTGCGGCTGAACGTGGAGGGGGAGGATATGGGGCTGCTGATCGGCCGTCACGGGGCCACGCTCGACGCGGTGCAGCTCATCGTGGCGATCGGCGCGAACCGGAAGGTCGAGGACGGGGCGCGGGTAATCGTGGATGCCGAGGGCTACCGCGCCCGCCACAAGGCCATGATTGAAGCCCGGGCCCGGAAGCTGGCGGAGGAGGCCAAGGACAGCGGCAAGGAGGTCGTTGTCCCCGACCTCAAGGCCTACGAGCGCCGGCTGATGCACCTGGCACTGAAGAAGGACCCCGACGTCCAGACCTACAGCGAGGGCGAGGGCGACGAGCGGGTGTTGGTCATCTCGCCCGTGAGCTGAGTCGCAGCGGCAGCAAGACTGCCCGTCACTCGGCCTGCAGTGAGCGGATCAGTGACGCCACCTCGCGCCGGACCTCGTTGGCGTCCGCCGCCGTGAAATCCTGCGGGCGGACGCCCCACGGCACCTCGGCGAGCAGGGCGTCCAGCTCCTCCAGCGCTCGTCGTCCCGCTTCACCCTCCGCCTCCGCCATCTGCTGGAGCGTGTAGATGTAGCGGAAGTCGTCCACGCCCTCGCGATGGCCCTCCCACTGCAGCGTCGGGACCATCTCGGTGCCGTCCTCGGACACGTAGGTGGTGCAGGCCTCCTTGGCCTCTCGCTGCTCCTCACCGTCGAAGTCGTTGTAGATGTCGCCCTTGGCGCGCTGCAGCGTCCAGCACCAGATGCCCTCCGCGCCGGATTTGGCCAGCATGTAGCCCGCCAGGTAGCGGTTGGGCATCGTGGCGCCGTCCATGCCGGTGTAGCAGCCGGTCCCGTACATCCACAGGTGATCGCCGCTGTCGGCGGTCTCCTGCGCCCGGAGCTGCTGGGCCTCCGCGGATCCGACCACGAAGTGCACGTAGTAGGTCCGCGCGTCCAGGACAGGGTTCAGCTCCTCCTCCACGGTCACGGGATCGTTCACGGTCGTGAAGGTGGACAGCCCCAGGTCCTTGAACCAGCTCAGCTCCTCGTAGGCCGCCGCCGCCCGGTCGGGGTGACCGCGATTGGGCTCATCGACCGCATGCCAGAACAGCTCCCCCCAGCCCTCGCGCTCGCCCACCTCCGCGAAGTGCTGCACGATCTGCTTGTAGACGCGCTCGAACTGGGGCCCGCGCACCTCGGCCTCCGGCAGGAGGCCCTTGACCGTTCCGGCCAGGGCCTGCATGCTGATGACCGTCGGCGGCCGCAGCCCCTCCTGCAGCGCCCACCTCATGTAGCGCTCGAACTCCGCGGAGTCGATGCGCGCCTCGCCATCCTCCAGGCTGATCTCGCTGTGGTCGGGCGGATACATCATCGCGCTGGTGATGCCGTGGGCCACGAAGTCCCGCATCTCAGCGCGCACCTGCCGCTCGGGCATGCGCCTCCAGCGGCTGCTGTCGGTGTACAGCCCCCAGTGGTACTCCGGCGTCGCCATCAGCCGGAAGGGCTGCACATCGACGATTACGCGGCGCTCGGCGGAGCCTCCATCGGCGTCGGTGATGCGCACTGTCCCGTGGTAGCGGCCGGGCCGCGCGTCCTCCGGGACGTGCAGTGTCAGCCAGGCCTGAGCCGGCTGCAGCGGCGCCAGGTCCACCGTCGGCCGCCGCTCGAGCATCTCCGGGATGACGTGGAAGGTCGTGCTGCGCCAGGATATGCGCTGCGACCAGTAGCGCGCCCAGCGCACCTCCCAGGCCTCAGCCGGGATGCGCTCGCCTGCGGCGGTCGTCAGCTCCGACGCTGTCACGCGCAATCCGCGCGTGGCGGCCGTGGCCAGTACGCCCACCGTCGCCGGCTCATACTCGCCCGGCGTGGCGATGAGCTCGATGCGCCGCTCCACGTCCTCTGCGCTGGGCCGGTAGCGATAGGGGATCGCCTCCGCGGCCTCCGGCACGAACGGGATCCAGCCCTGTGAGGCGTGCGCCGGGACGGTGGCCCCCAGCGGCGTGGGCGGCTGCGCGGTCACATCGGTGAAGTGCTGGTCGTTCCAGCGCACGAAGTCCACGCGCGTCCAGCCCAGCGGCACCGGTGAGCCATCCTCCAGCACCGCCTGCCACTCATAGGCGCCATCCGGCAGCTCCTCCGGCGGGTGCAGTATCGCCACTGAGCCGTCCCAGTCGGAGATGATCTGGGCGTGGACGGTCTCGGCGCCGGCGCCTCCGGGCGTGTGTGACGGCGGGGAGCGCAGCAGCGTCGTGCGCAGCTCCAGGCCGGGCGGGGGCTCGCTCAGCGCAAGACTGACGCTCACCCCGGTGGGCCGGCCGTCGCCGCGGGCCACGCTCTCCGCCGAGACCAGCGGCTGGTAGCCGCCCACGAACAGGATCGAGCCCTGGCGAGCGATCGGCGTGCGCGCGGTGACGCCCCCCGGCATATCGGGCGTCTTCAGGTCCAGGCGAAGCTCGTACTCGGCGAACCGTGGCCCGCTGAGGGCGACCTCAAGCTCGCCTTCGGCGGCCGGCGCCTCAAAGGTCTTGGAGCTGCGGGGAGTGCCCAGGTACCGCAGCGTGCCGACCAGCCGCCCCTCCTCGGTCGGCGCGGTCAGTCCCAGCCGCACCACCGGCTGCTCCTGTGTGCCCACGTAGCGCGGTGGCTGCCGCAGCCCGGTGGCGAAGGGCACCAGCACGCCGTCGCCGCCCAGGGACAGATACTGCGGCACATCGCGGCTCAGCCCGATGTCGCAGTCCTCGAACACCCCTGTCTCGGCCTTCCCGGCGGTCAGCGACCACGCTGCGCCTGCGTGGCCCTGGGGCACCTCGACGTGCAGCTCAGCCCCCTCCATGCCGATGGTCGTAGCGGAGCCGGCCTCCTGCCCCTCGGGGTCGAAGACCGTCAGCGTGGCGTTCTCCTCGCTGCCCTGCCCGCGCACGCTGACCGTGAAGGACCCCGTGCCGCGGGGGACGTAGAAGAACAGGCGCCCGACCCGGCTGATGAAGCTTGCCGGGCGCTCGGCAGAGGCCGGTACTGCCACGGGCCCGTTGCAGCTCACCGCGGCGGCGTTCTGACCCGTTTCCAGGCGAACCTCCACCGGTCCCGGCCCCACGTTCAGCGCCAGCTCTCCCTCCTCGCCCGGCGCCAGCCGCACGACCTGCCCCGCATGGGACGCCACGATCTCGTCCACGTACCGGCCGACCTGGCGCGCCTGCACGTGCAGCCGCAGCGGCTCAGCGCCGGGACGCTGATACAGAATCAGTTGGAAGCTGCCGCGCAGGTAGCTCTCCCCTCCGTAAGGCCCGAGCGGTCGTCCGCTCAGCGGCACCAGCCCCTCCTGACCCCACGCACACGCCGTCATCAGTGCCACCAGCGTCAGTGCCAGCACGATCCTCGTCAGCTTCATCGCAGGACCTCCAGCCCGGCTGTCAGAGCAGTACGGGGACGACCTGGCAGCTCACTCCGTGTCCTTCTCGTGGCTGTGGTGATGCGCCTTCCTGTGGCCGTACGCACCGCGGCGCGACCGTGGAAACGGCCGCGCCGCCCCCCTCTGGCGGTGTCCGGAGATCAGTTCTTGTCGAAGTAGGTGTTCTTGCCGTCGTTGTAGAGGGCGCTGTAGGAGAATGCCTTCGCGTGTCCGTCCACGAAGTTGACATTGCCGGTTCCGTTGTGCCGCGGCACGAAGTTGAAGCCCGGACGATCGCCCATGGCGGATGTGTTCCAGTAGGAGTCATTGCAGCCCGAGGGGAACTGAAGCGTCGCGATGGCCTCGTTGTAGCCGATGCCGAACGAGGGGTAGTAGAGCCGGCCCGGCCCCCAACTGTCCATGCAGGTGTCCGCCGCGATCACGGTCTCGGCAGGCTTCTTGATCTTGGCCAGCTTGGTTGAGTACCAGGCGAAGATCAGATGGTTCCATCCGTAGCTCCGTTCGCCCAGGAAGGCCGGGTCCCCGCTCGACGTGCGGCGAGTGGAGAGCGCCGCACTGGGGCAGTCCCACACGTCGATGTTCTTGATATAGGGGTGTACCACCTGGATGATGCTGTAGCGGGGTCCTACGCTCGGCCTGGTGTAGTGATACGGGAGCCTCTCGTCGTAGTCCTCGATGTACATCCGCATGCCCAGCGCGATCTGCTTGAGATTCGACAGACACGAGGTCTGTCGCGCCTTCTCGCGTGCCCGTGCGAACACGGGGAACAGAATGGCCGCGAGGATGGCGATGATCGCGATCACCACCAACAGCTCGATGAGCGTGAAGCCTCTCTCGTGTCTCATAGCGTCTCCTCCTTTTGACCGACGGCGTGCGGGGATGCGCCAATCGTATCCCCTCCCACCGGTGCCTGAGTGCCTATCATTAAAGTTCGACGACGCGGCGCCATCACCTTCTCCATCTCGGGAAGTTTCTTCCCCTCTGCTGGGTCAGCCCACCGACGCGCTGTCAGCCCAGCATCATCATCAGGGCCTCGGCGACGTTGGACAGCTTGGCGCCCACGAAGTCGAAGACCCCCGCCATCTTTAGCCCCGAGACCACCAGCAGCACGCCGAAGCCCTTCTTCAGCGTCTCGACAGGCAGCCAGTTCGCCAGCGGCGCCCCGATGGCAAAGCTGCCGACGATCGCTCCCACCGCCAGGCCGGCCGCGATCCGCCAGTCCACAACGCCGTAGGAGAAGTGGTGTCGCAGCACGCCGGCGATGGCCCCGGGGATCATGACCGCCAGGGATGTGGCTACCGCGATCTTCGGCTCCTTCTGCCAGATGAAGATGATCGCCGGCACCATCAGCACCCCGCCGCCTATTCCGAAGAGGCCGGAGATGACTCCCACCACGGATCCAACGCCCAGATATGCTCCTATGCCGCTCAGAAAGCTCAATGTGCCATCGTCCTCTCAGGTTCCGTGTGGCGTCAGCCTACCGCGTGCTGTGCTCGTCCACGTACTGCAGAGCCGCGTCCCAGCTCAGGACGCCGTGGTTGGCCCCCGCCTGGGAGACCACCGACGCCGCATTCGCCGCCCCCAGCCGCAGGCTCTCCGGCACGGTCATGTCGTGCCACAGCGCCGAGATGCAGCCGGCGCCGAAGGCGTCGCCGGCGCCCACGGTGGAGGCGACCTCCGTCTGGAAGGCCGGCACCGTGTAGTAGGCCTTCCCGTCCGAGGCCCTGGCGCCGCGCCTGCCGTCGGTGATGACCACGATGTCCACCCCGTGGTCGTGCAGCCGGTGGCACATCTCCCGCTCGTCCCGGTCGCCCCGCTCCTCCTCGATCCCCGTCAGCCGCCGCATCTCCTCATCGTTCTGGAAGATGATGTAGGTGCTCTCAAGCAGCTTCCCGTACTCCTCCAGCCCCTGGTCGATCTGCGAGGTGCCCAGGTTCAGCCCCAGCTTGATGCCGTGCTCGTCGGCGAACCGCGCCAGCTTCGGGTACAGCCGCCAGCTCTGGCCCGCCAGCGCCCCCACATACAGCCACTGCGTCTTCGCCAGCTCCTCCCAGGGGATGTCCTCCTCGCTCAGCTCCCTGCTGGCCCCGCGATGCACCAGCACCGTCCGCTCCCCGGTGAACGCCGTGATGATCGTGGAGTAGCCGGTGCCCGAGACGTCGGAGTAGGCCAGCAGATGCGTCCTGGCCCCGACCTCCTCCAGCCGCCGCTTGACGCGCTCGGCTGGCTCGTCGCTGCCGACCTTGCTGACCACGGCGGTGTGCATGCCCTGCCTGGCGAAGGTGATGGCGGTGTTCACCGAGCCGCCGCCCACGCTGATGAGCATGTCGTCCACGTGGATCTTCCCTCCATACTCGAAGGCCATGAAGGACTCCTCGCCCTGGGCGTCCCTGAGGGTGATGACCTGCCCGCTGCTGCAGCGGACCATGACATCCTCGGTGGCGCTGCCCACCGTGATGATGTCATAGCCCTCGGGCGAGGCTGCATCCGCTGCCATGGTCACATCAGGCTCCCGCATCGCGACGAAGATGCACGCGCCCGCGCGTCCCGTGCTCCGGGCGCGGGCGCCTGTCCGGGGCTTCCGTTCCAGTCCCACAGGCTATTCGCGGCCGTAAGGCGCCACTCCTGCACCGGAGGTGCCCCGCGGCGTGCTCGCGAAACGTGCGCTGACGTGCCTGTCATTGAGTCCAGGCGGTCGCCACAGCGACCGCTGAGCCGTGAGGAGGACGTGCCGTGAAGGACTTCCTGACAGCCGCTCGGCAGCGCGAGGAGCAGACCGTGGGCCTGTTGCAGGAGCTGGTGCGCATCGATACCCGCAACCCCTACTCCGGTGACGAGGGCGCCCCCGGCGAGGCCGCTGGCCAGGCCCTTCTCGAGCCCATCCTCCGGGAGATGGGCGCCGAGACCCGGCTTTTCGACTGCCCCGACGGCATCTACGAGCGCATGGAGGTCATCGGCCCCCAGGGCCGCGACTTCGCCGACCGCCCCAACCTGGTGGCCGAGTGGAGCTTCGGCGACGGCCCTCGCGTCATCGTCAACGGCCACATGGACACGGTGGGCGCCGAGGGCATGGACATCGAGCCCTTCGCCGCCGAGGTGTCCGACGGCGCCGTGTGGGGGAGGGGCTCCAGCGACTGCAAGGGCGGCCTCACCACGGCGGTGGCGGCCATCGGCCTGCTCCTGGACTCGGGCCTGGACCTGCGCGGCTCCCTGGTTTTCGAGAGCGTGGTGGGCGAGGAGTGCAGCGACTCCGGCGCCGGCACGCTGGCCTGCCTCGACGCCGGCTACACCGGCGACGTGGCCGTCTTCGTTGACGGCAACGACCTCACCATCACCCTGGGCTGCCAGGGCTGCCTCACCGCCGATCTCACCGTCAGCGGCAAGGAGGGCCACGCCGCCCGCGGCACCGGCGTCTCGGCCATCGACAAGGGCATGGTGGTCAAGCAGGCCGTGGATCGGTTCAAGGCCGAGCGCGAGAGCCAGCGGCCCGATTGCCGGGTGAACCTGGGCATCTTCCGCTCGGGCGTCCACGCCGCGGTGGTGCCGGGCAGCGCCTACCTGTCGCTGAACATCGTCTACGCCATGGAGGAGGCCGAGGCGGCACGCGCCGCCGGCCATCCCTGGGGAGGTCGGCCGGTGATGGAGCGCTTCGAGGAGACCGTGCGGGAGGCCGAGGCCGCCGACGAGTGGCTCGCACAGCGGCCCAGCGAGCTGACCTGGGTGAAGGACCTGGTGCCCTTCGACCAGCCTGATGATGACCCCTGGGCGCAGCGACTGGCGGCGGTCTTCGAGGAGACGCTGGGCCGGGAGGCCGTCTTCCACCGCATGGTGGCGTGGAGCGACTCCGCCTACCCCTGCGCGCTGGGGGGCATCCCCACGCTGCTCTTCGGCCCCGGGCTGGCCGGGCAGCCGCACGGGCCCCAGGAGCACGTCATGATCGAGGACCTTGTGCAGTGCACCGCTGTGCTGGCGGCCTTTCTGGCCCGGACTCTGTCGTAGCCCAACTCCGAACCGCGTAGGTCGGGCTTCCAGCCCGACTCTTCTCGGCGCGGCACAGGTCCGCGCCCTACAACGGCAACGATATACGGCAACAGCCGGCGGGCTGGGCAGCCCGCCGCTCCGTACGACATAACAGCGACGGATCACGGCAACGGCCGGGCGGGCAAGGAAGCCCGCCGCTCCGTACGACACAACAGCGGCGGATCACGGCAACGGCCGGGCGGGCAAGGAAGCCCGCGGCTCCGTACGACATGACGGCAATCTCGCCGGGATGTCGTTGTGGCCCCGGCGCCGTCGCCGGGGCAGGCGGCAGGTCCGCTGTGGTTGTCTTTGCCGTACGGAGGGCCGGCGTGCCTACGCCGCCCGCTGTTGATGCCGTTGTCCGTCGGTGTTTCCGTGCCGTATGGAGGGGCCGGACCACTGTCCGGCCCGCCGTTAGTCGTCGCCGTATGCAGGGGCCGCACGACGACGGGTGCGAAGCACCCGGGGGCGGGGTTGTGGCTGCGGGAAGAGACGCGCAGGCGTCTCCGGGAGGTCGGCCCGGCTCCGAACCGCGTAGGTCGGGCTTCCAGCCCGGCTCTTCTCGGCGCGGTACAGGTCCGCGCCCTACAACGGCAACGACGTACCACAACAGCCGGCGGGCTGGGAAGCCCGCCGCTCCGTACGACATGACAGCGACGGATCACGGCAACGGCCGGGCGGGCAAGGAAGCCCGCCGCTCCGTACGGCGTGGCGTAACTCAGCGTCGTGTTCGGAGAATGGCAGCTCACTCCCCCGCCACGCGGCGCCGGATGTGCTTGAGCAGCCCCAGCGCCTGCGGCGTCCACGGGCTGTCGTAATACTCGGAGTCCTTCTCTCCCGTCTCGAATCGCTCCAGAAGCCGCAGGGCTTTCTGTGCGTCCCCCAGCACGTAGTGGGCCACGGCCATGTAGTACTGGATCTCCAGGCGCCGATGGCCATCCCTGTCCCTCGCCTCCAGCTCCGCCAGCGCGGTCAGGGCCTTCTGCGGGTCGTCGGGCAAGCGGAGGATCGCCAGGTCCACCTCGGCGTCGAACTTCGCGCCCGTGTCGTTCTCGGGGTCCATCTTGATGGCGGCCTCGAGGTTGCGCACCGCCGCCTTGTAGAACGGATCGCCGCGCGCGAAGTCCATCTCCATGTAGGCCCGGCCCACCTCCCGCCTTGCCACCGGATCGTTGGGCTCCTCAGTGACCGCGGTGATCTTCTCGAAGAGGTTCGCCGCCCGCTGAAGTTGCATCGAGTAGACCGGCGGCGGCAGATAGCCGTGCCGGCGGAACAGCTCGTCGCCATGGGAATCCAGGAACAGCGAGATCGGGTAGGCGGCCACCCGTTCATTGGTGTCGGCGTCAAGGCCCAGAGGATTGGAGACCGGCGAGACCTTCAGCCGGCGGCGCGCGGCGTCGCTGTCAGGGTCGCGCAGGTCCAGCTTCACCGCCTCGAAGGCCCGCGCCGCCGCCACCACCCCGTCGTCGGTCAGCGTCTCGCGCAGCATCTGCTTGGAGGGCTCCAGCCCCTCGCGCTCCCCCAGGTCAGCCTGGCTGAGGTAGACGAACGCGAAGATGGGCTTGCCTGACTGCTTGGCCGCCTGCAGCGCCTCCTCGAAGCTGTCGTGCCATCGCACCCGGGCCGCCGACGCCACCGAACACAGCAGCAGGGCGCTCGCCACCGCCACCAGCATCAGCACCCGACGCCCGGCGAGACGGGGAGAGTCACACCTCGTCGTCCACAGGCCGCACATCTCGCCTGCCTCCTCCACGGCGCTCAGAGCCTCTTCGCGTCCTCCATGCGCATGATGTAGTGGATCTGCCTCACGATCTCCTGGAAGCCGAAGCGGGGATACAGCGCCTGACCGGCCTCGTTCGTGGCCAGCGTCTCGATCTTGGCCAGCTCCATGCCTCTATCATCGAAGCGATCCAGAGCGGCGTTGATGAGCTGGGTGCCGATGCCCTGCCCCTGGTGGTCGGGGTCTACCGCCAGGTTGGGAATGCGGCCGATCCCACAGGTCTCGTCAGTCGTGGTGGTGATGTAGCCCACCACCTCGCCCTCCTCCGTCTCCGCGACCAGCACGCCCTCAGGCTCGGCTGCGATGTCCTCGTCGATGTCCCGGCACTTGCGCTCGGCCCATGTGGTGCCTCGCAGCCTCCCGTACATGCCCTCCAGCTTCCCGTGGATCGACGCCTCCCGGAAGGAGCTGGCCGTTATCTGATGCAGGCGCCCTCGATCCTCTTCGCGATACTGCCGGATCCTCACCTGTGACTTCCTTTCGCGCAGCCGCCCGCTGGCCTCGACTGCTGCAGCTTGACGTACCGCCTCGCGGCGTGCATCATAGATACAGCGGCCTGCTCCCCCCTTCGACCAGGCTGACCGGAGCAGTTGAATCGTGGCGCCCGGAAGGGGATCGGGGGGCGTTTCGATAGGTGTGCCGCGCCGGTCGGCCTGCGACAGCTCCCCGGCGAACGGACATACTCAGTCTATCGCCGCGACAAGCGGGTGTCAAGCCTGCGGCGTTGCAGGCTCGGGCAGGCTCACGGGGGACCATCGCGCCTGTGGTACCGGCCTTGCAGCCTGTCTGGCGTCGCCCGAGGCGGGAGAAGGGCTGCGACCCCACCCAACAGCGGCACAGTCTCGATGGGCGGTCTCAGGAGAGGCTGTCGTGCGGTGATGCGCGCCATCGACAACGAGGGCCGGCCGGACCCGCTGTGGCGCGGCGCGCTCGCCACCGGGTTCGCCGGCCTTACGGTAGGCCTCGGGCTCGGTGCCGTGGCCCTGCTGCGACCGGAGGGTCTGGGTGTCGCGCCGGTGCTCGCCTCATCACCGCTGCACCTGCAGGCCATGCTGCTGATCCTGTGCGGCTGCGTGCCGCTGGCGCTGGGGCTGACCTGGGAGTCCGCTCGTCTGGAGGCCCCGTCACTGATGCGTGTGCGGCCCTGGGTGCTGGGCGGCGTGGTGCTCTCCGCCGCCGGCGGCGGCCTCGCTATTATCGCCAACTGGCTGGTCGTCACGGGCTATACCAGCGATGTCATCGGCCTGCTGCCCGGCCTGGTGTGGCTGGGGGTGGCATTCTGCTACGTGTCGGCGGTCTACCCGCTCTCCGGCTCTGGCTCCGTGGGCCTCAGCGGTCGCCTGCTGCTGCGCAGCAGTTGCCTGTGGCTGGCGGCTGCAGCAGCGTCTCAGTTCTCCTGGATCGCCGGTCGGGTGTTCCTGGACAATCCCAAGATCATGTGGTTCGTGGAGCGCCCCACGATCGAGGTGGGGCTGCTGGGTTTCGTGGCCCTGGCGAGCCTGGGGCTGATGCTGGCGGCACTGCCGACGGCCGTCAACCACCGCAATCTAATCCAGGCCCTGCTCCGCAGCCATCACGCAGCCAACGGCCTCATCTTCGGCTGGGGCTCGCTGCAGACCTGGTCCCTCCGCTACCCCGGTGGCTACCAGAACCTGGTCCTCGCCCTGGTGGCCTTGGGCATCGTCATCGTCGTCGCTGTAGTGGCCGTCAACAGCGGCCTGCTCGACCGCTGGCAGGCCCTCTGGGACGGTACCCACAGCGATGACAGACTCAGGTCGGTGCTCGCGGTCCTCGCCATGGGCTTCTTTGTGGCGCTGGCGGTGCTGCTGGCGATTACGGCCTTCGCGGCGGCGGCCGCCGGTCGGATACCGCCGCCGGAGCTTCTCGAGAGCTGCCTGTTGGCGGTGGCCGTGGGCATGAGCTCGGCCTGCGCGCTGGTGCTGACGAGCTGCTTCATGCGGGACGTGCCTCAGGTAACCAGCCTGGGCGCGGCCGCCACCACTGCGGGAGTGGTCATGGCCATGCTGCTGGTCATCATGTCCATCCCGGTGGAGCGCTCTCTGGCCGACCTCATCGGCGGCTCCTATCTGCTCGCCATGGCCGGACTTGCTGCGCTGGCGTTGAGCTCCCTGCCATGGCGCCGCGTCTCGGTCGGTCGGCAGCTCTGAGCACACATCACGCGCCGCCGTCTCTGCCGACGGCGGCGCCCTGCGCGCGGCTCGGACGCGTCGGTTGGTCGGCTGTCAGGCGCTCTCGGTTTCCTCACCCTGGTCGGTGCTCAACGGCTCCGGCTCGGGCAGGGTGGAGAGCGTCTGGTCGGCGAGCGTCCCCATAGGGATCTCGAAGGCCAGCCCTGTCTCCTTGTAGCCCAGCTTCTCGAGCGCCTCGTTCGCCTGCTCCCGCACCAGCTCCGCCGCCGCGCCGGCGACCGTCTTGGCCGAGGAGGCGGTTTTCAGGGCCGGAATCGCCTCCCGGTCGCCGATCTCGCCCAGGACCCACGCCGCGCGCGCCCGCACTGGCTGCGAGAGATGGACGTTGTTGGCGAGGGCTGCGATCCCCTCGATGATGGGGTCGGGCTTGCGCTCGGTGGTCTCCTCCCGCCCCTTCTTCACCAGCGCCACCGCGGCCATGCCCCGGAGCTCATCGTCGTCCTCAAAGACCTCGTTGAGCGCCATGATGGCGCGCGGGTCGTCGAGGTTCGCAAGCTCCAGCACGGCGGAGCGACGCACGCCCACGTCCTCGGCCTCGATGTCCTCATTCAGCCGCACCATGGGGTCAACTGCACAGCCGCCGGCCAACATGACGACCGTGAGGGTGAGTGCGATCGGGCCGCTCCCGGGGTATCGCATCAGTTGCCTCCACGCTGAACTGAGATCTGTCTGGCTGTGTGTCCGCTGCTCCCGCCGTGGAGGGGCCGTCCTGAGGAGCGGTTGCGTGAGCAACCGCGCTGAAGCCGGCCC
>JAYENL010000093.1:29621-89173 GCA_034722055.1 Armatimonadota bacterium
TCCCGGGGTATCGCATCAGTTGCCTCCACGCTGAACTGAGATCTGTCTGGCTGTGTGTCCGCTGCTCCCGCCGTGGAGGGGCCGTCCTGAGGAGCGGTTGCGTGAGCAACCGCGCTGAAGCCGGCCCCGTCGTTGTCGGGAGGTCGCGGGCCGACTTCGCGCGCCTCTTTGTGGCGCACTCAGGCGGCCCCTCCACCTGATTGTGCCACAGTCACCAGACCTACGCATGGCGGCTGGGCTGCTCATCGACATCCGAGCACTTCCGCACGCCACCGCTGGCCGCGCTGGACCTCTATCCACCCTCGACCGCCTTTCTTGCGGCGTGGCGCACCCAGTAGTGGCTGTCGTTGACCGCCCGATCGAATGCATCTCCCACCCGCTCGGCCAGCTCGGTGGGGGGCCGCAGCAGCCGCAAGGCGTGGGCGGCGGCGATGCGCACGTCGCCGATCTCGTCATCGAGCGCGAAGATGAGAGCCTTCACCGCTCGCGCCTGCACCTCGTCATCGGCCGTGGCCTCCGCCAGGTCGCTGAGGGCGTAGCAGGCCGCCTGCCGGACTACGTCACTGGGCTCCACCTCCGGATCGACGCTGTCCCTGAGGATGTCCGCCGCTCGGAGGATCGGGCTGGCCTCGGACGCCGAGCCCTCCTCCCCGGCGGCTGCAGGCGCCACCGGCGCGATGCGCGCCAGAGCCCGAGCGGCCTCCTCCCGCAGAGGCGCCGTCTCGTCCACCGGCTCCTCCTCTTCCTCCTCCTCCGCGGGCTCCTCAGCCTCGGCGGTCCCCTCAGTCTCGGCCTCCTCCTCAGTCTCCTCCTCGGGCTCGGGGACGGGCGGCCGATCCTCGAGAATCTCCACCACCGTCGCCATCTGCTCGCCGGCCCGCAGCAGCTCCAGGGCGCGGACGGCCGCCGTGCGCACCGCCACCGGCTCGCCGGCGTCGGCCGCCAGCATGGCGATGCGCGCGGCCGTCTTGGTTGCCCCGAGATGTCCCAGGCTCAGCGCGGCGTTGAGCCGCACATCCGGCGAGGGGTCCCGCAGCGCGTCGATGAGCGCCTCGCGCGACGCCCGGGTATTCACCGCCCCCAGCAGCATGGCGGCCCGCCAGCGGACGTCGTCGTGGCCGCGGTCGAGGTAGCTGATGAGGTTGTCACTCACCGCCCCGGTGCGGTCCCGGAGGCCCGTCATGGCCTTCGTGGCCACGCCGTGATCCCGGGACATCAGGTCCGACAGCATCTGCTGGGTCTCACGGGCGCGCTGCCACAGGGTGATGCCGTAGACCCCGCCCACCACGATGACCACGATGATGATCAGCGTTACAGTGCGTCGATTCACGGTCATCAGCTCTCGTTCACTCGTCTATGGCGCACGTCTGCGCCGCTCACAGCAGCTTTTGTAGGTCGCTGTAGATCTCCCGGCTGGCCCGGACGTTCTTCGGGTCGGGCTTCTGGTCTTTGGGGAGCTGTTCGATGAGGTCCATCGCCCGCGCGTCACCGATCATCACCAGCGTGACCGCGTGCCAGTTGCGCAGCTTTTCGTCCTCGGCCTTGCCGCGGGCATCAAGCACGGGGAAGGTGGCTGGCTTGCCGATCGCCCCCAGAATTGCGGCCAGCCAGCGCTTGCGCTCCTCCGGCCCACTCTTCATCCGCTCCAGCAGGGGCTGAACCGGCTGAGCGCCCATGAGGGCCAGGCCGCTGCCCGCCACCAGCCGTAACTGCCTGCTCTCCGCCGCATCGAAGACATCCAGCAGAAGCTCCGCGGCCTGTCCCACCTTGACCTCCTCCCCCCGCTCAGTGGGCGCGATCGTTCGTTCCCCGATCCCTCCGACCGTCTTGGCGGCCGTCTCCGCGAACTGACTGTCGATGCTCAGCAAGGGCGCGAGCGCGTCCAGCGATTCCTCGTCGCCCACGAACGCCAAGCCCTCGATGGCCTCCCGACGGAGAGTGTCGGGAGCGGAGCTGTCGGTCACGATGCTCTCAAGCGCTGAGCGGACCTTCTCGCTCCCGGCCGCCACCCGCTCCTCGACAGCGCCCACTGCGCGCATCAGCTCACCACTGGCGGCGAGGGAATGCTTGGCCAGCACGATGGCCGCTCGGCGCACGGCCGCCTCTCGCTCGGAGGCCAGCATCTCCCGCAGCTTCTCATCCACGTCACCCAGCCGCCAGTCCTTGAGCACATCCATGGCTGTGGCGCGCACCTCGCGGGCCGGGTCCTCCAGGGCCTCCACCAGCGTGGAGGTGGCGCGCTCGTCGCCGATCTCCCCCAGCGCGCGCACCGCCTGCTGCCGGACCTGCGTCGGTGCGGCGCTGCTCTTCACGGCATTTATCAGGGGCTCGGTTGCGGAGTGAGATCCGGTGGCGCCCAGTGCCCGGGCCGCAGCGGCCCGAGCCTCGGCGCCGGCGCCGGACGACAGCAGCAGCTCCGCCGCTGGCTCCACCGCCGCCTCGCCGATGGCGCCGAGGGCGATGCCGCTCCACTGCCGCGCCCCGGGACTTCCGGACTGCAGCCACTGGATCAGCGGCTCCACCGCCGGCCCGCCGATGCGCGCCAGCGCCTGCTCCGCCATGTAGGCCACCCGCGTGTTCGCGCTGCCCAGCGCGCCCAGCAGCGCCGGGATAGCTGGCTCGCCCATCCTCGCCAGCGCGTCCCGCGCGGCATAGTAGACCCTGGATTCGCTGTCGCCCAGAGCCGCTATGAGCTGATGGAGCACGCGCCGATCGGCCAGGTTCCGCAGGGCGTCAGCCGCGGCCTCTCGCACCTTCACCTCCGGGTCCGTCAGCGCCTTCCCCAGGGGCAGCACGGCGTCGCTGGTCCCGATGGTCGCGATGGTCTCCGCGGCCACCAGCCGCACCGCCGCCTCCGGATGGTCCAGGGCCGGCGTCAGCGGCGCGATCGCCGGCTGACCGATCTTCACCAGCGCCTCGGCGATCTCCGCGGTCGCCCCGCGCCGGTTGGTCAGCAGCAGCGTCGCCAGTGGCTGCGCCGCTGCCGGATCGCCCAGCGCACCGAGCGCCTGGGCCGCCGCCGCCCGAACCTCCGGCCGGCCGTCCTTCAGGCGGCCGATCAGCGGCTGGACGGCGCCCTCATCCACCGCCACCTCCCCCAGCCCGCCCAGCGCCGAGGCCGCCTTCCGCCGGACTGCCCAGGCGTCATCCTCGGTCAGCCGCTCGATCAGCGGGCGCACCGCCGGGACCCCGCCATCCTCCTCCAGCGCCGCGGCCACCGCCCCCAACACCCCCGTGGCCGCCAGCCGCACCTCGGGATTCTCGTGCGGCAGCAGGTCCTCGATCATGGGCTTCATGGCCGGCTCACCCATGGCCTTGAAGGCCGCCTCCGCAGCGCTCTTGGCCCGGCGGAAGGCTGCCGGGCCCTGGTCCGGACCCGGCTCCTCCTGCTGCATGACGCGAAGCAGGGGCTTGATGGCCGGCTCGCCGATCCCGCCCAGCGTCGAGGACACCAGGCCGCGAACCGCGTCGTCGTAGACGTCGATCAGCGGCATCAGCGACGCCACCGCGGGAGCCCCGATGGTCTTGAGCGGGCCCCCGGCCCCGCCCCTCACGGCGGCATCCTTATCCTGCAGCGCCATCACTAACGGCCCGATCGACGAGGCGCCCACGTGCGTCAGATAGGTGTCGATCTCCGCCTGAACTGGCGCGTCCACCACGCTCTTGGCGGCCACGAGCTGGAACATCGTCTCCTCGGTGCCGATCAGTGTCGCCGCCGAGACGGCCCGGTCCTGGACCCACCGCGGCTCGTCCTCAAGCGCCTCCATCAGCTTCTGCTTGTGCACCAGGCGCCTGACGGCCTCCACGCGCTCCGCGGGCGGGCCCGTGGCGATGTCCGCAAGCAGCATGTCCACCTCCGCGCGCCGGTAGGCGGCCAGCACCACCACGGAGAGCACCACCGCCAGGATGATCGTCCAGGTCACCTGTTGGCGAGTCCCTTCGTCCAATGAGTTCAGCTCCTCGCTTCCCTTGCGGCCCGCCTCGCTCCGCAGACACAGTGGCGCACGCCCCCGGCGCGCTCTCTGACACCGCTCGGGCGCGTGGGCGTCCTGCTATCCTCAAAGCTCCCTGAGTAGACCATTGTTATTCCCGCCCCGCAGCCCGCCTCCTCCCTCCACGCCGAAAAAGCCTCACACCACCCGCCATGCCCGCTCGCTGCGGTGGAACACCACCCGCAGCTCCGGGAAGCTCTCAGCCAGGTGCCGCGCGAAGTGCTCCAGCCCCGGCTCCTCGCTCACCGCGTGTCCGGTCTCGATTAGTGTCACGTCGCAGTCACGAATCATCCGCATGGCGTGCTCATCGGACTCCCCGGCGATGAGCACGTCAGGGTGGTATTCGATGACGCTATTGATGAACGATGCGTTCACGCTCAGGCCCGTCCCACCCCATGGCAGCCCCACTCGCGACACGGGCCTCTCCAGCTCCCCCACCACCCGGACGGCCTCCAGGCCGGTGCACGCCTTCACCCTCTCCACCAGCTCGCCCAGCGGCACGCTGTGGATCTCGTGGATCCTCACGCGGCCGTCGTCGAACACCGGGTCCGTCAGCCCCAGCAGAGCCGCGAAGTCCTCCAGCACGCAGAAGCGGTCGAGCGTGCCATGGGCCCTGAACAGCGTGATGCCGTGGCGCGCCAGCAGTCCGATGCGCCTGCGGTTCACCCGCCAGGTCAGATGCTGCTCCAGCCCATGGCCCCGCCAGGGGTAGGGCATGTGCAGCAGCTCGTGCGCCACCAGCAGGTTGCAGCCCTCGGCGGCGCAGCGCTCGATGGCCTCCACGGTGGGCATGAAGGCCACCACCACTCCGGAGACCTCCACCTCCGGATCGCCCCAGCGGAAACCCTCGTCCCCGCCCAGCGGCTGGTCGGGCACCAGCCCGTCGATGAACTCGCCGATCTGAGACGCACGCACCGGCCATCACATCCAGCGTTCCGCGAGCTGTGGGTCCCCGAGATGCTCATTCCCCCTCCGCCCTCGGGAACCCTTCTCGTACCTTCCTGCCTTTCGTGGCGACGATGGGGAAGGCGGTTGCACACCGCCGGGTACCCTCTCCCAGACACGGGCCTCGGAGCGACGGCAGACGACCGCGCGTGAGCGGCGCAGCCGCCTCCGCGCCCGTGCCCAGGGGACGTCGTTCCGTGGTGCGGAGGCCCTCCTCCGCACGTCGTTCGGCCGGGCGAAGGCCCCAATCCTCCAGTGTCGATACCAGACCCTTCCCGGGAGGTGCCGGGCGCCGCACCGTGGAAGGCTTCACCTGCACAGAGCCAGCAGAGACCACCGGCCGCGCGCACAGGTGTGTCGCCGGGCCGGTTGCAGGAGGTCGTCGTGATGGCGATTCCCCAGTGGCAGGATGCCGGTGCCAAGTACCTGGCGCAGGTCCCCCTCTTCGGCCCCGAGGACGGCGTCACCGTCCGGGAGCCGCTGGATGCAGGGCCCGGCTGGTGGGCCGGCGCCCCCAGCGCGCTCTACGACGAGGAGAGCGGCAGGTTCTACCTCTACTACCGCGTCCGCAAGCCCCGGGAGCTGGGGCGCGGCGTCGGCTGCCGCATCGCCGTCAGCGAGGATGGCATCGGCTTCGAGGACATCTGGCAGATCGGGAAGGAGGACCTCGACAGCCCCTCGGTCGAGAAGTCCTGCATCTTCCGGGCCGCCGGCGGCTCCTGGCGACTCTACATCTCATACGTCGATCCCGGGACGAACATGTGGCGCATTGACTGCATGGAGGCCGATGCGCCCGACGCCTTCGATCCCGCCGATCGCACCAGGGTGTTCGTGCCCCAGGAGCTGGGCCTGGAGGGTATCAAGGACCCCATGGTCTACCGCATCGGGCCCATGTACTACATGATCGTGTCCTACGCGCCCACCGCCGAGTCCGTTGCGACCGAGGAGGAGAAGCACGGCACCGGCGACGTCTACAACACTGGAATCGTCAAGTCCCACACCGGCCTCGCCACCTCCGCCTGCGGCCTCAACTGGCACTGGCAGGGCGACATCCTCTCCCCGCCCGACGAGGGCTGGGACAGCTACTGCACCCGCATCGGCTCCATCCTCCATCGCCCGCCCCTGTTCATCGGCTTCTACGATGGCAGCGCCTCGGTGGAGGAGAACTACGAGGAGAGGGCCGGCCTGTGCGTCTCCTACGATCTCCGAAGCTGGGAGCGCGTGACGCGCGCCGCGCCCTTCGTCACCTCGCCCTTCGGCTGCATCCGATACGTGGAGGTCCTGCCGGTCGGGGATGCGCTGTATTACTACTACGAGTGGACCCGAGAGGACGGGTCCCACGAGCTGCGCGTTACGCGGGTGGAGGTGGCCTGAGGTCGAGGTGACGCTGCCGGGCATGAGGGGGGAGCGGATATCCCCGATGATTCTCTGCGGACCCGCCGGGTCGGGCAAGACTGACTTGGTGCTGGACGAGTACGTCGCCACCATCCGGGCGCACGGCGAGGACGCCGCGCTCCTGCTGCTCCCCACCCGCCTGGCCTGCGAGCGGGTGCGTCGCCGGCTGGTGGACGAGGGCACGGTCAGCGGCCTCCTCGACGCCCGCATCTACGACTTCCGGGGCCTCGCCGAGGTCATCCTGGAGGCCAACCACGAGCAGGTCGCGAGGCTGACCGACTGGCAGCAGACGCTGCTGATGCGCTCCATCGTCCGCGAGCTGTGCGAGGCCAAGCGCCTCCCGGCCCTCGCTCCCATGTGCGGCTATCCCGGCTTCGTGGACACCCTCTGCGAGCTCGTCGAGGAGCTCAAGCGCGCCGGCGCGGACCCCTCAGCCTTCCGCGCCGGGATCGAGCGCAGCCCCCTCAATGACGAGCGCAGCCGCGAGCTTGCCGCCATCTACGACGCCTACCAGGCCCGGCTGCAGGAGCGCGGTCTCTACGATGACGCCGGCCGCTTCTGGCGGGCCCGCAACGTGCTGCGCGGCGAGGATGGCCGCCAGCCGCGGCGCCGGCCCTTCGAGGATCTCCGCCTCATCCTCGCCGATGGCTTCGCCGACTTCACCACCACCCAGCTCCAGGTGCTGCGGGCGCTGGCTGAGGGCGCGGAGCGGCTCATCATCACCCTCAGCCTGGAGCCCGATCCCGGCCGCCGGCCGGAGCTGTTCCGCCTGCCGCGACGCACCCTCGACCGCCTCCAGGAGCACCTCGGCGATCTCAGTGACGGCGGCACGCTCCCGGTCGAGTACATCCAGCTCCCTGGGGCTGACGGCGCGCTTCCGCGCATGGGCGACCGGCTCTTTTTGGAGGGCGAGGTGGAGCCGCTGGAGGGCCCCGGCGACGCCCTGGCGCTGTTCGAGGCCTCAGGTCGGGAGATGGAAGTGCACCAGGTCGCGGTCCGCGTCAAGAAGCTCCTCTGCCAGGGCGTGGAGCCGTCCCGCATCGCGGTTATCGCCGGCGACCTGGACGGCTACGCGGCGGCGCTCGAAGGAGTCTTCGCGGAGGCGGGCGTCCCGCTGCGGCTGCAGTCCCGAGCGCCGGCGGGCGGCCGGCCTCCGGTGCAGGCGGTCCTGGACGTGCTGCGCGTGCCCGCCGAGCGCTACCGGGCCTCGGACGTGCTGCGCCTGATCAAGTCCAGCTTCTTCGATGGCGCCGTCCTGGGCCAGGATGCTCCCGAGCCGGATGAGATCGAGCGCGTCTGCCGCGCCGCCAGGATCATCGGCGGCCGGGGGCGGGAGGAGTGGGCCCAGCGGCTGGCCACCTACGCCCGCCGCCTGCGCCGGGAGCTCGACCTCCGCACCCGCGGCGAGCGCGACGAGGAGGCCCAGTGGTTCCCCGGCTCCGACGCCCGCCTGGAGCGCGAGATATCGACCGTGGAGGCCGTGCAGAGCGCGCTGAGCGCCCTCTTTGAGCGTCTCGCCCCCCTGGAGCAGGCGTCCACGCTGCGGGAGGCGGTCGAGGCCCTGGTTGCGGTCATCCACGGCATCGGCCTCCCGGACAGAATCGGCATGCAGACGCCGGACTCCCGCGCGGAGGGCGAGAACATCCTGGCCTTCGACGCCTTCCGTGAGGGCCTGCGGCAGATGTGGGCGGCCCGCGAGCAGCTCGGCACCGCCGGCGAGACGGCTGTGCGCGAGTTCTACCAGGATGTCCTGCGCATGTCCGGGCGGGTGAGCTACCCGCTCATCGGCGGTCCGGCGGAGGCCGTGCTTGCCGTTGACATGCAGCACGCCCGCCAGCTCGACTTCGACCACGTCTTCATCCTCGGCGTCACCGAGCACGAGTTCCCGCACGCGTGGCGGGAGGACCCGCTCTACGGCGACCGCGAGCGTCGCGAGCTGCGCCGGGCCGGGGTGCCCCTCGACCCCAGGCGCGACCAGCAGTGGCGCGACATGCTCACCTTCTACTCCGTCGTCGCCTCCGTCCGCCAGCGCCTGACGCTCAGCTACCCCACCACCGATGCCGAGGGCCACGAGGTGCTGCCCTCCTACTACCTCGACGAGATCCGGCGCTGCTTCGTCGATGACATCGAGCCGGTGCGCTACGGCCTGGCGACGACCATCCCGGACTTCCCGGACGCCATCAGCGTCCGGGAGCTGCTCGATCGGGCGCTGCTGGAGCTCTACAGCCCTGACATGACCGCCCGCGCGGGCCGCGACGACGAGGCCAGGCAGGTCCTGCCCGCCCTGGGCGCCCGGAAGCCCGACCTGCTGCGGGCGCTGGCCGGTGCGGTGGCGGTCGAGGAGCGCCGCGAGTGGCATCCCGCCGACGAGTACGACGCCAGGCTCACCGACGAGGCCACGGTGGCGCACATTGCCGCCGAGCTGGGCCCCGAGCATCTCTTCAGCGCCGGAGCGCTGGGCGACTACGGGACGTGCCCCTTCCAGTTCTTCGCCGGCCGCGTCCTGGGCCTGGAGAAGCTGGAGGACCCCACCGAGGACGTGGATGCCCTGCTGCTGGGCAGCCTCCGCCACCGCTGCCTGGCGGAGTTCTTCCGCCGCTGGCGGGAGCGCCGCCAGGACGGGCGCATCGAGCAGCAGGATCTGCCGGAGGCCCGGAAGGTCATGGCCCGGGTGGTGGACTGGGCCTTCGAGGACGCCATCCGGGACGGCCTGGTCGGCGACCGCGCCGTCTTCGACATCTCCCGCCGGGAGACGCACCGGGACTTGCGGCTGTGGCTGGACTACGAGGTGGCCCAGATCCAGTCGCAGGGCCACACCGCCACCTGGCTGGAGCAGCGCTACGGATTCGGGCGCTTCGAGCCCGTGGTCATCGGCGAGGGTGATGAGGCGCTCCGTCTGCGCGGACGCATCGATCGCGTGGACCGCATGGAGCGCATAGAGGGGCGCCCGGCCTTCGCGGTCTACGATTACAAGAGCTCCAGCGGTCCCTCCCTCAACCGCATCGACGACGGTCGCGACTTCCAGCTTCCCGTCTACGCCCTGGCGGTGCGCTCCAGCGTGCTGGACGACGAGGCCGTCTGCGCCCATTGGGGCTACTATCGCGTCAGGCGACCCGTCAAGCTCGGCCGGCGCAGTCCATCGGCAGAGAGGATCGAGGAGTACATCCAGACCGCCTGCGCCAACGCCCGCCAGCACGCAGCCCGCATCCGCTCCGGCGACTTCATGCCGCACCCCGCCGGCAGGTGCGGCTTCTGCGACTTCGACGGCATCTGCCGCTGGAATGAGTATCGCTTCGAGCGGAAGGGGGGCCAGGAGGATGACTGACAGCGCCGAGCGCGGCTACGAGCGCATCGAGGAGGCCGTCGCCGATCTCTCGCGCAGCTTCCTGATGACCAGCGGCGCCGGCTGCGGCAAGACCTACCAGATGGTGCAGCGCTACACCAACATCCTGGCCTCCGGCGCGCACGTGGGGGAGATCGTGGCCGTCACCTTCACCGAGAAGGCCGCGGCGGAGCTGCGCGACCGAGTGCGGGCGAAGTGCCGCGAGAACATCGCCGAGGACCCCGAGAACCGCGACCTGTGGGAGCGGGCCGCCCGGGAGATGGCCGTGGCGCCCATCGGCACTATCCACGCCCTCTGCGCCCGCCTGCTGCGCGAGAATGCGGTCCAGGCGGGCGTGGACCCGCGGTTCGGCCAGCTCGACGAGACCCAGCAGCACTTCCTGCTCCGCGACGTCGTCCGCGACACCCTCCTGCAGCGCCTGCACGGTGGCGAGGCCACCGCCGAGCGCATCGTCGCCCGCTGGGGCCTGGCCGAGGCCGTCGGCAAGCTCCGCGGCATGGTGGGCGACCGCGAGCGCCTCGCCGACCTGCTGGAGAGCCCGCCCTCGGCCGAGGAGCTGCTCGGCCGCTGGCGGGAGGCCTACATGGACGCGATGGGCGACCGGCTGCAGGAGCTGCTTGGGGACCCGCTGTGGGCCACGGCCACTGAGAGCCTGCAATCCGTGCCTGCGGTGAACATCGATGACAGCGCCGCGGAGCGCCACCGGCCGGCGCTCGACGCCATCGCCAGGGCGCTCGACGAGAGCCTTCCGCTCCATGAGCGCTTCGCGGCCTTCGGCGAGGCCATCGGCTGGGGACACAAGGGCAGAGTTGGCCGCAAGAGCAACTGGTCGGCGGCCAAGCTCGCCAGGCTGCGCGAGGGCCTGTACGCCCTCGGCGAGCTCCGCGACCGCTGCCGCGAGGAGGGCCTGGAGTTTGCGGCCCTTGAGGATTCCGAGACCGCGGAGCTCGCCCACGCGCTGTGCGTGGAGGCCGCGGCGGCCGCCGCGGCCTACGCCGAGGAGAAGCAGAGGCGCTCGGTGCTGGACTTCGCCGACCTGCAGATCCTCGCCCGCGACCTGCTCCGCGACCACCCGGACGTGCTCCAGGCGGTGCGGGAGCGCTATCAGTGGGTTCTGGTGGACGAGTTTCAGGACACCAACGCGCTGCAGAAGGACATCATCTGGTTGCTTGCCGGCGGAGATGTGCGCGACGGCACGCCGCCGCGTCCCGGCGCCCTCTTCGCCGTCGGCGACGCCAAGCAGTCGATCTATCGCTTCCGCGGCGCCGACGTCACGGTCATCACCGAGACTGAGGACGACTTCCGCGGGCCGCATGACGGCTGCGGTGTCCTCCGCCTCAGGCGCAGCCGGCGCAGTCACCCCCGGCTCACGGAGCTGCTCAACTTCGTGTTCGACCAGGACGCGGTCATGGGTGACGAGGGCCAGGCCGCCTTCGAGGCCACCTATGAGTGCGTTGAGGCGCATCGCGAGGACCTCCTCGATCAGCATGATGCGGAGCTGATGCTGGTGGCTGCGCCGGCGGCCGAGGAGGGCGATGGCGAGGACGGCGACGGCCTCACCACCCGGCAGGCCCGCATGCGGGAGGCCGAGGCCATCGCCAGGCGCATCCGGGAGATCGTTGAGGCCGGCGAGATGCGCGTCGGCGAGAAGCGCCAGAGGGGGGATGGGGAGGAGGAGATCGTTCACCGCGCGCCTACCTGGCGGGACTTCGGCATCCTCTTCGCCGCCATGACTGACGTCGGCATCTATGAGTACGCGCTCCGGCGGGAGGGCATCCCCTTCTACACCGTCGCCGGCCGGGGATTCTATAACCGCCAGGAGATCCGCGACTGCATCAACCTGCTGAGCGCCCTCGAGAACCTGACCGATGAGCTCTCGCTCGTGGGCGCGCTCCGCTCGCCGATGTTCGCCGTATCCGATGACACCCTCTACTGGCTCACACGGCCGCGTCTGCCGCTGATGGACGCCATGCGCCAGGCCGCGGACGGAGACTTCGAGCACCAGCAGCACATCAAGGCCGACCAGCAGCCCCGGCTGCAGCGCGCGGTCCGCGTCATCGACCGCCTTCGCGCGGCCCGCGACCGGCTCACGCTGTCGGAGCTGATGGAGCGGGTCGCGGCCGAAACCGGGCTGGCGTCGGTGCACCTCACGCAGTTCGCCGGCCGCCAGGCGGCCGCGAACATCCGCAAGCTGGCGGACCTGGCCCGCCGCTTCGAGGCCACCGGGGAGTACAGTCTGCGGCGCTTCGTGGAGTACCTTCGCGACCTGGTGGTCAGCGAGGAGCATGAGGGGCTGGCCACCGTCCACGAGGAGGCCAGCGACGTCGTCCGGCTGCTGACCGTGCACAAGGCCAAGGGCCTCGAGTGGCCCATCGTGGTGGTGCCCGACCTGGCCCGCCCGCCCCGCGCCGGCTCCGCGGACCCGCTGCTGGATGAGCGCATGGGGCCGGTGCCGAAGATGGAAAGCGAGGACGGCGAGGCCACCTGGGGCGCCGCCGGCAGCCTGGTGCGGTGCCGGCACCAGGAGCAGGAGGTCGCCGAGCGCCGGCGCCTGCTCTACGTGGCCCTCACCCGCGCCCGCGATCACCTCATCCTCTCCGCCTCCTACGAGCTGAACAAGGACGGGACCCTGGCCAGCAATGTGGACTGGCTGCGGTGGCTCTCGGAGGCCTTCGGCATCGACCTCCAGGAGATCACCCAGGGCCGGACGCTGGGCGAGGGCGCCGGATGGAGCTGCCTGCTCACCGTCCCCGACCTCGAGGCCGGGAAGCGGCCTGAGGCGCGGGGCTTCCCGGAGCGCGCCGAGCCTGAGGCGCTGGCTCGCGCGGCGGAGGCCGCCTCCGGAGGCGTCGAGCACATCCCGCCCCTCGCGCTGCCCATCGCCCCCACGCAGGCCCCTCTGCGGCGCTTCACGGTGACGGAGCTGGTGCACTACCGTGCCTGCCCCCGCCTCTACATGCTGCGGCACCTGCTGGACATGCCGGAGCGGCCCCGCGGCGGCGACTGGCTCAGCTCGCTCTCGGCCGCCGACCGCGGAGACGTGGTGCACGCCGCCCTGGAGGCCATCGGCCGCAGGGGCCTGGAGGATGGCGTCATCGAGCAGGCGCTGGAGGTGGCCACCTTCCCCCACGCCATCTCCTCTCGCCTGGCCCCCGGCGAGCGGGAGCAGATGCGGGATATTATCCGCTGGTTCGTCCACGACGCGCCGGTTGACGGTGAAGAGGCCCGCATCTACCGGGACTGGATCGCCACCGCCGACCGCCTTCGCGGCGAGGTGCAGTTCGCGGTGACCGTGGACGGCGTGCTGGTAGAGGGCACCGTTGACGCCCTGGCGGAGCGCAGCGACGGGCACTCGCGCATCCTCGACTACAAGACCGGCCGTCCGGACGAGAGGAAGCTCGACGAGTACCGCTTCCAGATCGGCCTGTATTGCGCCGCGCTCCAGGCCGCCGGGCGACCGCTCCCGGAGGCGGCGGCGCTGGTGCTGCTTGACCAGCGCCGGATCATACGCCTGGGTCCCGGCGAATGGGCCGACGCCGCCCGGCGGGAGCTCTCTCACATCGTAGAGCAGGTGCGCGGCGGCCGCTTCGACCGCCCGGAGCCCTGTCCTCTCAAGCACTGCACTCTTGCGTACGCCTGCGAGAGGGCGTAACATATACGTGTGTAGCGTCGTGGCTGCATGGCGCGGTGGCAGGGCGACGGTTGAGAAGGGGTGTATCGGTGCCGAGGGCCGTCTGGACACTGGCAATCATCATTCCTGTCTGCATGGCCGGCTGCAGTCGCGACGCCACGACGATCTCCACCCTCGAGGCCCAGGTGCGACGCAATCCCGACTCCGTGCAGCACCTGGTGGCGCTGGGCGAGGCCTACCTCGAGGAGGAGATGAAACATGACGCCTTCATTCAGTTCTCGCGGGCCTGGCAGCAGGCCCCCTCCTCCTTTGAGGCCGCCTACGGCCTGGCCCGCGCCCATGCGGCGCTGGGGGCCCGGCAGCAGGCGCTCACGACCGTGGACCAGGCCCTGGAGATCGACCCCGACAGCGTCGAGGCGCTCAGCTTCAGGGGCCGGTTGCACCTGGCGGCCGGCGACCCCGAGGCGGCCGTCGATGACCTGCAGCGGGCGCTGGAGCTGGATCCGGACAGTGAGGAGGCGCTGCGCCATCTGCCCATCGCCTACCTGCGCACCGATGAGCTTGACAGGGCCGAACAGGCAGCGCGCGACGCCCGCGACAGACGGCCCGAGGATGTGGACGCGCACCTGAACCTGGCGCTGGTTCTGGCTGTCAGGAAGAAGTATGACGAGGCCGAGCAGCTCCTGCGCCAGGCCATGGAGCTGGCCCCCGACGATGCGCGACCGCCCTTCCGGCTGGCGGAGGTGCTGCTCATCCAGGAGAGGAAGCTTGAGGAGGCGGTGGAGCTGGCTGAGAAGGCCGCCGACAGTGGGGAGCCGAAGGGAGAGGCCGGGGCACTGGCGGCCATGGCGCTCCGAAAGCTCGGCCGCCAGCGGGAGGCCATCCAGCGTCTGCATGACGCTGCCAGCATGAACCCCCGCAATACCCGCCTGTGGCTGATGTTGTCCGCTGCCTACAAAGAGATAGGTGAAGAGGAGGCCGCCGCAAAGGCGGCGGCCGTGGCCGTCCGTCTGGCCCCCAGACGCAAGATGCGAGAGGGCGAGGGCGGCGAGTTGATCATTACGCCGGAGTGGTGATCCACCTGCGGTCACTATCAGGGCCGGCCGCAGCCACGCCGGCGGAGTCTCCGTGAGGTGCTGGCATGTCCGACAGCTCTGCCAGTGAGGTCGAGGAGCTGCAGCGCAAGCTCCGCCAGCGCGACGAGCAGATACGGGCCATTCACCGCATCACCAGCGCCCTGGGCGGAATCGTGCGCCAGCAGGACCTGATCCGCGAGGCCCTGAGAGTCTCCATGGAGCAGGTCCGCGCCGGCGCAGGCTCCATCATCCTTTACAATGAGGACCGCGACAAGCTCGTCTTCACTCACGTGGTGGGCCCCACCGCCGACGATCTCACGGGCATGGAGATGGAGCCCGACCAGGGCATCGCCGGCTCCGTCTTCCAGACCGGCGAGCTGCGCGTCAGCGAGGATGTCTCCACCGAGGAGGAGCACGACTCTGACATCGGAGAGCGGGTCCAGTACCGCACCCGCAACATGGTCACCGTTCCCCTCAAGAGCGTGGAGGGCGATCCCATCGGCGTCATGCAGGTGCTCAACAAGGAGGAGGGCATCTTCGACCAGGCCGACATCGACATCCTCGCCATACTGGGCGCCGAGATCGCCAGCGCCATCGAGACCAGCCGCCTGCACGAGCGGGCCCGGCTTGCCGAGATCATCCAGTTCATCGGCCACATCAGCCACGACGTCAAGAACATGGTCACTCCTGTGCAGACCGGGGCCGAGACCCTGCAGTTCATGCTCGAGGACATGTTCGCCAGGCTCGATGAGCTGTGCGCGGAGACTCAGGACGAGGAGGTCGGCCAGATCCGCAACGCCGTCGATGAGGTCCGCGACTTCTACCCCGAGATGATCAACATCATCGTTGACGGCTCCAATAACGTGCAGGAGCGCACCAAGGAGATCTCCGACTGCATCAAGGGCATGGTCTCCAAGCCCAGCTTCGCGCCCTGCGATCTCGACGAGCTGATCAGCCGCGTCACCAAGCCGCTGGCCCTGGTGGCCGAGGAGGCCGGCGTGACGCTCTCTCACGAGCCCGACGGCGACCTCCCGCAGGTGGTCTGCGACGAGAAGCAGCTCTACAACGCCATCTACAATCTGGCCAACAACGCCATCCAGGCCTGCGAGCGCGGAGACACGGTGACCATCCACACCGACGCGGTCCCCGGCGGAGAATGGCCCGCCGGGTACTACGCGCTGGTGCAGGTGGCCGACACCGGCTCCGGAATCCCTGATCACGTGCTTGAGAAGCTCTTCACCGACGATGCCGTCAGCACCAAGCCGGGGGGCACCGGCCTGGGCACCCGCATCATCAGGGACGTGGTCACCGCCCACGACGGCCTCATCGAGGTGGAGAGCGAGGTAGGGAAGGGGACCACCATGACGGTCAAGCTCCCCCTCACTCCCGAGTCCGACTGAGATCACCGCCGCGGTCCGCCAGCGCCCTCCCGCTCAGCGGGCCGTTTCCACGAGGAGAGTCCCAGGGATGCAGAGCTTCGAGTTCTTCAACTCCGTACGCCTCCTGTTCGGCACCGGGCAGTTCCAGCGCCTCGGCGAGCGCGCGGCCGACTGCGGCCGCCGCGCCATGCTGGTCACCGGTCGCAGCTCCGCCCGAGAGACCGGCCTGCTCCACCGCGCGCTGGACCTGCTGGATGACGCCGGCGTTGATGTCACGCTCTTCGATGGCGTCATGCCCAACCCCACCGACGAGATCGTCGAGGAGGGCGGTGAGCTGGCCCGTGAGGCGGGCATTGACCTGGTCATCGGCCTGGGCGGCGGCTCGCCCATGGACGCCGCCAAGGGAATCGCCGTGGCCGCCACCCACGACGCCCCGGTCAGCGAGTTCCTCAAGCCCCCGGACAAGGCCGAGCCCACCGATGCCACGCTCCCGCTCATCTGCGCCACGACGACCTCTGGCACGTCATCGGAGCTGACGCCCTACGCCGTCATCACCATCAAGGACCTGACGATGAAAAGCTCTATCGGCGGCGACCACATCTACCCGAAGGTGGCCATCGTGGACCCGGAGCTGACGCTCACCTGCCCGCCGTCGGTGACCGCCAACACCGGCGCCGACGTGCTGGCTCACGCCATGGAGGGCTACTTCTCGACCGTGGCCTCGCCCGTCACGGAGGCCTGCTCGGAGCGGGCCATCGGCCTGGTGGGCCAGCACCTGCCGCGAGCCGTCAGCGCCCCGGAGGACCTCAGCGCGCGGGAGGGCATGTCGCTGGCGAACGTCTTCGCCGGCTACACGCTCTCCAACTGCGGGGCCACCGTGCTGCACGCTCTGGAGCATCCCATGAGCGCGCACTACCCGGAGCTGCCTCACGGGGCGGGCCTGGCGGTGCTGATGGTGGCATACGCTGAGCGGTACTGGGAGGAGGACCCCTACAAGTTCGGGCGCATCACGCAGCTTCTTGGGGACGCCCCCCACGTGGCGCCGGAGCATGTCGCCGACGGCGCGGCTGACGCCCTCCGGAATCTGCTGGGGAGGATCGGCCTGAACGTGGGGCTGGAGGACATCGGGGTGGAGCGCGACCTGCTCCCCACCATCGCCGCCGACGCCATGCACTACATGGAGGGCGCCATCACTAAGACTCCGGTGGAGCTGTCCCGCGAGGAGCTGATCGAGCTGTTGGAGGCGAGCTACAGCACCGACTGAGGTTGGTGGTGGTGGCGGCCGTGCGCCGTGTCGTTGTCGTCTGCCGTCTGCCGTTCCGTGGCGCGGACACTCAAGCCGCAAGCTGCAGGCTACAAGCTACAAGCTCACGACAGCGGCTGTCGTTCCGTGGCACGGACACTCAAGCCGCAAGCTGCAGGCTACAAGCTACAAGCTCACGACAGCGGCTGTCGTTCCGTGGCACGGACACTCCTGTCCGTGCGTCGTGCCGTTGTCGTAACCCGCACACCGTCATGAGCAGAGACCGGGAGAGGCAGGGATGCTGGAGCTCACGCGCGCCACAGTCAAGTCCGCCGCCTCCGCTGCCGGCGTCGGCGTGCGCAGCGGTCAGGACGTCACGCTCACCATCGGACCGGCCGAGATCGGCGCCGGGCTGACCGTCGAGCGCGCCGACCTCGGCGAGCGCTGGCCGCTGGACCTGGCGCACTGTGCGCCCGGCCCCGGTGCCACCGTCTGCGGGGAGGGCGACGCGGCGGTGTGCTTCATCGAGCACCTTCTGGCGGCGCTGTGGTCGCGCGGGATCACCGACTGCCTGGTGAGCCTCGACGGCCCGGAGGTGCCGCTGTTCGACGGCAGCGCTCTGCCGCTGCTGGAGGTCATCGACGAGGCCGGCGTGGCCCGCTCAGGGGCGCCGCTGGAGCCGCTGGAGGTCGGCGAGCCCGCCATGGTGATCGACGAGCATCGCGCCCTCTGCGCCCTGCCAGGCGAGCCTGCGGAGTTCGCGTACTCCCTCGAGCACGATCACCCCCTCATCGGGCGGCAGTTCGTGAGCTTCGTCCCTGAGCGCGACGACTTCGAGGTGGAGGTGGCGCCTGCGCGCACCTTCATCACGCTCGAGGAGGCCGAGGAGCTGCGCGAGGCGGGGATGCTGGCTGCTGGCAGTGAGGAGAACTGCCTGGTGGTATATCCCGATCACTGCTCCGAGGAGCCGGCCATCTCGCAGGCCTTCGCCCGCCACAAGCTGCTGGACCTGCTCGGCGACCTCTACCTGCTGGGCCGGCCGGTGCTGGGGCGCATCTTCGCCTTCTACACCGGTCACAGACACAACCATGAGCTCGCGCACATGCTGGCGAGCGAGCCCGGGGGCTGACGAGCCGCACGTATCCTGGATCAAGGGGATGGAGCGATGCAATACCGACAGTTCGCCGACACCGATATCATGATCTCGGCGCTGGGCTTCGGCGCCATGCGCCTGCCCAAGGACGACGACTACGCCGTGGAGTGCATGCGGCGCGCGCTGGAGCTGGGCGTGAACTTCATCGACTCCGCCTCCGGCTACAGCGCCGGCGACCCGCCCGAGCGCGGCTACTCCGAGGTCCTCGTGGGGCGCGCCATCAAGGCCGTGCCTCGCGAGGAGGTCTACATCTCGACGAAGAACGCCGTGCGCGAGCCCTCCGGCGAGGCCTGGCGCAAGCAGCTTGAGGGCTCTCTGGAGCGCCTGGACACCGACTACATCGACTTCTACCAGGTCGTGCACTCGATGAGCTGGGACTCCTACACCAACAAGTTCCGGCCGGAGGGCTGCGGGCTGGAGGAGGCCATCAGGGCCAAGGAGGAGGGCCTCATCCGCCACATGGGCTTCTCCTCGCACGACTCGCCGGAGAACATGATCCGCATGCTCGATGAGGGCCTCTTCGAGAACATCATCCTGCAGTATAACCTCCTCGACCGCGCCAACGAGCCGGTCATCGCCCACGCGGCTGAGAACGACATCTCGGTCTTCGTGATGGGTCCTGTGGGGGGCGGGCGGCTCGGCATGCGCTCCGAGAAGATCGAGGAGATGGTGCCCGATCAGGTGACCACTCCTGAGCTTGCCATCCGTTTCGTGCTCGCCAACCCCGGCGTTACCAGCGCCATGTCGGGCATGAACTCCATCGAGATGGTGGAGGAGAATGCGGCCACTGCCTCCCGTGAGGAGCTACTGTCCGATGAGGAGATGGCGGCCATCGAGCAGGCCCTCGAGGAGAACAAGCGCCTGGCGGAGCTCTACTGCACCGGCTGCGAGTACTGCATGCCCTGTCCGGAGGACGTGGGCATCCCGCGGATCTTCTCGGCGATGAACATGCACCGGGTCTGGGGCCTGACGGATGTCGCGAAGCGGATGTACGCGCGCCTGGGCCCTGATAGCCGCCGCGGGTATCTGCAGGCCGACGCCTGCGTGGAGTGCGGGCAGTGTGAGGAGAAGTGCCCGCAGGACATCCCGATCATCGAGCAGCTCAAGGAGTGCCACGAGACGCTGAGCGAGTAGTAGCGATCAGCGATCAGCTATCAGCGGTCAGCTACCAGCTATCAGCGGTCAGCTACCAGCAACGGCGGGGGCCTCGCTGCCCAGCCGTCTGGAGGGGCTGGTCCCCGTCCCAGCCCGCCGTTTCCCTGTCGTTGTCGGGCTGGAAGCCCGACCTACGCGATGAAGGGATGAGGTAAAGGGGCGGTTGTCATGGCGTCAGGGGGGACGGGGCGAGGGCGCGGTTGTCGTGTCAGGAGGGGCGGGCTTCCTTGCCCGCCCGCCGTTGTTGCCGCCGTTCGTCGTGCCGTTTGGAGGGGCGCGACTACGCTCGCGCCCGGCCGTGCTGGTAGCGGTCAGCTACCAGCTATCAGCGGTCAGCTATCAGCTATCAGCGGTCAGCTACCAGCTACCAGCGGTCAGCTAACAGCAACGGCGGCGGCCTCGCTGCCCAGCCGTCTGGAGGGGCTGGTCTCCGTCCCAGCCCGCCGTTTCCCTGTCGTTGTCGGGCTGGAAGCCCGACCTACGCGATGAAGGGATGAGGTAAAGGGGCGGCTGTCGTGCCGTCAGGGGGGACGGGGCGAGGGCGCGGCTGTCGTGCCGTCCGGAGGGGCGGGCTTCCCTGCCCGCCCGCCGTTGTCGGTGTTGCCGTGCCGTTTGGAGGGGCGCGACTACGTTTGCGCGCGGCCCTGCTGGTAGCGGTCAGCTACCAGCTATCAGCGGTCAGCTATCAGCTATCAGCGGTCAGCTATCAGCTATCAGCGGTCAGCTACCAGCTACCAGCGGTCAGCTATCAGCTACCAGCGGTCAGCTATCAGCGGTCAGCTAACAGCAACGGCGGGGGCCTCGCTGCCCAGCCGTCTGGAGGGGCTGGTCCCCGTCCCAGCCCGCCGTTTCCCTGTCGTTGTCGGGCTGGAAGCCCGACCTACGCGATGAAGGGATGAGGTAAAGGGGCGGTTGTCATGGCGTCAGGGGGGACGGGGCGAGGGCGCGGTTGTCGTGTCAGGAGGGGCGGGCTTCCTTGCCCGCCCGCCGTTGTTGCCGCCGTTCGTCGTGCCGTTTGGAGGGGCGCGACTACGCTCGCGCCCGGCCGTGCTGGTAGCGGTCAGCTACCAGCTATCAGCGGTCAGCTATCAGCTATCAGCGGTCAGCTACCAGCTACCAGCGGTCAGCTAACAGCAACGGCGGCGGCCTCGCTGCCCAGCCGTCTGGAGGGGCTGGTCTCCGTCCCAGCCCGCCGTTTCCCTGTCGTTGTCGGGCTGGAAGCCCGACCTACGCGATGAAGGGATGAGGTAAAGGGGCGGCTGTCGTGCCGTCAGGGGGGACGGGGCGAGGGCGCGGCTGTCGTGCCGTCCGGAGGGGCGGGCTTCCCTGCCCGCCCGCCGTTGTCGGTGTTGCCGTGCCGTTTGGAGGGGCGCGACTACGTTTGCGCGCGGCCCTGCTGGTAGCGGTCAGCTACCAGCTATCAGCGGTCAGCTATCAGCTATCAGCGGTCAGCTATCAGCTATCAGCGGTCAGCTATCAGCTATCAGCGGTCAGCTACCAGCTACCAGCGGTCAGCTATCAGCGGTCAGCTAACAGCAACGGCGGGGGCCTCGCTGCCCAGCCGTCTGGAGGGGCTGGTCTCCGTCCCAGCCCGACCGTTGAGACGCCGAAGAGGAGTAGACTGCCCATGTCCGACATGCCTATGACAAGCCTCGGCCCACTGACCGTCTCCCGCCTGATCATCGGGGGGAATCCCTTCAGCGGCCACTCGCACTGGTCGGCGGATCGCAGCGAGCAGATGAAGCGGTGGTGGACGGTGGAGCGCATCAAGCAGCTCCTGCATGAGGGCGAGCGCCTGGGGGTGAACACCTTCCTGGGCCGTGGCGACAACCACATCCAGCGCATGCTGCTGGAGTACTGGGACGAGGGCGGCCAGATCCAGTGGATCGCCCAGACCGCCCCTGAGCGCGCCTCGGTGGAGGCGAACATCCGCCAGATCTGCGGCACCGGCGCCTCGGCCTGCTTCCTGCACGGCGGGATGGCCGACGGCATCTGGCGGGACGGCGAGCCCGAGCGGATGCGCGACTGGATCGCGCTGATCAAGGAGCTGGGCATGGTGGCGGGCATGGCCTCGCACAACTGGCAGTTCCCGCTGCGCGCCGAGGAGGCCGACCTGGGCTGCGAGTTCTACATGTGCTGCTTCTACGACCTCTACGGGCGCGGCGGGGAGATCTATGAGCAGGAGGACCGGCAGGCGATGTGTGAGACGATCCGGCGCATCGACAAGCCCTGCATCGCCTACAAGATCATGGCCGCTGGCCGCAACGACCCCGAGGAGGCCTTCGAGTTCGCATTCGAGCACATCAAGCCCACCGACCCGGTCTGCGTGGGCCTCTACACCGAGGACGATCCGGACCAGTTGGCTGAGGACGTGGAGCTGACGATACGCTTCGCCGGCACCGCCCGGTGACGGCAGGGGCCCAGCTTGACATCCCGGGGAGCGGTCGGTATACTGCAATCACGAGCTTCGCCAGCCACCCGGCTGGCGGCGCTGCAATTATGAGATACGATATCGCGCATAAGTTGAGGAAGCGCGACGGTCAGGTCGTGCTCGACATTGACGCGCCCGCTCCGCTGGGGACCGAGGTCGAGTTCGTTGGCAACGTCGTGGGTCAGATCACCCTCCGCAACGCGGGAGGGGAGATCGCGGCGTGGGGACACCTGGAGGCTGTGGCGCTGATGGAGTGCAGCCGGTGCCTGAAGCTGCACGAGGTGCCCCTGGAGTTCGACTTCGCCGAGGTGTGCGCCCTGGCGCAGATCGATGAGCCGCAGTCCTACGCCCAGGTCGCGGAGGAGGATGAGCCGGCGCCGATCCCGATCCTGGACGGGGACACGGTTGATCTCTCCGAGCTGGTGCGGCAGCTTCTGGTGCTGCACCTGCCCGCGCGGTCGTTGTGCCGGCCGGACTGTAAGGGCATCTGCCCGCACTGCGGCGCGGACCTCAACGAGGTCACGTGCAGGTGCCAGCGGGAGGAGGTTGACCCCCGGCTGGCGCCCCTGCGCGAGCTGCTTGAGTAGATTTGCCGTCGCCTGCTGTGACGTCTGAAGAGGTGTACCATGGCGCTACCGAAGAGGAAGCATTCGAAGTCGCGCACCCGCAAGAAGCGGACGCACCAGAAGGTGGTCGTCCCTCCCATTACGCAGTGCCCGCAGTGCGGGGCGCCGAAGCTACCGCATAATGCGTGCGGCAGATGCGGCCACTACCGGGGCCGCAAGGTGGACCACACCGTCAGCGAGGAAGAGAAGTCGCGCGAGGGGGGCTAGACTCCGCAACGGTCGCGCCTGCGGCCGCCCTGGCGGCCGCGTCTCCCCGTACCGAACCTGACTCTCGACGGGCACGGGACACGCTATGCGGATAGCCGTGGACGCCATGGGGGGCGATTTCGCCCCCGACGAGATCGTCGCCGGCGCCCGTCTGGCGGCTGACATGCTCGGGGCGCAGATTGCCCTCGTGGGGCAGCCCGAGGCCGTTGAGGAGGCCCTTGCAGGGCTGCCCGCGAGTAATGAGCGGATTGAGGTGGAGCCGGCGGCCGACGTCATCGACATGGGGGAGAGCGCCCGCTCCGCCATCCGCGGCCGGGATGACACGTCCGTGGCGGTTGCGGTGGAGATGGTGGCCGACGGCAGGGCCCAGGCGGTGGTCTCGGCGGGCAATTCGGGTGCGTTCATGGCGCTCTCCACAGTCCGGATGGGGACGATCCCCGGGGTCAAGCGCCCCGCCATCGCCGTGACGCTGCCCAGCCCCGCCGGCACCCGGGTGCTCCTGGACGCCGGCGCCAACGCCGACTGCAAGCCCGGGCACCTCCGCGACTTCGGGCTGATGGGGTCGGTCTACGCCGAGCACGCGCTGGGCATCGGGAGTCCGCGGGTCGGCGTGCTCAGCATCGGCGAGGAGAGGGGCAAGGGCAACGAGCTGACCAAGGCCGCGCACGAGCTCCTGGCCGCCACGGATGTGAACTTCGTGGGCAATGTGGAGGGCGGCGACATCTACGGAGACGGCTGCGATGTCATCGTCTGCGACGGGTTTGTGGGGAACGTAGTTCTCAAGGCCAGCGAGGGCGTGGCCGGCGTCTTCGCGTTCGAGATGCGTGAGGCGATCCGCAGCAATCTGGCGCTGAGGCTGGTGGCGCCGATGTTCCGTACTGCCTTGCGGCGGATCATCAGGCAGTTTGACTACTCGGAGTATGGCGGTGCGCTGCTGCTGGGGGTCAACGGGGTGAGCGTCGTCAGCCACGGCTGCTCGGACGCCAACGCCATCCGTAACGCCATACGCTTTGCCTGCCGAGCCGTGGAGCGCCGGGTCGTGGAGCACATCTCGGCGGTCTTTGCCCAGCGCGCTGAGCTGCCGGCCTGAAGGCGGCGCAGCGGCGGCGCGCTCCTGGTACGGATCCTCTCGGAGGGGTGAGGGGCTGCCTGTGCGGGGTCGCTCGCAGCACGGGCGCCATAGGACGCAGAGGGCTGTCTGCCGCGCCGTATGGAGGGGGCGGACCACTGTCCGGCCCGCCGTTGCCCGTCCGCGATGGGGGCATGCGAAGACGGCGGTCGGGCTGGAAGCCCGACCTACGCGGAAGGGGGAGGCGCTGTCCCGCTGGAAGCCCGACCTGCGCGGCGAACGCGACGCGTAGTCGCGGTGGGAGGGGTGGACCTGCGCGGGGGGGGCCGCCGGCTTGCAGCTTGCGGCTTGTAGCTTGTCGCTGCCGTTATCCGTCGTAACCTGGTGGCGGGCCTGAGCTGGTGGAGGAATTCCGCCTGGTTGCGGGAACGCCACCATGTTCGCGTGTGGAGAGCCGGATTGGTGTCGGCGCGGAGAGGGCGCCGGCAGTCGTGCGAGAGGGTGCACGCCTGCTCATGTCGCTTCGGCCTGCAGTGATCACAGGTGTTGGGTCCTACGTCCCCGAGCGCGTGCTCACGAACGCGGATCTCGAGGAGATCGTGGACACCAGCGACGAGTGGATCGTCAGTCACACGGGCATCAGGGAGCGCCGCATCGCCTCCGACGAGCAGGCCACCTCTGATCTGGGAATCGAGGCCAGCCTCAGGGCCCTGGAGGACGCCGGTATCGGGCCGGAGGACCTGGGCCTGATCGTCTGCGCCACTGTCACCCCCGATCACCTCTTCCCCGCCACCGCCAACATCATCCAGGACCGTATCGGCGCGGAGAACGCCGCCGCCTTTGATCTGCTCAGCGGCTGCACCGGCTTCGTCTACGGCCTGTACGTGGCGCGCCAGTTCATCGCCACCGGGGAGAGTGACCCGGTGCTGGTGATCGCGGCGGAGAAGCTGACCTCCATCACCGACTGGACCGACCGCAGCACCTGCGTGCTTTTCGGCGACGGCGCGGGAGCGGCGGTGGTGGCTGCCGGTGACGGAGATCCCGACCGAGTGGGCCTCGTCGCCTTCGAGCTGGAGTCCTATGGCGAGCACGGGGGCCTGTTGATTGTGCCGGCGGGCGGCTCTCGCCAGCCCCTGGACGAGGAGCTGCTGGCCGCCCACGACGACTGCCTGCACATGAGCGGGCCGGAGCTGTTCAAGCTGGCGGTGCGCGGCATCCCGGAGGTGGCCGGCAAGACCATCGCCAGGGCCGGAATCACCAACCGCGACATCGACTGGGTGGTCATGCACCAGGCCAACATGCGCATCATCGATGCCGCCGCCAGGCGTCTGGACATCCCGAACGAGCGCATGGTGGTCAATGTCGATAGGTACGGCAACACCTCCGGAGCCTCCATGGCCATCGCCCTGGATGAGGTCTACCGCGACGGCCGCCTGCAGCCCGGCGACAACGTGTTGATGGTGGGATTTGGGGCGGGGTTCAGCCTCGGCGGCGCCGTCATCCGCTGGACCGGCTAGCCGCCAAGCTTCAGAAAGCGCAGGGAGGAGACCCTCTTGGACTTCAGCTTCACCGAAGATCAGCAGATGATCGTGGACGCCGTGCGCGAGCTCGGCGAGGAGGAGCTGGCGCCCCGGGCCTCCGAGATCGCCGAGCGGGGCGAGTTCCCCTGGGAGAACGTCGAGCTGCTGCGGGAGATGGATCTCTGCGGCGTGCCTGTCCCTGAGGACTACGGCGGGCTCGACATGGGCTTTCTGACGTGGGGTGTGGTTGGTGAGCTGCTCAGCTACTACTGCTCCACAACCGGTGCCATCTTCGGCGCCCACATGCTGGCCCAGTACCCCATCATGCAGTTCGGCACCGAGGAGCAGAAGCAGAAGTACCTGGTGCCTTTGACCACCGGGGAGAGCATCGGCGCCTTCGGCCTCACCGAGCCCAACGCGGGCTCGGACGCCGGCGCCGTTGCCACCAGGGCCGATCTGAAGGGCGACAAGTATATCCTCAACGGCACCAAGGTGTTCATATCCAACGGCGGCGAGGCCGAAGTCTACGTCATCATCGCCAACATCGACCCCTCCAAGGGCACCCGCGGCCAGACTGCCTTCATCGTCGAGAAGGGCATGCCCGGCTTCGAGTTCGGCAAGGACGAGAAGAAGATGGGCTGGGACGCGCTGCCCAATCGGGAGCTGATCTTCCAGGATTGCGAGGTCCCGGTCGAGAACGTGCTCTACAGGACCGGGCGGGGCTTCCGGGTGGCCATGGAGACGCTCGGAATCGGCCGCCTGGGCATGGCCGTGGGCGCCGTCGGCCTGGCCCAGGCCGCCTTTGACGCCGCCATCGTCTACGCCCAGCAGCGGGAGCAGTTCGGGCAGCGGATCTCGGAGTTTCAGGCCATCCAGTTCAAGCTCGCCGACATGGCCACCGGGATCGAGGCCTCGCGGCTGCTGTACCAGCGGGCGGCCTGGCTCAAGGACCAGGGGGAGAAGTACGAGAAGCTGGCGGCCATGGCCAAGGTCTACTCCTCCGAGATGGTCTCACGCGTCACCTCTGATGCCGTGCAGATCCATGGTGGCGTGGGCTACACCCGCGACTTCCCCGTGGAGCGCTACATGCGCGAGGCCAAGCTGTTCGAGATCGTGGAGGGCACCTCGGAGATCCAGCGCGGCATCATCGCCAACCGCGTCCTGCGCGAGCACCGCATCTGAGCCGCGCTGCAATCGGAGCTGAGCGACCGATGAACATCATCGTGTGCATCAAACAGGTCCCTGACACCTCCGAGGTGCAGATCGACCCGGAGACGAACACCATCGTCCGGGAGGGCGTGCCGGCGATCATCAACCCCTTCGATGAGAACGCCATCGAGGCGGCCGTCCAGCTTGTGGAGGAGCATGGCGGCACGGTCACCGTCATCTCCATGGGGCCGCCGCAGGCCGAGGACGCGCTGCGCGAGGCCCTCGCCATGGGCGCTGACGAGGCCATCCTGATCTCCGACCGCTGCTTCGCCGCCTCCGATACCCTCGCCACCTCCTACGTGCTCTCCTCCGCCATTCGGCAGATCGGGGACTACGATCTGATCCTGACCGGCAAGCAGGCCTTCGACGGCGACACCGCTCAGGTCCCGCCGGGCATCGCCGAGCACCTGGGCATCCCCCAGGTCACCTTCGCCATCGGCCTGGAGGTGGACGGCAAGGCGCTGACGGTCCGCCGGCTGCTGGAGGACGAGTTCGAGGTCACGCAGGTCGAGATGCCGGCGGTGGTCTCGTGCGTCAAGCAGATGAACGAGCCCCGGCGCCCCGGCATTAAGGCCAAGCTGGCGGCGAAGAAGAAAAACGTGCAGGTGTGGGACCAGACCTGCATGGACGTGGACGCCTGCCTGTGCGGGCTGGATGGCTCGCCCACCCGCGTGGTCCGCACCTTCGCACCCACCCGCAACACCGAAGGCACGAGGTTCGAGGGCGAGCCGAAGGAGACCGCCACCGCGGTCATCGAGGCCCTCATCGACGACAAGATCATCTGACGCCCGCGCGAAGAGCCACTCCGCCCGCGGACCGCGCGGCCCGTTTGGACCCGTTCGGGAGCGACGCGATGGGCATATACATCGACAAGCCCAAGTGCATCGGATGCGAGCTGTGCATCCCGGCCTGCCCCTACGGGGCCATCGACATGGTCGATGAGAAGGCCGAGTTCAACGAGAACTGCACCATGTGCGGCGCCTGCGCCTACGCCTGCCCCACCGGCGCGATCGTGCTGGAGATGGCGGGCAAGGGCGAGGTGGACACCTCGCAGTACGAGGGCCTGTGGGTCGTCGGTGAGATTGGGCCCGAGGGCACGCTGGCCCCCGTCACCGCCGAGCTGATCGGCGAGGGCCGCAGGCTGGCAGCGGACCTCGGCACCGACGTCAGCGTTGTGCTCATGGGCCATGAGATCGCGGACCTGGCCGACGTGGCCGCCGGCTACGGCGCCGACCGCGTCTTCCTGGTGGACCATCCCACGCTCGGGCGCTACCGCACCCAGCCGTTCACGGACGTCCTGACGGGGCTGATCAACAAGCACAAGCCCGAGATCGTGCTCATCGGCGCCACCACCATGGGCCGCGACCTGGCCTCCCGCGTCGCGGCGCGCATCCGGGCCGGGCTGACTGCCGACTGCACGGAGCTGAGCATCCAGCCGGAGACCAGGCTCCTGGAGCAGACCCGACCGGCCTTCGGCGGCAACGTCATGGCCACCATCCTCTGCGAGTACACCCGCCCGCAGATGGCCACCGTGCGGCCCAAGGTCATGACGCCTATGGAGTTCGATGACAGCCGGGAGGCCGAGGTCATCCAGGTCCCGGTGGAGATCGACGAGGGGTCCATCGCCACCCGCATCCTGGAGGTCATCAAGGACGAGACCGGCAGCGACGTCAACCTCACCGAGGCCGACATCATCGTCTCCGGCGGACGCGGGCTGGGGGATCCGAAGCACTTCGCGCTTATCGAGGAGCTTGCGGAGCTGCTGGGCGGCGCCGTGGGCGCCTCCCGGGCCACCGTGGACGCCGGATGGATCCCTGCCACGCACCAGGTGGGGCAGACCGGCAAGACCGTGCATCCCAAGCTCTACATCGCCTGCGGCATCTCCGGCGCTGTGCAGCACCTGGCCGGCATGTCCTCCTCCGACTGCATCGTGGCCGTCAACAAGGACCCCGACGCGCCCATCTTCAACGTGGCGCACTACGGGATCGTGGGCGACCTGTTCGAGGTCGTGCCGGCCATGATCGAGGCCTTCAAGCAGCGGCGGGGTGAGTGAGTGGTGATCGCCTTCGTCTTCCCCGGGCAGAACTCGCACTACGTGGGGATGGGTGAGGACCTCTACGAGGCCGGCGGCCCCCCGAGGCTGGCTCTGGAGGTCGCGGAGGGCGCCCTGGGCGCCGACCTGCTGCAGGTGATGTTCGAGGGGCCGGAGGATGCGCTCACTCGCACCGACAACCAGCAGCCCGCCATCGCAGCTCACTCCCTGGCGGCATTGGCGGGCCTGCGCGACGCCGGCATTGAGCCGGACTTCGTGGCCGGCCACAGCCTCGGGGAGTACTCGGCCGTCGCCTGCGCCGGGTGCCTCACGCCGGAGCAGGTCCTGCATCTGGTGCGCTTCCGGGGCGAGCTGATGGCCCGTGCGGGCGAGGAGTGCCCCGGCGCCATGGCGGCCGTCCTGGGCCTGGACGCCGAGGAGGTGGAGGCGGTGGTCGCCCGGGCGCGGGAGGACGACGTCCTGGTCGTCGCGAACTACAACTCCCCGGGGCAGATCGTCATCTCGGGCGAGGTGGGCGCGGTGGAGCGGGCCGGTGCGCTGGCCGAGGAGGCTGGCGCGAAGCGCGTCATCCCCCTCAAGGTCAGTGGAGCCTTCCACTCCTCCCTGATGGGGCCGGCGGTCGACCTGCTCATCGAGCGTCTCGAGGAGATCGACCTTGCGCCGGCGGACGTGCCCGTCGTCGCCAACGCGGACGCCCTGCCGCACACCGAACCGGCCCAGGTCCGGGAGTGCCTGGGCAGGCAGATGACCACCAGCGTCCTATGGGAGCAGAGCGTGCGTCGGCTGGCCGAGGAGGGCGTGGAGACGCTGGTGGAGGTCGGTCCCGGCACGGTGCTGAGCAGGCTCATCCGCAGGATCGACCCGGAGCTGCAGGTCCTTAACGTGGACACCGCAGAGGACCTGCAGCAGGCCGTCGCCCGGCTCACATAGCGAGCGGTCGCTGGCGGAAATGGTTGGATCCTCACTACGAGGGCAGTCGAGGGGGTACATTGCTGCCAGGACGGGCACCATTGAGATGGAGGGGTCGCCGGTTCCACCCCGGCCCAGAGCCCCGTCCCGCCGGAGGTGTGGGTCTTGCAGCTTCAGGACCAGGTTGCCATAATCACGGGAGCGGGTGGCGGCATCGGCGCCGCCATCGCCCACACGCTGGCCGATGCCGGCGCACACATCGTCGTCAATGACGTCGCGGAGGCGGCGGCGGAGAAGGTCGCCGCCGAGGTCGGCGAGCGCGGCGTGGAGGCCATGGTGAGCGCCGCCGACATCACTGACGCGGAGCAGGTCCAGGACATGATGGACGAGGTGATGAAGCGCTTTCAGCGCATAGACATCCTCGTCAACAACGCCGGCATCACCCGCGACGCGCTGCTCGTGCGCATGGGCGAGGAGCAATGGGACGCCGTCCTGGACGTGAATCTCAAGGGAGCCTTCCTATGCACCAGAGCCGTGGCCAGGCCCATGATGCGGGCACGCTACGGTCGGATCGTCAACATGGCGTCCGTCGCCGGGGTGGCCGGGAATGCCGGACAGGCCAACTACTCGGCCTCCAAGGGCGGTCTGATCTCGCTGACCAAGACCACCGCCCAGGAGCTGGCGGGCCGCAACGTGACCTGCAACGCGCTGGCGCCGGGGTTCATCGAGACCGCCATGACCGATGAGCTGCCGGACGAGCAGCGCCAGGCGTGGCTGGATCGCATCCCGCTCAAGCGGCCCGGTACCGCCGGGGACGTGGCCAATGCAGTGCGGTTTCTGGCCGGCCCGGGCGCAGCCTACATCACCGGCCAGGTGATCAACATCGACGGCGGCCTGATCATGTAGGCGTCTGCATGGAGATGAGGGAAGATGGCAGTTGCGGATCGCGTCAAGGCAATCGTTGCCGAGGAGTTTGAGGTGCCGGAGACGCAGGTCACCGACTCCGCAACCTTCGAGGGCGACCTGGAGGGGGACTCCCTGTTGATGATGGAGCTGCTGATGGCCCTGGAGGACGAGTTCGACATGGAGATTCCTGAGGAGGAGGCACAGGACATCCAGACCGTCGGTGACGCCGTTCGGTACATTGAGGAGAGGACGGGCCGGTAGGACCGGGCCGTGGACCCACGGCGGCCGGAGATCGCACATAATGACACACAGACACTGCCGGGCCTCGCTGGGCCGGCCGACGCTACGCACAGAACGGAGATGAGACGACACATGGCGCTGTTCGAGCAGGTCAAGGAAGTCATCGTGCGGGAGCTGTCCGTCCCCGAGAGCTGGGTGACCGAGTCCGCCACCTTCGAGGGCGACCTGAAGGCGGACTCGCTGGACGTCGTCGAGCTGGTCATGGCGCTGGAGGACGAGTTCGACGTTGACATCCCCGAGGAGGACGCCCAGAGCATCCAGACCGTGGGCGACGCCGTCCGCTACCTCGAGGAGAAGACCCAGTAGCTGCGGATCTCGAGGGGGACCTTCAGCGCGACTGGCGGCCGCCCAGCTTCATGGACGGCCGCAGGTCGATATCCGGCGCACGTTGCGAGGGCCTGAGCTGATGAACCGTCGCGTGGTCATAACCGGTACCGGGACCGTGTCGGCCTCCGGCCGGGGGCTTGACCGCCTGTGGGACGCCTGCCTTGAGGGACGTACGGGCATCGACCGCATCCGGCGCTTCGATCCGTCTGAGTACAAGGCGCAGATCGCCGCCGAGGTGGACCTGGACTTCGACGCCACGGACCGGATCGACCCCAAGCTGATGAAGCGCGCCGACCGCTTCGCCAGGTACGGGGTGTGGGCGGCCGACGTGGCGATGGAGCACGCGGGGCTGGCGATCGATGATGGCAACCGGAGCGAGATCGGCGTGCTCATCGGCTCCGGCATCGGGGGCATGACCACCTGGGAGGAGCAGTTCGAGCGACTCCTCGAACGCGGCCCCAACCGGGTCTCGCCCTTCCTGGTGCCCATGATGATCATCGACATGGCCTCCGGTCTGATGTCCATCCACTGCGGGGCCATGGGGCCCAACTCAGCGGTGGTCACCGCCTGCGCCTCCGGGGCGCACGCCATCGCCGCCTGCGTGGACCTCATCAAGCTCGGGCGCGCCAAGGCCATGATCACCGGGGGGACCGAGGCCGGCGTGTGTCGCAGCGCCCTGGCCGGCTTCTGCGCCGCCCAGGCTCTCTCCACTCGCAATGACGATCCGGCCGCCGCCTGTCGCCCCTTCGACCGTGACCGCGATGGATTCGTTATCGGCGAGGGCGCCACCGGTGTGATTGTCGAGGACCTGCAGTACGCCCGGCAGAGGGGCGCGCCCATCCTCGCCGAGATCGTGGGCGTGGGCCTCAGCGGCGACGCCCATCACATTACCGAGCCCTGCCCCGACGGGGCCGGGGCCATCCTGGCCATGCAGAACGCCCTCGACGATGCCGCCATGACGGTCGAGGATATCGACTACATCAATGCACACGGGCCGGGCACTCCGGCCGGCGACGCCACCGAGGCCCTGGCCCTTCGCGAGCTGCTTGGCGAGCATCTCTCCGAGGTGCCCATCTCCTCCACCAAGCCGGTGCACGGGCACATGCTCGGGGCCACCGGCCCCACCGAGCTGGCGCTGTGCATCAAGTCCATCCACGAGGGCATCATCCCGCACACCCTCAACTGCGACGACCCCGAGCCCCAGGACCTGGACCTTGTCCGGGGCCAGCCGCGCGAGGCCGAGGTCAACATCGTCATGTCCAACTCCTTCGGCTTCGGCGGGCATAATGTCACACTCATCATTCGCCGCTTTGAGGAGTGAAGGCCTTCCTCGCCCGCCTGCAGCGCAGGGGGCGCGGGCGGCGCCACCGGTGCCTGAGGAGCGCTTCGCAAGCCTCAAGCAGAGGCTCGGCCTGCAGTTCGTTCCCGACGAGCTGCTGGAGCTCGCCTTCCGGCACAGCTCCTATGTCCGGGAGCAGGGGCTTGATGAGCTGGCCAGCAACCAGCGTCTGGAGTACCTGGGCGACGCCGTGCTCGACCTGGTCTTCGCCTCCTACCTCTACTCCGCGCACGCGGAGCTGCCTGAGGGCGCCCTGACTCGAATGAAGGCCGCCCTGGTGCGCAAGTCCGCGCTGGCCGCCGTGGCGCGAGAGCTGGGGCTGGGCAAGTACCTGCTGCTGGGTCGGGGCGAGGAGACCACCGGCGGCCGCAACAAGGCCTCCCTGCTGGCGGACCTGGTGGAGGCCCTGATCGGGGCCATCTTCCTGTCCGGCGGCTTCGTCGCCGCCCGCGACTTCGTCCTCGAGCACTTCGGCACGCTCCTCGAGGACGTCCACGGGCGGGAGTCCCTGCGCGACCACAAGTCCGCGCTCCAGGAGGTCCTGCAGGCCTGCGGCGAGACCCCGCCGAGCTATCGGGTCGTGCGCACCGAGGGGCCGCCACACGACCGGTGGTTCATCGTTGAGGCCACCCACGAGGGGGGCGTCATCGGCGTGGGGGAGGGCAGGTCCAAGCGGGCCGCCGAGCAGGAGGCCGCCCGCGAGGCGCTCGACACCGTCGAGGAGTGGCTCTCTGAATAGCCCCTATGCATTACCCGCATCTTGCGGGAGGCCTGTGATGGAGTTGAGTAGCGCCTCAGGCGTGTGCTGCTGTGGTACGCAGGGGCCCCCGAGCGTAGCGATGGAGAAGCCAGTAGGCTTCTCTTAAGAGTTCGGTATCCGAACTCCAGGATGCCGCCTGCGCGGTCGTCTTGCGCAGGCGGCAGGTTCCATCCCGGCGCGGTAAGATAGCTCTACCCAGGGGCTAAACGGCGCGCAGGCGGGGGCGCCTGGGCTACTTAACGAGTGGGCCGGGGTGGAACCTTCGGCCCTGGCGGGCCTCACTCCTCGCGCCGCCGGGGCGGCGACGCTCGGAGCGGCCCCTCCATGACAGCGTGACTTCTCCGCGCAGCGCGGCCATCGTACTTCCGCGAGCGCTCAAGATGCGGGTAATGCATAGATATAGCCCATGCGCGCCGCGTCGGGCATTGACGAGCCGCTCCCGCGAGGTGGCTGACTGATGGTAAGGAACGGTTCCTCCGTGGTCCGCGGGAACCTGACGATGGCCCGCCGGGCCGTCGCGGCCCTTCTCTGCCTCTCTCTGGCCGCCATCGCCGGCGCTGACGAGCGCCCCGGACCGTTCGTCTTCGTCTACGGCCTGCAGGGCGCCGGTGCGGCGGCTCAGGCCCGAGAGCTTGGCTGCAACACGGTCTACCTCGACCTGCCCGACGACGCCCCCCAGCATATCGAGCGGACACGGGAACTGATCGGGGGGGCCGCCGCAGAGGGCCTCCAGGTTATCGTCGGCCTGCGCACCAAGCTCTTCGGCGAGCACCGGGTCTCCCCCCACGACCCGGAGTACTCGGCCGCCTGCCGCGAGTGGATCGGGGCGGTCGTCTCCGAGCTCAAGGACACAGACGGTGTCGCCGCCTGGGCCACCGACCACTACCTGGAGCGCGATATCAGCCACACCGAGGACGACTTCCGACGCTTCCTGCTCCACCGCCACGGCTCCCTGACAGCGATCAACGCGGCCTGGGGCACCGACTACCTGCGCATCGACGAGATCACCCGCACCCGGGCGCGCGCTCTCGACCACAAGCAGACCTACGGCGTGGGCCGCCCGTCGGTGGACTGTGCGGAGTACGAGCGGGCGGCCTTCCATGATGTGATGCAGCTCTGGGCGGAGGAGATCCGACGCATCGATCCTGAGACCCCCCTGATGACCGGTCGCATCTCGCTCTACCGGAGTCTCACCGCCATCCCGGACTCCTATGACGTCGTGCAGGTGTTCGTTCCGCCGGACATCATGGAGCCTGACATCGCGACCCACAACGTGCACGCCGTCCAGATGGCCCGGCGCGGGGGGCAGTTCGAGGTCATCCCCTGGCTTCGCATCCCACTGCCGCCCAGCCCCGCCTACACCCGCTCGGCCCTGCCCGCGTGGATCCTCGAGGCCGGCCTGCGTGGTGCCGTCGGCGTCGGCCTTCACGACCTGGAGCGACTCCAGGCCTCCCGCTCAGTGCAGAGGAGCGTGGTCGAGCAGCTCGCCGCCGCCCTCGGCCGGGCACCGTTTGCCGACGAGGCGCCGGAGCCCTGCGCCGCAGTCCTTTACCAGCCCTACGCCGGCGGCCACCAGTTCGCGGGCACCCCGGCCTACGGGTACGTGGAGGAGTACACCGTCAACGACGTCGCCGAGCTGGCATGCGGCTATCGCGGCGGCACCGTGTTCGGCGGCCTGGACTTCCTCTGCGTCGAGGACCTCGAGACCGTCGATCTGGATCGCTACAGCGTCATCCTCGCGCCGGCCTGCCTCAATCTGCCCGGCGGCGCGCAGGAGGCTATCCGGCGCTACGTGGAGCGAGGCGGGGCCTTTTTCGGGGACCTGGGGCTGGCGATGTGTCAGTCGCGCTCGTGGAATCCCGCCATGTCGCCGCTGGCGGCCATGCTGGGGATCGCCGGCGCCCGCGATCCGGCGGACCGCTACGGGAGCTTCCGCGTCGGCGAGCAGCACCCGGCCTTCCCGTCGGTCAGCGTGGGGATGGAGGCTGGGGGCACCTTCGTGCCCGGCCGGGGGCGGGACCTCTCGATGGGCCGCATGCGCGGCTACGCCCATACCGGCGCCGCCACCGAAATGCAGGGCTATCCCTTCCAGGGCCCGAGCTGGTTCATCCGCCCCAGCGCCGAGACCATCCCGCTCGCCACCCAGAGCGTGCAGTTCGACGACGAGGAGAACCCCTACTTCATGGGGCTGACGGTCCATCCTGTCGGGGCGGGGCTGGCCCTCTTTGCGCCCTTCCCGTCCTGGAGCCACTGGCCCCCTACCGACGCCCTGCACGCCGCCGTGCACGGGGACCTGTTCGGGCGCCGGGCGCTCCACCGCCTGCTGTCCGACGGCCTCCTGTGCGGCGACGTGGCTATCGCCGGGACGCCCGACAGGATCAGACTGCTCAGCCGGGGCCCGGCGCGGCATGTGCAGGTTCTCTCGGCCGCGGCAGACCACCGCGTCTGGATGGGCGGCACTTGCACGTTCTCAGCGGCCGAGCGGGATACCACGGGCCGCCGAACCGGGATCGTCCGCCTGGGGATCGACGTGCCGGCCCGCGCCATGGCGCGCGCCCAGGCGATTCCCGTCCGGCTCCGCCCGCAGTCGGGCGAGGCCCACGCTCGCGTGTCCATGTGCGGCCCCGGCCTGATCCTCCTGGAGGTCGGCGGCCACGGCGCGAGTTGGGGCGAACAGCGGCGGGGCGGCCCGGAGCGCTTCTTCGGCGGCGTTCCCACGCGCGTGCGGATCACAGTCGATGATGGCCTCTACCCAGTGGAGGCCGGCTCGAAGCACACCGTCACGCTCCGTGAGGGACGCGAGGCCGAGCACACCCAGACCGTCACCGCCGACCACCGCGGGAGGCTGGACTTCTGGGCCACCGTCACCGGCGGCCGTCTCTCGATCACCCCGGCGAAGCCGGAGTCCCCATAGGCGAAAGGTCGCACCGGGCCCTGCGTCGAAACAAGCAAGGTGACTGCCAGCGGTCTGTACCGCCTCAGTGAGGAATGGAGCCATGACCCGCAGGATGCTGAAGCTGCTGCTTATCGCCGCCGTCACGGCCACGCTCGCCGGCTGTGGCGGAGGAACGCTCGTGGGCGCGCTCATCGGCCTGATCAGCGTCGGAGACGTCATCGGTCGCGTGGAGAACCTGCTTGAGGAGGGCGATGACCCGACGAACTCGGCGGTCCTCCTCGACGGTCAGCCCCTGCCGGTCAGTCCCGACGCGGCCGGTCGCGTGCGTCTGCGGGACCTCCCAGCGGGCCGCCACCTGCTGCAGGTGGTGGCGCCGGGCGGATTCCGCGGCGCGGTTACCATCATCAACGTGCAGCCCAACAGCGACCTGCGGCTGGACAATCTGCAGGCGCAGGTCGGTGGCCGCGTCCGCGGCACCGTCACGCTTCCCGGCGACGTCGCGGCTGGCCGCGTCCTGGTCTACGCCCTGCCTGGAGGCGCGCAGCTCGTGCGCGAGGGCTCATCGGTGATTGCGCTGCCTCCCGCCGATACTCACTACGCGGCTTACACCGATGGCAATGGCGAGTACCGGCTCGACGCCCTGGCCCCGGGCGACTACCTTATCACCGCGGCCGTCGCGGGCTTCAACACCGACGTGCGTGTGGTCTCCGGCCTCACCGAGCGGCAGTCCGTCACCGTGGACCTGGAGCTGACCGCCGCGGCGGGCGCGGCCCCGGGCACGGTGCGCGGCTCGATTGCGGGGCAGATCGGTGGCGGCGCCACGCAGTCGCTGGCCGGGGCCAGCGTCCGGGCCAGGCTCGACCGCGCCTACCGTCCGCTGGTGCCCGAGGACGTCATCGACCGAGTGCAGACGTGGGCGGGCACCTCCCTCCGGCCCTCTCCCTGGTTCGCGTGGGAGCAACTGGCGACGCTCAGCGATGCGGGCGGCAGCTACCTGCTGGACCTGCCGTCCGGCACTCCGCGCATCGACGCCTTCGCCTACGGCTATCAGCCCGGCTACCAGGATGCCGGAGTCAACGCCGGGCAGACTGTGCGCATTGACTTCGAGCTTCCCGAGCGGTAATCTGTCTGGGCAATGTGCACCGCGTGAGCTTGACATGCAGGAGAGCAAACGGATCTTCGGCGCCGCGGTGCGGCGCCGATACAATCTGATGTTGGGGCTCGCCACCTTCGCTGCAGCGGCCGCACCCTTTGGCGTGGGGCTGGCGCTACTGCACCTGTTGTGGCCGGAGGGCAGGGGTATCGCCCCCTTCCTGGTCGCCACCGCGGCGCTGATCCTCGCCCCCGTCGGGACCTGGCTGGCGCATAACCGCCTGGCGCTGGCCGGCAACCTCGCTCTGCGGCGGCGCCTGCGCGAGTTGCTGCGTGAGGAGGGGCACGACTTCCCCGAGGGCGTCAGGCCCATCTTCGTGGGCTTCTCGCCCGGCGACGCTCCCCTCGTCTGGGATGGCGACACCGATCGCGACATCGGCTTTCTCGCGGCGTGGGGCGACGCCCTCGTCTACTACGGGGACGACTTCTCGTGGTATCTGCCCCGCGCCCGCATCGACATCATCGAGCCCATGCAGCCGGCGGCCGGCCTGAACCGCATCCTCATCCGCTGGCACGCCCCGCGGGAGAGCAACCGCGCCCTGACCCTGGTCTCCCGCGAGGCCGCCGACCTCCGCGGTGCACGCCGGGCGACCATACAGTTGCTCCACCAGCTCTACGCATGGGTCGCCCGCCCGCCTGAGGCCCAGTGGGAGCCGCCCAGGCTGGGGATGCCCCCCACCGACACCGCCGGCGGCCGACCCATGGACGCCGCGCCCGGCGGCTCGTGTCTTGCGCTTGTCGCCGTCGTGACCGCCACGGTCGTGGCGGCCTGGCAGGTGGGGGGCCCGCTCGTGGAGGCTCAGATGTACGCTCATGCCGTGCTGGCGAGCGGAGGCGTCTTCGTCGTTGGCTTCGCGGCCATCAGCACCATCATGCGGCTGTTGCAGTGGGCCGAGGAGCGCGACCGGGCCGACAGAGCGGCCTCGCCGTCGTGAGAGCTTCGCCCTCGAATCGCCGAGCGTCCCGGACGTCCCGGATGGAGGCCAAGGTGCGACCGGCATACCTGGAGATCGACCTGGACGCCATCCGCGGCAACGTGCGGGCCATTCAGCAGCTCGTCGGCCCCCGGCGGGGCATCGCCGCCGTCGTGAAGGCCAACGCCTACGGGCATGGTGCGGTTGAGGTGGCGCGAGCGGCCATCGAGGCCGGGGCGGCGCTGCTGTGCGTGGCGCTCGTGGATGAGGGCATCGAGCTGCGCGACGCAGGCATCACAGCGCCGATTCTGGTCCTCGGCCCGCCGGACCCGATGGAGGCCCCTCTCTACAGGGAGCACGACCTCGTAGCCACCCTCAGCAGCCCGGCGCACGCCTGCATGATGGCCGAGGCTGCCCGCGACGCGGACTCGGTCGCTGGCGTGCACGTCAAGCTTGACACCGGCATGGGCCGCCACGGCGCGCGCCCGGACGTCGCTGAGAGGCTGGCGCGGAAGCTCATGGAGATGCCTGAGGTCCACGTGGAGGGCGTCTTCTCGCACTTCGCAGACTCCACCAACCCCGACCTGTCGTGGTCCCGGGAGCAGCTCCGCCGCTTCCGGGAGATGCTCCCGCTTCTTGATGACCTGGGCGACGGGCCCCTCCTGCGGCACATGGCTAACAGCGCCGCCACCGTGCGCATGCCCCAGGCGCACCTCGACGCGGTGCGGCCCGGCAGCATCCTCTACGGGATCAACCCTGGCTATCCGCCGGAGCTTGTGCCCGATGGGGTTCGGCCAGCGCTGTCTCTGCGCTGTCGCATCGGCGTCGTGAAGCTCGTGGAGGTCGGCGAGCCGGTGGGCTACGGCTGCACCTGGAGGGCCCCGCGGGACAGCCGCATCGCGGTGCTGCCCGTCGGGTACGCCGACGGCTACGCCCGCGCGCTTTCGGGCAACGCCGACGTGCTCATCGGCGGCCGGCGCTGTCCGGTGGTCGGCCGAGTCTCCATGGACGCCATCACGGTTGACGTCACGAACGCAGAGGCCGCGACCGGCGACGAGGCCGTCCTCATCGGCCGGCAGGGGGAGGAGCGTATCACCGTCGAGGAGCTGGCGCAGCGGGCCAGCAGCATCGTGGAGGAGGTCTGCTCGCGCCTGTCGGCCCGGCTGCCGCGCAGATACATCGGGCGAGCCGAAGGAGGCCCATGATGGATCGGCAGTCCGCGACGGTTGAGGTGCCGGCCACCACCGCGAATCTCGGCGCGGGCTACGACTGCCTGGGGCTGGCTCTGGCGCTGCACAACGAGGTCAGGCTGGCGCTGGCCGACGCCGATAGCGTGGAGGTGGACGGCGAGGGCGCCGATTCGCTTCCGCGCGACCGTACTCACCTGGTGCTGGGCGCCGCCCAGGCCGCCGCGGACGCCGCCGGCCGCCACCTCCCCAGGCTTACGCTCCGCCAGCTCAACCGCATTCCGCTCGCCCGGGGCCTCGGCTCCAGCTCCGCCGCCATCGTGGGCGGCGTCGTGGCCGCCAACGAGCTGCTGGGGCTGGGGCTGACCGACAAGCGGATGGTGGAGGTCGCCGCCCGGGTCGAGGGCCATCCCGATAACGTGGCGCCGGCGCTCCTGGGCGGACTGACGGTCTGCTGCACCGTGGGCGATGAGGTGCTGGTGCGGCGCCTCGACGTGGCCTCGGGCCTCGCCTGCGTGGTGGCGATCCCGGACTTCGAGGTCGCCACGCACGACGCCCGGCGCGTGCTGCCCCAGACCGTGCCGCACGAGGACGCCGTCTTCAATCTCAGCCGCGCCAGCCTCACCATCGCCGCGCTGGTGTCCGGCAGCTTCGAGCTGCTGGCCGAGTCCACCCGCGACCGGCTCCACCAGCGGTATCGCGCGCCGCTGACACCCGGAGCCGAGGAGGCCATGGAGGCCGCCCTGGAGGCGGGGGCCTACGGTGCCGCGCTCAGCGGCTCGGGGCCCACGGTGGCGGCCTTCGTCGGCGACCGCCGGGAGGAAGTGGGCCAGGCCATGGTGAATGGCTTCCAGCGCGCCGGGATCGCAGCCGAGAGCCGCGTTCTGGCGCTGTCGCACGACGGGGCGAGGGTCATCGAGTAATCCCGCCGCCCTCAGCGTTTCCGCATATCGCGATCGGAGTGAGTCCTATTGAGCGAGGTCACCCCGCAGCAGGTCGCAGACGCCATCGACGCCCGCGCCGAGCAGGCTCGCGAATGGCTCATGGAGCTGATCGAGTTCGAGAGCGTTCAGGGCAATGAGCAGGGCGTCCAGGAGTACATGAAGGGCCTCCTCGCTGACCTCGGCATGGAGGCCGAGTACCGAGAGATCCCAGAGGACATCTTCGACGATCCCGAGTATAGCCACAATGAGAACGAGATGCCCTACGAGGGGCGCTACAACCTGGTGGCGACCCTTCCGGGCTCCGGTGACGGCCGGAGCCTCATCGTCCAGTCGCACACCGACGTCGTCCCTGGCGCTGACTGGGAGGAGGCCTTCGATCCCCAGTTCGACGGCGAGTACGTCACCGGCCGCGGCGCCATGGACGACAAGGGCCAGGTCGTCCTCCAGACCCTCGCCATTCGCGCCATCATGGACCTGGGCATTGAGCTCAAGGGCGACATCCACCAGCAGCTCGTCATCGAGGAGGAGGTGGGCGGCAACGGCGCGCTGGCGCTGATCCGGCAGGGCGACCGCGCCGACGGCGTCATCGTCGGTGAGGGCTCGTCGCTGAACATCTTCCCCGCGAACCGGGGCGCCATCTGGTTCCGCGCCAAGACCTTCGGCACACCGATGCACATGGGGCGCCGCCATGAGGGCGAGAACGCCATCGAGCACATGATGGAGGCCATCGACCGAATGCTCGACTACGAGGAGCAGCTCATCGCCGAAAGCGCGAACTACCCGCTCTTCGAGCGCTACGAGGCGCCCGTGCAGCTCTGCCTGGGCATCATCCGCGCCGAGGGCTGGCCGTCGATGGTCGCCGGCGAGTGCATGCTGGAGGGCGGCGTTGGCTTCCTGCCCAACAAGTCCATGGATCAGGTCAAGCAGGAGCTCTACGACGCCGTCATGGAGACCGACGACGAGTGGCTCAGGGAGCACTTCGAGCTGACGTACCCCAAGCTGCACAACGACTCCTACGAGATCCCTGCCGATCATCCGCTTCCGGTGACCTTCCACGACGCCGTGACGCAGTTTGAGCCGAGCTCGGAGATCTTCGGCTGGAACGTCTCCTGTGATGCCCGCCTCTACAACCGCATCGGCGGCATGCCGGTGATCGTCTACGGCGTCGGCGACATCCAGGAGGCCCACTCCGACAACGAGAAGGTCTCCATGACCGAGCTGATCACGGGCGCGAAGGGCCTGGCACTGGGCATCATCAACTGGTGCGAAGCAGAGTGAGGGCCTTCCACAGATTGTCAGTTGCGGGCGGCGGCTGCAATCCAGATAGATACTGGGGCGCGGGCGCCCTCGCCCGCGCGTTCCACCGACACCAGGAGTTCGCGCTTCACAGTGACCAGCGGATCACGCCGGCTGACGGCAGTGGAGTAGGAGAGGCCCTCGCCTGTCCTCGGGCCCCGGGTGGATGCTCGCCGCCGGGACCTGACGCCCCTTGCAGTGGGGCATCGTCTCATCGCGCTCCAGGGAGGTGCCACCGTGAAGATCATCAGGCTCATCTGCGCGGCGGCCATCATCGGGCTGGCAGGCTGCAGCGCTCGCGCCCAGGACGACCAGCTCACCATGCGCTGGTTCTACCTGTCCACCAACTTCCTCGTCGAGGAGAACGTGGGGACGGGGCAGCAGCTTCTGCAGCGCGCCGCCGCCGCGGGCTACAACGGCGTCCTGGTCGCCGACAGCAAGTTCGGCTTCCTGCAGGAGATGCCCCAGCGCTACTTCGACAACGTTGCGGCCTTCAAGCGGACCGCCGATGACCTCGGCATCGAGATCATCCCCGCCGTGATGCCCATCGGCTATTCCTCCAGCCTCCTGCACAACAACCCCAACCTGGCCGAGGGCCTGCCCGTTCGCGACGCGCTCTTCGTGGTGGAGGATGGCGTGGCGGACATCGTCGCCGACCCACCCGTGAGCCTCCCCGGCGGAGACTTTGAGGACGCCGAGGGCGACAGCTTCGCCGGCTGGGACTGGCAGGATCAGGCCGGCGCCATCACCTTCGCCGACACCGAGACCGTCCACGGCGGACGGCGGTCCTGCCGCATCGAGAACGTGGGGTCCGCCGATCCCGAGCACGGTCACGGCCGCCTCAGCAGGACCATTGACGTGGCGCCCTTCCGCTGCTACCACCTGCGGGCCTGGATCCGCACCGAGGACTTCGAGGCCGCCTCCCGTGTGCGCATGTTCGCCATGTCGGAGGACGGGCAGGTGCTCTCCTACAGCGACCTCGGCGTGGAGCCCAGCCAGGACTGGACGGAGCACCATGTCGTCTTCAACAGCCTCGACAACGAGCGGGTCCGCGTCTACATCGGGGTGTGGGGCGGGAGGGGCGGGCGTCTGTGGTTCGACGATGTCGCCATCGAGGAGCCGGGCCTGCTGAATATCCTGCGCCGCGAGGGCTGCCCGCTGACCGTGCGCGGCGAGGATGGCACCGCCTACGAGGAGGGCCGAGACTTCGAGCGCGTGGTCGATGAGCGGATGGGCACGGTCCCGTGGCCGGGCAGCTACGAGGTCTACCACGAGGCACCAGCGATCCACCTCACAGCCGATTCGCGCATCCAGGACGGCCAGCGCCTCCGCGTCAGCTTCTACCATCCGGTCATCATTCACTGGGGTCAGATCGCCTGCTGCCTCAGCGAGCCGGAGGTCTACCAGATCCTGGCCGACCAGGTGCGGCAGGTCGAGGACATGCTGCACCCGCGCTCGTACTTCATGAGCCACGACGAGATCCGCGTCGCCAACTGGTGCCAGGCCTGTCAGGAGCGCGGTATGACGCCCGGCGAGCTGCTGGCTGACAACGTCAGGCGCTGCACCGAGATCATCCGCGAGGTGAGCCCTGACGCGCGCATCTTCGTGTGGTCCGACATGTTCGATCCCTACCACAACGCGCACGACGACTACTACCTCGTCAACGGGACCTGGGCCGGCTCCTGGGAGGGCCTGGATGAGGACGTCATCATCGCCGCCTGGTACTTCCGCAAGCGCGAGCAGAGCCTCCCGTGGTTCGCCGAGCGCGGCCACACGCAGATCCTGGCCGGCTACTATGACACCGGCGACTTCTACACCGATGAGTGGCTCGCCGACGCCCAGCGCCTCGGCGCGCCCGTCTGCGGCGTCATGTACACCACCTGGCGCCACCAGTACGATGATCTGGAGCGCTGGGCCGAGGCCCTGTGGGGTGGAGGGCGGTAGCTGCCGCGCGGACGGAGTCGCGGCAGACTTCGTCGCACGCACTCAGGCCCGCAGCGCCCTCAGAAAGGAGGCGCTGTTGGCCCGCACGAAGGGATCGCGCTTCACGCGGCGAATCCCTCTTACCAGACCTGACGGGAGCGAGACTCGGGCATCCGCCCAACCTCACAGCCGTCGCATCTGACGGACGGGAGGAATCCGTCGTGGCACAGGCACGCATCGGAGTCATCGGGATCGGGACCTTCGGCGTCAACCACCTGCGCTGCTTCAGGCAGATGGGTTACTGGGGCGAGGCGGAGCTGATCGCCGCCGCCGACATCAACGAGGAGCTGCTGGAGGAGCGCACCCAGGAGTTCGACTTCGTGCCCTACGTGGACTACAAGGAGATGTTGCGGAAGGAGGAGCTGGACGGCGTCACCGTCGTCACGCCCGACCCCTACCACCGCGAGATCGTCATCGACGTGGCCGGGGCCGGCCTCCACGTGCTCTCCGAGAAGCCGCTGGACGTCACGGTGGAGGGCTGCCAGGAGATGATCGACGCCTGCGAGGAGGCCGGCGTGCTCCTGCAGGTGGACTTCCACAAGCGCTATGACGAGTACCACATCGCCATGAAGCAGAAGATCGACGCCGGCGACCTGGGCGACATCGAGTACGGCTACTCGCACATGGAGGATCGCATCGAGGTGCCGCGCGACTGGTTCCCCGGCTGGGCGGTCAACAGCTCGCCGGCCTGGTTCCTGGGCATCCACTTCTATGACCTGGCCCGCTTCCTCATGGACAACGCCAACGGAGTCCGCGTCTGGGCCACCGGCTACAAGAGCAAGCTCCAGAGCCTGGGCGTGGACACCTGGGATTCGGTCTCCGCGAAGGTGGAGTTCGACAACGGGGCGTCCGTGATGTTCGACACCTCCTGGATCCTCCCCGACGCCTTCGAGGCCATCGTCAATCAGGGCATCCGGCTGGTGGGCACTGAGGGCATGATGGAGTGTGACTCCCAGGACCGCGGGACCGTCACCTGCAACTACGAGGAGGGCATGGCCACCCATAACGAGAGCTTCCTGCGGCAGCGCTACGACAAGCAGGGCCGGGAGATCTTCGAGGGCTACGGCATGGACTCCATCGCCGATTTCGCCCGCAATGTGAACGTCCTGCTCGAGGGCGGGACCATGGACGACCTCGGCGACTACCCCGACGGCTACGATGGCCTGGAGGCCACCAAGATCGCCGCCGGCGTGCACGAGAGCGTCGAGAGCGGGCAGATCGTGGACCTGTAGGCCCGATCCGCTTGAGCGTTGGCCGATTGCGGCGACGGCCTCGCGCACAGGTCGCCGCCGTTTGACAGCCCCGAGATGCGCCGGTATACTCAGTCTGAGTGGGGTGGTGATGCGCTGAAGGCGCTGCCACCGCCCACCGTTTGCTGTGTACCACTCCGCGTGGAGCCGAGCCCTGCAAAGAGGCGACCCCAATGCCGAACATCATCACTGAGCTTCCAGGCCCCCGGTCGAAGCAGATCATCGACACCGCGCGCACCTACGAGCCGCGCTCCATGGGCGACCAGATGCCTGTGGTCTGGGACCACGCCGAGGGCTGCGTCATCTGGGACGTGGATGGCAACGAGTTCCTCGACTGGTCCAGCGGCGTGCTGGTCACCAACGTGGGCCACTGCCATCCCCGCTATGTCGAGCAGGTCAAGAAGCAGTGCGACAAGCTCTTCAACTGCTACGACTTCGTCACTGAGCCGCGCGCGGAGCTGGCCAAGAAGCTCATTGAGATCACGCCCGAGCACCTCGACAAGGCCTTCCTCGTCACCACCGGCTCCGACGCCACCGAGGCCGCCATGCGCATGGCCCGCCGGGCGCATGACGGCTATGAGATCATCGGGTTTGACGGAGCCTTCCACGGTCGGACCTTCGGAGCAGCAGCCGCCGGAGGCATGGGCGGCACGAAGAGCGGCTATGGCCCGCTGCCCCACGGCTTCCTGCAGGCGCCCTTCCCGTACGCCTACAGGGCTCCCATCTGTGAGGGGAAGTCGGAGGAGGAGTGCGCGCAGAGGTGCCTGGAGTACCTGGACTGGGTAGTCGAGCACCAGTCCGAGAACCGCCTGTGCGCCGTGATCACCGAGCCCTATCAGGGCGGCGCCGGCGGCATCATTCCGCCGAAGGCCTGGATGGAGGGCCTGGACAGGTGGTGCAAGGAGCGTGACCTGATCTTCATCCTCGACGAGGTGCAGTCATCCTTCGGCCGCACCGGCAAGTGGTTCTTCATGGAGCACTGGGACATCGCGCCCGAGCTCGTCTGCCTGGGCAAAGGCCTCGGCAGCGGCATCCCCTGCTCTGCGGTAGTGGGGACCAGTGAGATCATGGACGCCCTGCCGCCCGGCTCCATGGGGAGCACCAACGGTGGCAACCCCATCTCCTGCACCGCGGCCCTCGCCGCCATCGATATCATCGAGCGGGAGGGCTTGGTGGAGAACGCGGCCAGGATGGGCGAGCTCTTCGAGCAGCGCTTCCTGCAGATACAGGAGAGCACGCCCCAGCTCGGCGACGTTCGCGTCATGGGCCTCATGGGCGGCCTGGAGTTCGTCAAGGACCCCGAGACGAAGGAGCCGGCCCCGGAGCTGACCCGCCAGATCGTGTGGGAGGCCTTCCAGCGCGGCCTGATCTGCATCGCGCCCATCGGCCTGTATGACAACGTCATCCGCGTGGCCCCGCCGCTGGTGATTACCGAGGAGCAGGCCCACGAGAGCCTCGGAATCTTCGAGGAGGCCATGCAGGCCGCCGTCGCGGAGGCGGGCTGAGCAGATTCCAACCCAAGGGAAACCTTCTCGTCACCATACGAAGGAAGGGAAACGGCCGGTTTCCGTTCCCTTCTCCCTAGCACGGGTCGACTTGGTTGTGTTGAAGATGCGCGGCCCCTCCATGGTGGGCGTGGGCGTCTTGGCGTGACGCGGGAAGGTACGCGAACTTCTGCCACTCACTGCTGGGAGCCTCTTCGACGCGGCGGCGGGCCCTCCGTCGTCCAGCTAATAGAGGTGTCTCTGATCCATGCGTATCGTCCGCATCTTCGGCATCGCCTTCATCACCGGCTTCTCGGGCGCCATGATGCCCGGTCCCATGCTGGTGCTGACCATCGGCCAGACCGGCGTTCACGGCATGGCCGCCGTCTGGGCCATCGTGGGCGGCCACGCGGTGCTGGAGATCGCGACCGTGCTGCTGCTGGTCGCGGGCATGAGGCATGTGCTGCAGCGGCCGGCACTGCGCGGCGCCATCAGCCTCATCGGCGGGGCCTTCCTCGCCTGGATGGGCGCGGACATGATGCGCAACGCCGCTGCGGCCTCTCTGGATCTGGCGCGGAGCGCTCAGGGCATGCCCTGGCTGCAGCTCATCATCGCGGGCGCCGCGGTCTGTGTGGTCAACCCGTACTTCACGCTGTGGTGGGCGACCGTGGGGGGCGGGCAGTTGGCCCATGCCGCCCCCCGCAACGCGGTGGAGTACATCTCGTTCTACGCCGGGCACGAGCTCTCGGACCTCGTCTGGTTTGCTCTCGTTGGGCTCATAGTCGTGACGGGCGCCACGTGGCTGTCGCCGACCGTCTACTCGTGGCTCATAGTGGTCTGCGGCGCCGCGCTGATCGCGCTCAGCCTCTGGTTCATCTGGACGGGCGCGCGCCTGGTCTGGGAGGGCGCCGGCGATGAGAGCGCCGGCGGGTCGGCCGCTGAGATGGTGGCCGAGGCCGGCGCGCCCGCCGATGCCGATAGCAGGGAGTGACAGACCCATGTCGGACAGGCAGTTGCGAATCGGGCTGCCCAAGGGCAGCCTTCAGGACTCGACTATCGACCTGTTCCGCAAGGCCGGCTTCAACGTCACTGTGGACGAGCGCGCCTACTCGCCGGACCTCGGCGATGAGGAGATCTGGGCGGTGCTGCTGCGCGCCCAGGAGCTTCCCCTCTACATCGACCATGGCGTGCTGGATTGCGGTCTGACCGGCTATGACTGGATCCTGGAGCGAGGTGTCGATCTCCACGAGGTCACCGACCTCGTTTATGCCAAGGGCGGAATGCGCCCGTACCGCTGGGTGCTGGCCGTGCACGAGAACTCCAGCATCCAGTGCTGGGAGGACCTGCAGGGCAAGCGCATCGCCACCGAGCTGGTGGAGGTCACGCGGCGGTTCCTGGCGGAGCGTGGCGTTCAGGCCGAGGTGGAGTTCTCCTGGGGCGCCACCGAGGCCAAGTGCCCGGACCTGGTGGACGCGGTCGTGGAGGGCACAGAGACGGGCAGCACCCTGCGCGCCAACAACCTGCGCATCGTGGAGACCCTCTTCGAGTCCTGCCCGAAGTTCGTGGCCAACCGGGAGGCCTGGGAGGACCCCTGGAAGCGGCGGAAGATCGAGAGCATCTCGCTGCTGCTCAACGCGGCGCTGGAGGCAGAGAAGAAGGTGGGGCTGAAGATGAACGTGGCCGAGGAGGATCTGGAGGCAGTCCTGGAGTGCCTCCCGGCCCTCAAGAAGCCCACCATCTCGCCGCTGGCCAACGACGGCGACGGCTGGGTGGCGGTGGAGACCGTGGTGGACACCGACCGCGTGAAGGACCTCATCCCCGCCCTGAAGGCCGCCGGCGCTCAGGGAATCATCGAGTACGCCCTCAACAAGGTGGTCGTCTGATGCCGGGAACCAGCGCCCTCCGCGGGGCGTCAAACGCCCTGCAGGCCGGCGGGAGCCCGCACGTGGCATGCGACCTCAGGATGTCGGTCGCCGCGGGGCGCCCTCGCCCGCGTGCGCCTTGGTGTGGCCCAAGGATCAAGAATCCAGTGGCGCTTCGCGCCACAAGCCGGCGAGGGCGCCGGCTTCCCAGCCCGAGATAGCGCTTCGTGCTGGGGCGCGGGCAGGCCTGTGGCGGCGGGAAGAAACGCGGCCGCGCGTCCTACCGACACATGGGACTTGCACCCAGTGCCCTCGCCTGCTGCTCCGCTGCGCCTGCTGCTTGACAGCCGTGAGAGCTTTGGGGTAACGTACCAGCGAGGCACTGTGTAGTATTCATCGCAAAAGTGCAGCAAACCTCCACCACGCTCCACTGGAGTGTTGATGGACATGATCCGGTGCAGCGACTGCGGGGCCCGCAACGCCGAGACGGCCACGTTCTGCGTCCGATGCGGCGCCCCTCTCGCCGGCGCGCCCGAGCCGGAACAGGCGCCGGGCCAGGACACCGACCGGCTGGAGCCGGCCTCGGAGGCGGACGAGGCTGAGCACACCTTGGTGATGGATGCCCCGCCCGCTCCCGACGAGGAGGCGGGCGACGCCGAGGGCCTGCTTCACGAGGCCTCACAGCTCCTCGCGGCCGGCGACCCTGATGGCGCCGCCGCCCGCTGTCGCGAGGCCATCGAGGTAGCGCCGGACCTGGTGGCCGCCTACTCGCTCCTGGGCATGGCCGAGGAGCAGCGCGGCAACGCTGTGGCCGCTGCGGGCGCCTACCGGCGCGTGCTGCAGCTTGATCCCGGCCGCACGGTGGAGCGCGAGAAGCTGGAGGCGCTTTACGAGAGCGGCGAGGCGTCTCGCCCCGAGGGCGAGGGCCTCGGCGCAGAGGCGGAGAGATCGGTGCTGCGCTGGGCGCCGTGGGTCGCGGCGGCGGGCGCCGCCTTCATCGTGCTGGTCATCCTCACCCTGGTGGGCGTGCATCTGCACGCAGGATGGGCCCAGGAGCGGGTCCACTCCGAGCAGATGGCGACCGCACGGGCTGCGCTGGACAGCGGGGATTACGCCAGCGCCTGTGAGGCCTTCGAGGCCGCGCTGCGGGTCAAGCCGGAGGATCAGGACGCGCAGGAGGGCCTCCGCTACGCCCGCCGGAAGCTGCGCCCCCAGACGGCCCAGCCTGCCAGGGCAGTCCGACCTGTGCCCTCCCCGCGCATCGCGTCCTCGCCGGGGCCGAATCCCTTCCAGCCGATACCTATCGGCGCTGATGAGGAGGAGCCGGAGCGGCAGCCGCAGCAGCCGGCCCGGACTCGCGCGCCTCGGCCACCCGTAGTGACCAGCGAGCGCGTCCGGAGCAGCGACACGTCGCCTGCCGGTCCGGCCGAAACTGAGGTCGTGCCCTTCGGCCCCCTGGAGGAGGGGCCCGGCGAGCCCGGGGGGGCCGCGACCGGCGAGGACCACGAGGAGCCCATCACCGACCAGGAGCTCGAGGTGGAGCGTCGGCCCCAGGGCACTGTGCATATCGAGTTCGTGGACAGGCCGCCTGCAGCCGAGGCCGAGCGAGAGCAAGGGGAGGGGGAGCCCCAGCCCAGCCTCGAGCAGGCGCGGCGGGCTGCGTCGCTGCGCGCACAGGCCGAGCAGGCCCGCCGCAGCGGCAACTCCGAGCTCGCGGCCGAGCTCTACCAGCAGGCCATAGGCGCCTATCGCCAGGACATGGACGCCAATCCGGGCAATCGGGAGGCCGATCAGGCTGCCATCGAGGCCTGCGAGCGCGCGCGGAATCTGTGCACCGCTGCGGAAGGGCAGTGACCCGATGGTCCTCCGCCGCTGGAGCCCGCTGGCGATGGCAGCCGCCATCCTCCTCAGCGCCGCAACTGCCTTCGCAGCCGTTGAGGCCCCCGTTGGCGTTCTGCTCGCCCCCGCCGGCGACCGCCTCACTGAGCTGGAGGCGCGCTTCGCCGATGCTGTCATCGCCGAGCTGGTTGCGAGCGGCGCGCGGGCCTCGCTGCTCCATGAGGCGTCCCCCCTGGTCCGCGCGTCCCGGGCCCGTCTGCCCGCGGTCTCAGCCGAGGATGACTGGACCCCGCTGACCGACGTCCTCAGCCGTCTGGCCGCTCGTCTTCGGCTGGGATACGTGCTGCTGGTGGCGGTGAATGAGGACGGCGGCGTGATGCACGTCAACGGAATGCTGGTGGTGCGTGGAGGTGCCTCGGCCGAGCTTCGGGCCTCCGCCGCCGCGGCCGACGAGGGCCTGCGGGAGGCCGCCGGGGCGGCCGCTCGCCGCGTCATGGAGCTGGCCGCGGAGCTGCCGGCGCCGGCGGATCCGGCCGAGCAAGCCGTGGCGGTGCCGGGCCCCGCGCCCGGCCCGACCCGTCAGCAGTCGGCGGAGCCTGACGCTGAGGGGGAGGAGCGGCCTCCCGGGCAGGAGACGGAATCGGCGACCGGCGAGGCGCCCGGGACCGCTGAGGCCGTGGAGGTCACCGAAAAGCCCCAGCCCACTGAGGACCAACCCGCAGCCGAGGCGGTCCCCGATGAGGGTGCCGCCGACGCACTCGCGCAGGTGCAGGCGGCGCTGGAGGCGGGCGAGCTGGACAGGGCCGGCCGGCTGCTGCGTGACTTCAAAGACGCACACCAGCCGGCGGGGCGCTTCTACCTGCTCCGGGCGCGCCTGAGCATGGCCCGACAGCAGCGGGATGACGCCATCGCGGACCTCCGACAGGCCGTGGCGCTGCAGCCGGACCTGGTCGAGGCCCGCGTCCGGCTGGCGCGGCTGTTGGACGACAGCGGACTGTGGCAGGATGCCATAACGCACTACCAGGAGGCCCTGGCGGTCGAGCCGAACCGGCTGGAGGCGCTGCTGGGCCTGGCCCGCATCTATCGCGACCACGGACACCGCCGCAAGGCCGTTGAGCTGCTGACAGAGGCCGCCGACGCCGGAGTGAAGGACCCGGCCGTGCTGACACTGCTGGGCGAGCTACAGGCCCTCGAGGACAGACCGGAGCTGGCGGAGCGCTATTACCTGCAGGCTGTGGCGGCCACGAGCGGCGAGCGCGCGGCCACCATCCTCGAGCGTCTCGGCGATCTCTACGCCGATCTGCACCGCCACCGGGAGGCCCTGAGCTGCTACCTGAAGGCGGCGGAGCTCAATCCCTCCCGCGCCAGCATGGTGCAGCGGCGCTATCGGGAGGTCATGAGCGCCGCCGACAACTCCGTCTACGAGGCGCTGACTTCCAGCTGGAGCGCCTTCGAGGACTACGTGCAGAATGGTATCGGCGAGCGTGAGATGGTCTACCGCAAGCTGGCCGACATGCGCACGCAGCTTGAGGAGGCCATGCGCTTCGCCGACGGTGTCACGCCGCCGGCCGATCAGCGGCCGGCTCACGCCGGGCGGCAATACGCCTACAGTCTGGCGGTGGAGGCCGCCGTGGCTGCGCTCACCTACCTCGATCTGGGCGAGGGGCCGATGCGGGAGCGCGCCGAGAGGCGTCACCGCGAAGCGCTCGCCGAGTTGAACGCGCTGCGCGGCGCTGAAGGGGGCTGAGCTTCTGGATGCTGGAGCAGCTTGGCAGGCTCCTGGCGGGCCTCGGGGCACTGATACTCATCCTGGGGGCAGTGATGATCCTGGTGGGGCGCTTCGCGCCGTCCGGACGATTGCTGCCGGGCGACATCGTCATCCGTCGCCCCGGCTTCACGCTCTACTTCCCGCTGATGACCATGATCGTCGTCAGCCTGGTGCTCAGCGGGATCATGTGGTTGGTAATGTACTTGCGAAGATGACCTGCTGCGGGTCGGCGGGGTGGGCCTGCGTGGGACGTCGCAACCTCCAACGAGAGGAGCGATGCTGTCATGCTGATGCACGAGTGGATTCGATACCGTGACAAGAAGCTCAAACGCTCCCCGGAGGATGAGGAGGGCGAGGAGCAGCAGGCCGCCGAGGCCGAGGTTGAGACCGCGGAGGCCGAGGTCGAGGCTGGAGAGGCGGAGGTCGAGGCCGATGAGGCGCAGGCCGCGCCCGCCGAGGCCGCGGCCGCCGAGCAGCCACAGCCGCCGGCGGAGACTGCAGCCGAAGAGGCCCCTGACCAGTCACAGGCTCAAGCCGAGCCCGAGCAGGCCGAGAGTACAGATAGAGCCCGGGAGGAGGTCCTGGCCTCCCTGCAGGAGGAGCTGGATCGTGCGGGCCAGAGCATGCAGCAGCGGCTGGAGCAGATCCAGGCGCGCCAGAGGCAACTGCCCATCGAGGTGGAGGAGCCCGAACCCGAGGAGGACGAAGATCGAGAGAAGCCGGCCAGCGAGACGCGCCAGGAGCTGGTGAAGCGCCTCCTCGATCCCGTGCTGACGCTCCGCGAGGCCGCGCTCCTGCTGGAGGTGTGTCCGACGACGGTTCGCCGCTACACCAACCGCGGACTGCTCAACTGCTTCCGGACCCCCGGCAACCAGCGGCGCTTCCACCTCTCCGACGTCCTGGAGTTCATGGAGCGCCGCGAGCAGGGCGAGGAGTGAGCCATCTCATCCCCCGCCCGGCGGGACCTTCCCGGGAGCTGTCACCAGCATCATCTACCCGCGAGGGATTACAGATGGCAGGACGAGCCCTGCTCATCATGGCCTCCGGTGAGGCCAGGGAGCATACCGCACGGGGGCTGGCGGAGCGTTGTGTCGCGGTGGAGCTGTCGGACGACCTCGAGCGCGCTCTCTCCAGCCCTCCGCGTGAGGTGGACGTGACGGTCGTCGATCTTGACATCAGCGGGGCGGGGACTGAGGAGACCTTCGATCAGGTCCGCACCGTCATCGGGGCTGGACTGATAGCGCTCGGGGATCGCCGGGGGCGGGCCGACGCCGTCAGCGTGCTCAAGGCCGGCGCCGATGACTTCATCCCGCCGCCTCCCCATCCCGCCGAGGTGGTCGCCCGCGTTCGCGCCCTGCTCCGCCGCCTGCGTGAGTACTGCGGTCGCCCGCAGTCGCTGATCGATCTCGGCGACGTCCGCGTGAACTGCGAGCGCCATGAGGTCACCGTCCGCGGCCGGCCCGTTGACCTCACGCCCAAGGAGTTCGACCTGTTGCGCGAGCTGGCCCGGAGCGCCGGAGAGCTCGTGCCCCGCGAGGACCTGCTGCAGAGCGTCTGGGGCTACGATGAGTCCATCCGGAGCAGGACCCTGGACGTGCACATCGGCCGCCTGCGCAAGAAGATCGAGCGCGATCCGTCCCGGCCGCGCCTCATCGTCACTGTGCCCCGGGTCGGGTACCGTATCGCCGCCTGATGCTCGCCGCCGGCCTCCCCCGGCGACGGGCAGCCTGAGCCGAGGGAGGCCGCCGGCATCTCGATGACCATCACATCCATGTCCCCCCTCCACCTCCTGGTGCCCCTGGAGGAGCCCATCCCTGCCAGCGTCGCCCGCCCCCTCACCGAGGAGCTGTCCGTCCACCTGGTGCGCGTGGAGTGCCAGGATGGTGAGGTCGCCTGGGGCGAGGCGTGGTGGAGCGACCGCCGGGAGCTGCACGAGGCCGTCGAGCTTCTGGCGCCAGCGGTCATCGGGGCCGATCCCCTGGACCGGGTCGCTCTCTGGGAGCGCATGGTGGACCGCCTCACCTCCCGGAAGGAGCCGCTCCCCGGCGGCGCCGCGGCGCTCAGCGCCATCGATGTCGCCCTGTGGGACCTGGCGGGGCGCTCCGCCGGCATGCCCATCTTCCGACTCATCGGCGGACGCCGCTTCGCGCGGCTCGACGCCTACGCCACCGGCATCTACCTGGAGGAGCCGGAGGTGGCGGCGCGGAAGGCAGCGGTGATGCTTGAGCGGGGCTTCCGCGCCGTGAAGGTCAAGGCCGGCGCCGGTCTCGAGCGGGACGCGCAGGTGCTGGAGGCCGTCAGGGAGACGGTGGGACCGCAGGTGCCTGTGCTGGTGGACGCTAACCAGGCCTTCGACGATTTGCAGGAGGCCCTGGACCTGGGCGCTGCGCTGGATCGGCACGAGGTCTTCTGGTATGAGGAGCCGATGCCGCCCGGCGACTGGAGCGGCTACGTGGCCCTGCGGCACGGCGTTGACACTCCTATCGCCGGTGGCGAAAGGCTGCGCTCTCCCGGGGCCTTCCTGCAGGCCTTCCGGGCCGGAGCGCTGGACGTGGCCATGCCGGACGTGCGGCTGTGCGGGGGAATCACGGGGATGCTCAAGGCCGCCGAGCTGGCGCGGTGGTTCGGCGTGCGTATCAGCCCGCACAACTGGGCCTCCCAGCTCGGTGCCATGGCCTCCGGGCACGTGGCGGTGACGCTGCCGAACTGCATGATGACCGAGCTGGAGGCCACGCGCACGCCGCTGACCGAGAGCCTGCTTGATCCGCCGCTTGAGATCGAGGACGGCTTCCTCATCATCCCCGAGGCCCCGGGCCTTGGGGTCACCGTAGACGAGGAGGTCGTCGAGAAGTTCGCCACCTGAGCCGGGCACAGACAGGGGTCGGGAGATGATCGGCGAGGAGCTCGTGGACAGAGTACGCCGGGCCCGTGAGCGGCAGGGGGCTGTCATCGACCGGGTCTGCGGGGCGTGCGACAACAAGTGCTGCAAGCAGATGACCATGATGGGCAGCCAGGACCTCCGGCGCCTCGTCAAGGCCATGCTGCTGGATCCCGACTTCCAGGGGCGAGTGCGCGACGGACTGGCGCGCGTGGCCGACAGGCTCGAGCGCGATCTCCTGGTGCTGAAGCAGGTCACCGAGCTCCTGGAGGCCTCCTCCGATGAGTCCCAGGCCGACGACCTCGCCGACCTGCGCCGCAACGTGCAGCAGTGGGCCGACTTCGTGCGCTGGCTGCGCAGCGACTTCCCGCTCGACTACGACGAGATGCGCCGCCTCCTGCACTTCTCAGCCATCCGTTCCAACACCGTCAAGGCCGTCGATCGCTTCCCCGGCGGCCTCGGCGCGCTGGCGAACCTCTCCGGCCCCGACAGCGGCTTCCAATACTCTCGCCGGCGGCTCGGGCCGCAGCGGTGTCTGTTCTACCTCGACGACCGCGGCTGCATCTGCGAGGACGCCAAGCCCGCCAAGTGCGCCAACTTCTTCTGCGTCGGCGAGCCCGACCTGCTCCAGGAGCTCCGCAAGGAGCTCAGCTTCGACGACTTCGTGATGGCCAACCTCAACATCATCGACTTCCAGACCCTCCAGGAGATGATCTCGCTGGAGCGCGATCTCGGCTCCGAGTTCATCGCCCCCAAGATCGTCATCGGGGCCTCCCATGAGCAGATCGACCGCATCGCCGCGACAATGGGGTCCGCCGGGGAGAACGTTCGCGTCCGGCGCATCGAGCGCCCCGGGTTGCGCTCCGCCGCCGAGGTGGAGCGCGAGCTGGCGGAGATCCCCGAGGGTGTGGGCCTGCTGGAGGTCTACCCCGCCATCAACGGCAACACGCTCTACGAGCTGGCCCTGGCCCTCGACCGCATTCGCCTCCGCGACGAGCACCCCAGCTACGTCCTGGCGGCCGGCGAGCTCAAGCCCACCCCTGCGGCACACCCGGTCTGGGACGACCGTATGATGGCTCAACCCCTCGGCGCCCTGGACCTCTTCGTCATCCGCGACTGACGCTCCGCGGCCGAGCGCCCCCGCCCGCACGTCCTCCGCTGACCCGTTGCGCCTGGGTGGCCTCATGCTGTGCCTGTGCGTCCTCCCTGCAACCATTCTGACAGACGGCTGCACGAGTCCGCGAAGGACTTCAAGACACCTCCTGCGCTACGCTGGGGCTGTCTCTCACACGGCCGCGTACTCGAGGGGGCGCACCATGCAGCACAACAGCGAGCGCGAGCGACGACTGGAGCGCCAGGCCGACAGGCTGATCGGCGAGAGCATCCGCCGCCACGGCCGCGGCGAGTATCCGTGCTATCAGGAGCGATGGATGGACGAGCTCGGCCGCCGGGAGCGGCCCGGGGTGGAGCGCGTGGCCGGAACCGTGGGGGCCGGGGAGATCGAGGCCAGGCTGGGAGGGATGGTCGTGGATGCACAGCTCACCCGCAGGCAGCGGATGGTCATCAGGTGGATCGTGCGCGGCATCTCACAGCGGGAGATCGCGGAGATGCTGGGGGTCTCGGAGGCCCAGGTCAGTCGCATCAAGCGCGCTGCCATCAAACGTATGCAGGCCGCCGGCGTGCTGCCGTAGCAGCGGCGTGGTGGGGGGATTCCGGGGCGCGGGCCATCACGCGGGCCGACCTGCGCATCACCGGAGCGCGAGCGTGAGCCGCGAGCTGGTCGAACACAGGACAACGGCAGGCCGGAGGGTGGTCCGGCCGGAGACCGCGCAGCGGTCTCAGTGAGACTGCCATGCAGTCTGCCGCGAGCTTGCGCTGGCGTAACGCCACCCGTCCGCAGGGGCGGCACCTCAGGCCCGCGGCCGTTGTCGTGTGTGTCGTCGGCGGTGCTGAGGCCCTCGCCCCCGCGCTGTTGCCGCGACGCCGTACGGAGGGGCGGGCTGCCCAGCCCGCCCGGCCGTTCGTCGTGCCGTTTGGAGGGCGCGACTACGGGAGGTGTCAGGCACCTCTCGCGCCCGGGCGCTGCTATCGCACGCGGACGCGTTCGGGCGGCACGTTCAGCATCAGGCCGCGCTTGGGGATGGTCCGGAGCAGCTCACTCCCCTTGGGCACCGCCTCATCGAGCTTCTTCGCCAGGCGCGAGCGGTGTGAGTAGATCTGCGCCGGCTCCACGAAGCTCTCCTCCCCCCACATGCCCTCGTAGATCGCCTCGTAGGCCACGCATCGCTGCGGGCTCCGAGCCAGCACGCGCAGCAGCTTGAACTCCGCCGGCCGCAGCTCGACGGCCTCGTCGCCCACCAGGACGCGGTCCGGCCGCTCGCCGTCGATGATCAGCAGTTGGCCCGTGGGCCGTTCGCTCGCGGACCCACTGGCGGGCTGAGGCGGCCCACCGGACGGTTCCGGCCGCCGCCCCTCGCGGGGATCGATGGGGACTCCGCAGGCCACGGCCAGCGCCCGCGTCCCCAGCCCTGGCCCAAGCAGCCGCTGGAGCACGTCCAGGTCTGCGTTCGCCAGGGCCTCCCGGGTGCAGATGCCGGCGTCCAGCAGCGACAGGATGCGGCCTCGTCCGAGCCCCGGGATGTGCAGCCCGTGCAGCGCCAGCCCCTGCTCAGGCACGCCCGCGGCCACGCTCTGGCCCAGGCGCAGGACCGCTCCCCACTGGTCGCGGGGCCACCCCAGCTCGCGCCCGATGCGTCCCACCACCTCCACCGCCCACCCCACCGCCTCCGCCAGCGTCGCCAGCCGACCGGCCGGGATGCGCACGGCGCGCTCGACCTCGATCGTCGGCCCCCAGCCGCGCCACTGCTGCATGGCGATGACGATGCGGGCGGCCCGCTCCCGGCGCCGCGCGGAGGCTGAGTCCGGCGCCACCCTCGCGGCGCTTGCCAGGAGCCGCTCCACCTCCCACAGGTCATCGCAGGGAGCTGACGGCTCGGCCAGCTCATCTGACAGCGCCGCGGCCCAGCCCGGCGGCGGCAGAGGCACCGCCTGTGCCTCGTCGGTGAGCGCCGCCACCAGCAGCAGCTCCAGCTCCTCCGGCGCCACGCCGTCCGCCGCCTCGGCCGCGCGCACCAGCCCCAGGAAGCTGCGCGGCGTCAGGCCGCTGGTGCCGCACAGCCGCCCCCGGACCGTGGGCCGCCAGCCGCCCTCTGCGGTCTCCTCGACCAGGCCATGCAGCGCAGCGGCGTCCAGCGCCTCGCGCAGCTCGCTCGGCAGCACGCCCGGAGGCAGGCCCGTCTCGCGGGCCGACAGGGTTCGCCCCCAGGCCTCCTCGATTCCACCGGGGGAGGCGGCGGCCGCGGAGCCGCTCAGGACACACACCTGCTGCAGGGGCGAGAGGCCCGAGAGCCGCGAGGCCAGCGGCGGGAAATCGTCGTCCACGTAGGTCGCGAAGAGCACGTGCCGCTGGACCTCCCCGTCGGCGAGCAGCACCGCCCGGCCCATCTCATCGCCGCAGCCCAGGCGGCCGGCGCGGCCGGCCATGTTCTCGAAGTCCGCTCGGCTGATGGCGCCAAGGGTGGGCTTGCCTCGCGGCCCGCCGGAGCGCCACCTGCGAGGATCGACGATCACGTTCCGCGCCGGCAGGTTCACCCCCATGGCGAGGGTGGAGGTGCAGACAAGCACCGACAGCTCACAGCGGGCGAAGGCCGCCTCCACCACCTCTCGCTCGTCGAACTGCAGGTCGGCGTTGTGGAAGGCCACCCCGGACTGCGCCAGCTCCCCCAACGACCGAGTCGCCTGCGTCTCCTCCAGCCGCTGGAGCTGTGCCACGGCGTCCTCAGCAGCCGGCAGGTCGGCCTCCCGTGCGATGGCGCGCGCCATCAGGACCGTGGAGCGCTTGTCGCGGACGAAGACCAGCACCGAGCCGTCGCGCTCGCCGAGCCAGGCCGCCACCTGGGCCATGCGCTCCCCCAGGTCCTCCGGGCCATCTGCCAGCTCCGGCCAGTCCTCCACGCCCTCCGCACCGTCATTGTGCTGGCGGAAGTGATACTCGCCATCCAGCAGCACGCCCTTGCGCAGCTCCACCGGCCGGCGGTCGTCGCGCACCAGCTCAGCATTGAGCCAGCCTGCGACCTCCTCCGCGCGCCCCAGCACCGCCGAGAGGCCCACGAGCTGCAGGTCGCTGCCCTCGGCGACGAGATCGCCCAGCAGCAGCTCCAGGCCGGGACCCCGCTCCGGGTCGCCCAGCACCTGCAGCTCATCGGCCACCACGGCTCCCAGGCTGCCCGCCAGCGCCGGACGCTCGGCCAGCAGCGCTCGCATCTTCTCCGGCACCGCCACCGCCAGGTCGAACTCCCCGCGGGCGATCTCCTCCTGCTGGTTGCGGCGGTCGCGGGTGGCGACCGTGATGCGAAGCCCCAGCGGCGCGTAGCTGGCGGTGAACTCGTGGAACCTCGCCTCCGCCAGGGCTTTCGTGGGGACGAGGTAGAGGACTCTGCGACCAGAAAGCGCAGCATGTACCGCCGCCATCTCGCCGATGAAGGTCTTCCCGGAGCTGGTGGGTGCGGAGACCAGCAGGCTCTCGCCGGCCAGCACCCCTGCGCCCACCGCGCGCTCCTGCACCGGCAGCAGCTCCGGCCCGTAGGTTCGCTCCCATGCGTCCAGTACGGCGGAAGGCACGCCATGTGCCTCAAGTGATCTCATCAGCATTGCACTTCACCCCTCCGTGTGCCGACGGCCCTTGCAGTATATCGAACACGCGTTCGCAAGTCAAGGCGGAATGCCTTCAGCGTGGCGCGGCGCAGCCGGTACGCGGAGGTCTGTCCTCGGATTGCCGCCTCCAGGCAGGCCTGCTCGGAGGCGCTTGTGGGCCTCTGGCCCCAGCCCACAGAGACCCCTCTGTCGTGGCGCAGGCGGGCCGACCTCGTCCGGGCCTTCGGCCCGTCCTCGTGCGGCCCCTCCACGTACGAACTCGCATGCGTAGTTGCCGTCGCCGTCGGAGGGGCCGCATGAGCGCCACAGGCGCGAGGCCGGCCCAACACGCCGCAGGCGGGCCGACCTCGTCCGGGCCTCCGGCCCGTCCTCGTGCGGCCCCTCCATGTACGAACTCGCATGCGTAGTTGCCGTCGCC
>JAYENL010000094.1:0-2187 GCA_034722055.1 Armatimonadota bacterium
TGGACCAGCTCGTGCCGGAGTATCTGTCGGAGGTGCCGCGGGATCCATTCGCGGACGCGGCGCTGCGGAGCGCGGCAGGCGAGCCCGTATCGATCTCACGCAGGCACCCGGCCTCTGCCCGCGGCCGTCTGGGCGCGGGCGTGCTGACGATCTACTCCGTCGGCGCGGACGGAGACGACGACGGCGGCACGGACGTCGGCCACGACCTGGAGGGGGATGGCGATGTGGCGTTGGTGCTGACGCAGGAGTAAACCGTGTTGGGCCGGCCTCGCGCCTGTGGCGCTCGTGCGGCCCCTCCGACGGCGACGGCAACTGCGCAGCGGAGCAGGTACGTGGAGGGGCCGCGCGAGGAGGGGCTAAAGGCCCCAACGAGGTCGGCCCATCTACGGTCGTTTCCCCGAGAACGACCGCAGGCTGGAAGCGTGTTGGGCCGGCCTCGCGCCTGTGGCGCTGGTGCGGCCCCTCCAACGGCGACGGCAATTGCGCAGCGGAGCAGCTACCTGGAGGGACCGCACGAGGAGGGGCCGAAGGCCCCGACGAGGTCGGCCCATCTGCGGTCGTTTCCCCCAGAACGACCGCAGGCTGGGAGCGTGTTGGGCCGGCCTCGCGCCTGTGGCGCTCGTGCGGCCCCTCCGACGGCAAGCGACGGCAGGCTGCAAGCCTGCGCCAGGGCGGAAGCGCGACGACGAAGGCTTCCCTGCCTCAGACGCGAACCCCTAACCGCTGTGCACTGCAGCGCGCCACACCACGAGGTGAGACCACGTGAATGTGATCGTGATCGTGTCCGATACCTGCCGCCGTGACCGCATCGGGGCCTACGGCTGTGAGTGGATGAACACGCCCTCCCTGGACTACCTGGCCTCGAGGTCCTTCGTCTTCGAGCGCGCCTACTGCGGCTCGTTCCCCACCGTCCCGCATCGCGTGGACTGCCTGACCGGGCGCTTCGGCTTCCCGTTCTACGGCTGGTCGCCGCTGCCCGAGCAGCTCTCGTCGCTTCCAGAGCCGCTGGCGGAGCAGGACTTCGCCACGCAGATCATCTACGACACGCCCGGGATCGCCGGCTCCGACTGCGCTCGCGGCTTTCGCGGCGTGCGCTACAACGCCGGCCAGGGCGGGGGCATCGAGGAGATGATCCGCGTCACCGACCCCGTGGAGCTGCCCTGCGACGCCGACCGCATCCGCGCGCCTGAGAGCATGCTCGCCAGGCTGCGCAACGCGAGCTGGTGGGCCGACGAGGACCATGCGTTCTGCGCCCGCACCTGCATGGATGCGGCACAGTGGCTGGAGGAGAACCGGGGGGGTGAGGACTTCCTGTTGTGGGTGGACACCTTCGACCCGCACGAGCCGTGGCTGTCGCCGCTGTGGTACGCGCGGATGTACTACCCGGACTACGAGGGCCAGGACTTCATCCAGGCGCCCTACGACTACATCGACGACACCTTCACCGACGAGGAGATCAGGTGGATGCACGCCCGCTACTGCGGGGAGCTGACCATGATGGATCGGTGGGTGGGCGAGGTCATCGACCGCTTCTTCGACCTGGGCTTCGCCGAGGACACGGCGCTGATCTTCACGTCGGATCACGGCTTCTACCTCGGGGAGCACAATCGCGCCGGCAAGCACACGCTGGTGGGGGAGCCGTGGCCGCTGTATGAGGAGGATGCGGGGGTGCCGCTGATCGTTTACCTCCCGGGCGGCGAGCCGGGCCGCTCCGAGGCCCTGGTGCAGGCCCCGGACATTCGGCCGACCATCATGGAGCTGATGGGCGCGGAGGACCCCGGCGACGTGCATGGACGCTCAGTGCTGCCCGTGATACGCGGCGAGCGGGAGGAGCACCGCCCCTTCGCCTTCTCGTCGGGCTATCTGGAGGAGAACCGCGATCCGCTGAAGACGCGGATCGCGGTCAGGGCGCATGACGGCTGGTCGCTGCACTTCCATCCGCAATACAAGCCCGAGGTGTACTATATCCCGGACGATCCCGGCGAGACGGAGGATATCTTCGAGGGCAACGAGGAGCAGGCCGAGCGGCTGCACGCGGCCTTCATGGAGTTCCTGCGCGAGGTGGGCGCGCCCGAGGCTACGATCGAGCGGCTGGGCAGCTACCAGCGGCGGAGGTAGCAACGACGGGCGGGCAGGCAAGCCCGCCCCTCCGTACCGGTAGAGGGACGCCGGCCGTTGCCGTATGTC
>JAYENL010000095.1:0-30600 GCA_034722055.1 Armatimonadota bacterium
GGGCTGTTGGCCGTGGAGGGGCCGCCTGAGGGCGCTCCTCAGGAGCGCGCGAAGTCGGCCCGCTGCAGGCGAAGTGACGCAATCGGCGGCCTGGACGGCCAACGGCCGGGCCGGCTTCGGCTGCAGCAAACAACGCTGGAGCCTCAGGCGGCCCCTCCGGACGGCACACAGCGAAGCGCCACTCGCCACGATGTGCGTAAAGGTAAGCATCCGGAACGGGAGGGGGGATGCCCGGCATGGCCGGGCAGGGGGGTGAGGCCTATGACGGCAGCTACCAGCTACGAGCTGCAAGCTGCAAGCAAACGGCCTACGGCAACGACGGCGTACTGCTGGTAACGGCAGCTACAAGCTACGAGCGACAGGCTACGAGCTTGCGGCCGCGAAGGGCAGATACAGGCAGAGAACATCAGACAACGGCAGAGACGGCCGGCGGCGTCGCTGCGCCTGCCACCTGTCGCGTAGGTCGGGCTTCCAGCCCGACAACAACCGGGCGGGGGCGTAGCCCCGCCCCTCCAAACGGCTGGACGACGACGCCGCGGAAAGCAGCGCGCCGTAGAGGTGTCGCGATGGGCGCGACCATGACGGGCAGAGAGCGGGTGATGGCGACCTTCGAGGGGCGGCCCGCCGATAAGGTGCCCATCTACTGCGCCGGCCTGTCGAGCCGCATCGCCTCCCACGTGCTCGGCCGGGAGGCCTTCGTGGGCCATGGGATGCAGCGCTACCGGGAGAGCGTGGCGCGGTGGCAGGGAGAGGCGGCGCTGCAGGAGTTCGAGGAGCGCACCCGCACCGACGTGCTGGAGGTCAGCGAGAACCTGGACCTCGACCTGGTGCGGCCCCTGTACTGGCGGTATCCCCGCGACCCCATCGATCGCATCGACGAGTACACCTTCAAGTTCGGAGATGAGGAGGGACCCTGGTGGGTGATGCGCTTCGATCCGGAGACCGAGCTCTACCAGCAGATCGATCACAGCCCCCGCCCGGAGCCGACCATCGAGGATATTGAGCCGCGCGTCGAACAGGTCGAGGCGGGCATCGACGACTACTCGCCGACGGTCGAGAGCTTCCCCGACCTGCTGGCGGCCGTGCAGTACTACGGGGAGCGGCGGGCCGTCCCAGGCACCGGGATAGGCGTGGCGGTACCCCGGGAGCGGCACTGGCTGGAGGCCATGGTGCTCCGGCCGGAGCTGGTGCGGCGCTACCTGGTGGCCTGCGCGAAGCGCAACGCCAAGAACCCGCCCGTCATGGCCGAGATGGGCCTGCGCGTGATCCTCGGCGGCGGGGACTTCGCCGGCAAGCACGGGCCCTTCTACTCCCCGAGGAGCTTCCACGACTGCATGCTGCCGGCGCTGCAGACCATCTCAGAGGCCTGCCATGAGCACGGCTGCTGGCACTTCTTCGCCAGCGACGGCGACCTCTGGCCGGTCGCCGAGGACCTCTTCGGCAACTCCGGTGCGGACGGCTTCTACGAGATCGACCGCCGGGCGGGCATGGACCTGGAGCGCCTCCGGGATGAGTACCCGCACCTGCGGCTGATGGGCGGGATCGCCTCGGAGACGCTGCACATGGGGACGGTCGAGGACGTGGTGGAGGAGACCCGCTCGGCGCTGCAGGTGGCGCGGGAGCGGGGGCGTATCGTGGTGGGGATCTCCAACCAGGTGGTGCCCGCCACGCCTGTGAAGAACTTCGAGGCCATGATGCAGACGCTGCACCGTCAGCCGTAGGAGCACCCGGCAGAGAATGATGCGGCTCCGGCGGGGCGAGCCTGCGCCTCTTCCGGAGTCGCATCATTCTGTACTCGCACTCATTCGGCCACGCCGACCTTCCTCGTGGCCTCAGGGGGCCACACGCCCGGACACGCCCGGCATAGCCCGGCGAACGCTCGGGGCGGCGCTACCAGACGGTGCCGCTGTCCTGGGCGGGAGCGGCCTTGATGACGACCACGTTGGCCGCCCGAGGGCCCTTGGGGCTGTCCTCGATGTCGAACTCCACCTCCGAGCCCTCGGTCAGGCTCCGGTAGCCCTCGCCCACGATGGCGGTGTAGTGGACGAAGACATCCTCCCCCTCTTCCTGCTCAATGAAGCCGTAGCCCTTCGCGTCGTCGAACCACTTGACGATGCCCGTGGCCATACAAGCTTCCTCCGTTGAGAGAGGTCTGCGGCCTGCGTGTCGGATCGTCCCCGCACCATAGGAGGCAAGCCCATACGGCGCACGGCGAACGACGACACCACGCGGTGGCAGTACAAGCCGCCGAACAGTCTATTTCAGATTATATTGCTGAGGTGACGAAAGCGCAAGGAAAGAAGCGGATTCCGCCAAGCGGTCACCGAACCACAAGCTCCGCAGCGCCCGCTACCGGCGGGCGATGCGCAGGAGAGCTCGGTTCAGGGCGTCAAGAGGTGTTCTCCTCGCCCGGCAGCGGCTCGCCCTCGTGCAGGTGAGCGGCCTCGCGCTCCTCCTCGAACTGCGCCGCCTGGACGTTGACGGCCTTCACCGAGATGTGCGTGATCCAGGCCATGAAGACTACAAACATGAGGCCGCCCACGAAGGTCAGCATCCTCCCGCCGCCCACGTACATAATCACCACGGCGGCGAGGCCGAAGAGCAACGCTGCGATGAGCATCGGCTTGTTGACGGAGGTATGCAGGTCATGCACGCCCCACTCGTCCTGGGGCAGCAGAACCCCCGCCTCCCGCAGGTCCTTAAGTGACATGGCGATCCCTTTCCATCCCCGCTACGGGACGATCTCCTCCTCGGTGTCCCAGAAGAACTGGAAGAACTGAGAGACGTTGAACTTCAGGCGCCCGCCGCGGAGGTTGACCAGCATCAGCGGGCAGTCCACCTGTTCGGCGACGCGGGCCGTCTTGTCGCCCCAGACCTTTCGGCGGATCCAGCTTTCGCGGGAGGCGCCCATCATCAGCAGGTCGAAGTTCCTGGAGCGTTCCACGATGCTCTGCGTCACGTCCCCGGTCTCGATCCGGATGCGGAAGCGCTGCGTGCGCCGGCCATCAGTCACGCCCTCCGCCGCCTCCGCGTCCACGAAACTGATGGCCTCCTTGAGCGCGGCGGCGCGCTCGGCGCGCTCCCGGGGCGTAAGCTCCTCGCCGACCACGTGCATCAGCTCGATGTAGGCCTCTTCATCCTGGGCCATCGGCGCCGCCAGGCCGGCTATCAGGTGCCCGTGGCGGGGATGCTGGACGGGCACCAGGATACGGCTGGCGGGGAGCTTCACGTCGCCGCGCACGACGACGACGTTGCTGTGCGATTCCTTTACGATCTTGTCGATGTTGCTGCCGACGACCGTGCGGGGGTCGGTGGACCTGCCGCGCCAGCCCATGACCACGAAGTTGCAGCCCTGCTCCTCGATAGTATCGATGATGGCGTCAGCGGGGCGATGTCCGACCCGGACCAGCATGTTGGGCGTCATGCCCATGTCTTCGGCCTTTCGCGCAGTCTCGTCCATGATCGGCCTTGCGTCGGAGACGAAGTCCCGGCCCACGCTGACGGGAAGCTGGTCGGGCACAGTGATCACGTGCAGCAGGATCAGCTCCCCCGGCTCGGTGGCCAGGATGGACTTGGCGACGGCCAGCAGGTTGTCCACCGTCTTGGGATTGGCGACGGGCACCAGAACCGAGAAGCGCTCGCGATCGACCTTGAGCCGCTCCTCTACGAGCACAGGCGTCACCTCCTCCTCGCGCTCACGCTGTACCACCGAGAGGTAGTAGATGCCTGCGCCTCCCGCAAGCCAGCCAATTGTGACGTACCACGCGATCGGTGAGACCCTAAACAGCACGATGGCCAAGGCGAACTTGAGCACGATCCCCAAGATCGGGAGGTAGGGGAAGAACGGTGTGAGGTAGCCGTAGGCCAGCTTGTCGCCGTATTTCTGGCGGATGGTGAGCACGGCCACATTGACTTGTGTGAACAGCAGCAAGAACATGATATCCGCGGCTGCCGCCACATCATGTATGTGCGGGATGAAGACGAGCATACTGATGATGAGGGCGCCGGAAAGAAGCAAGGCAAGGTGTGGTGTGCGGGTTCTCGGGTGCACCGCCCCGAAGACGTCGGGGAGATTGCGGTCGCGTCCCATGGCGAAGGAGACGCGCGTGGAGGAGTAGGTGGTGGCGTTGAGGGCGCTCACCGTGGAGAACAACGCGCCTATCAGCAAGAGGATGCTGCCAAGCGGCATGAACTGCTCCGCCGCCCGGGCGAGACCCAGCTCTCCGGCATTGCCCAGCCACTGCCAGGTCGGGGTGGCGTCGCCCGTCTGCACGGCGCCAACGCAGACCAATGCCACCAGCATGTAGATTGGCACCACGATCAGCAGGGCCAGGAAGACCGCCTTCGGGATGTTACGCCGCGGGCTCTCAACCTCTTCGCCCGCCTGCACAATGATCTCGTATCCCTCGAAGGCGATGAACGTCAGGCCCATCGCAGAGAAGATGCCTGCAAGCCCCCTTGGGGCGAATGATGGGTCATAGAACGACCGCATCCTCTCGGGGTCGCCAAAGATCGCCACGAGACCGCTGGCGATGAATAGGGCGATGATGATGATCTTCCCCATCGTGACGATGTTGCCGGCCATCCCGGTCTCGGACGCACCGCGGAAGTTGATGTAGATGAAGACAACCGCAATGAGCACAGCGAGGCCCTTCTTCACAATGGAGGCTGCGACGACGGCCGATCCGACTCGGAGAAGCTCGCCGCCGTCCATCCACTCGACCGCCCCGAAGAAGGCCACCGTCTCCACCAGGTAGGAGGCGAATCCGAGCGCGTAGAGACTGCCGGCCACGGCGTGGGCGAACCAGCTCATCCAGCCCGCGAAGAACGCGTTGCTGCCCGGCAGGCCCTGGCGGACCCACAGGTAGCCGCCGCCAGCCTCCGGGATGGCCGAGCCCAGCTCGGCGTAGACCATCGCCGTGACCAGCGTGACCACGCCGTTGAGGGCGAAGGCCACGATCAGCGCAGGGCCCGCCTCACCGGCCGCGATGCCCGTGAGCACGAAGATGCCCGCACCCACCATGGCCGCCACGCCGACCATCGTGATATCGAAAAGCCCCAGATCGCGGCTGAGCTGTGTGGGTGGAGCGTATGTGTCGCCGGCCTGCTGCTGCGCCATCCGCCTGCCTCTGCTCCCTCGAGTCCTGCCCCAATCTCATCCGACAGCACGCACGCCGCCCATCGTACAGCCGCCCTCGCATGTGAGAAGACCGGTCAGTGGAGGGCGGCGCAGGGCGAGGGGAAATGTACCATGGGGCCGGTGGTCTGTCAAATATCGCATGCGTAAACGCGGACCTGCCCGACCCGCCAGCGAGGCACGAGAGGGAGGTGCTGGAGGCGCTTACCAGGCCTCTTGCTGCCGCCCGGCTCATGTGATAGTATCCCGGCTGATCGCGACCCCGAAGCGTGGAAGGACCGCCCGTATGCGAGCCGATGAGGCCCAGCGCGAGACCCGGCGCCGACTGCTGTTGGCTGTGCTGCTGGTGGCGGGAATCGCCCTGGTCTACCTGCTCTACAACGTCAGTCGCTTCGATCGTGTAACGAACGTCAACGCCATGGACTACGCCCAGATCGCGCGGCACGTGTTGCGCGGCGAGGGCTTCACCACCAGCTTCATCAAGCCGCTGAGTCTGCTCTCCCATCGCAGCGTCGAGAACCATCCGGACCTGAGCTACCCGCCGATGCACATACTCTGGACCGCCGGCCTCATGAAGCTGTTGGGGCCCACCGACAGGGCCGTCTCCCACAGCTCGGGGCTGGCATTCCTGCTGACCATGCCCGTGATGTTCATCCTGGCCCTGCGGCTCTTCGACTGGCGAACGGCGGTGCTGGGGACGGCGGTCTTCGGCACGCACTTTGCTAACCTCGGCTACGCCGTCTCGGGCCTGGAGGCGTCCCTGCTGACGCTGGAGGTAACGCTTCTGATCCTCGTCGTGTACAGGGCCTCCGCCGGCGACCGACACGAGATGGCGTGGGTGGCCCTGGCAGGCCTGATCGCGGGCCTCATCTACATGACCAAGTACGTCTGGCTGGCCGGGGCCTTGCCGGTGGCGGTCTACCTGGCGCTGATGCGCCCGGAGCGGCGCCTCGCGCGCGTGGCTGTGTTCGTGGCTGTGATCGCGGTCGTGTCCGTCCCCTGGCTCTACCGCAACTACCGCCTCACCGGGAACCCGTTCTTCACCCTGCGCGTGCACGAGATGATCGGCCGGACGCGGGCCTTCCCCGCCAACAGCATCTATCGCAGGTTCTCGGAGCAGATCCCCAGCTACCTGGTGTTCGCGGCCGACAATCCCCGGGCCGTCTTCGAGAAGGTACGTCAGGACTTCAGCCGCCTCTACCGCACCTTCCACGACCTCGGTGGCGCCTTCGTGACGCCATTCTTCCTGGTGGGAGTGCTGGTTCGGCTGGGCAACGACCGAGTGGAGCGACTGCGCTACCTGGTCTACGGGATGCTGGCGGCGGTGTCGATCGTCCTGATGCTTGTGATGGCGTCGCCGCGACTGGTGGCGCCGCTGGGACCGATCGCTACCATCCTGGCCGTCTTCTTCTTCTGGCGCCTGCTCGAGGCCCGGCTGCAGTCGGCCGAGGAGCGGGCGCGTACCCGGTGGACGGCGCTGGCGGTGGGTGCGCTGATCCTGCTGCACGTGCACCCGTTCGTCACCGAGGTGACCCCCGACGAGCCATGGTATGAGGCGGGCGAGCAGCCGGTGGAGACGGCCATGAAGCAGCTCCAGGGCCAGGTCGATGATGTCCTGCTCACGGATGTGCCCTGGCAGGCGGCCTGGATGGCGGACATGGACGCGGTATGGGTGCCGCAGACCAAGGCGGACCTGAACAGGCTGGAGGACGCCGTCGGCCGCTTCCGCTGGCTGCTGCTGACACCGGCGGTGGCGCGAATGGCGGCGCCGGAGGGGCTGGAGGAGTGGGCGAAGTTCTGGGCGCAGGCCCAGCAGGGGGATGCAGAGTACCTCGGCTTCGTCCCGGCGGCGCGGCTGGGTAACGGGCGCTTCATCCTGATGCGCCGGCTGCCCGAACGGGACTGAGGGCGGTGAGGGGATGACGCTGGGCGGCGACGAGGTCGCACCTGATGAGGCCGCACAAGATGAGGCCGTGCGGGAGGACCAGAGTGGGGCCCTCCAGTACGCCTGCCTCAGATGCGGGGCACGCGTGCCGCAGGGCAGCACGTCATGCCCGAACTGCGGAAGACCCGTGCACCGTATCTGTCCCTGTGGATGGCATCTTCCTTCGGGCGAGACCACCTGCCCCAACTGCGGCGCCAGCTACCCCATTGAGGTCCGCGAGAGGCGGAGGTCGCGCAGCCGCACCGTGAGCCGGGAGCGCGCCGTGCGCTACGCCCTCGGAGGCGCCCTCGTGGCGCTGGTGGCGGCGGCCGTGATCTACCTGCTGATCACGGGCCTGGCCCTGGTGGCCGTCGAAGACCGGGGAGCGCTGCCCAGTGACCCCGCCAGCCGGGTGGGCCTGGCTGTCGAGGGCCTGGCCCAGATGGTGGTCAACGCGGTGCAGCAGATTGGTCGCTATCTCAAGCCGCTGCTGACTGTGCTGGCCGTCATGGCGGTGGGGGCGGCCGGCGGTCTCGGATACTATCTGCTCTCCTTGAGATTCCGCTCAAGGCGGACGAGGAACAGCTCCAGGAACAGGAACGTGCGGCGGAAGCGTCGCCGCATCTGACAGGGCATTGGGAATGAGTGGCGCGGACTCTGAGATCACACCGGCCGCTGAGAGCCCGACCGGGCGGAGGGATGATCGCCTGCTCTCGCCCCTCACGGCCATCGTTGCGGTTCTGCTTGTGGTCTGCTTCGCACCCTACCTCAAGTGGATGTGGGAGATCTGGATGCGGAGCGCCTACTACGGGCACGGCCCCCTTATCCCGCTCATCTCCGCCTACATCGTCTACAGCCGCCGCAAGGACTTCCTGGCGGCGAAGGGCGGCCACGAGCGATGGGGCATCCCCATCCTGGGAGCGGGGCTGGTCATCTATGCGGTGGCCGTCTACTGGGACGTGAACTTCCCCCAGGGCTTCGCCATGGTCATGGTGATCGGCGGACTGACACTGCTCCTGTGGGGCTGGGGGCGGGCCAAGGTGCTGGCCTTCCCCATCCTCTTCCTGGTCTTCATGGTGCCCACCGGCCGGCTGCTGGTGACGCAGTTCTCCAACCCCCTGCAGATGCACGCCGCCGGCATCGCCGCCACTGCGGCCTCGTTCTTCGGCGTCCCCACCAAGCTCCACGGCACCACCATCATGATCCCGGACTACACATTCGAGGTCGCCGAGCCCTGCAGCGGCCTGAAGTCAGCCATTGCCATGACGGCCCTGGCGGCCCTGCTCGCCTACCTGGTGAAGGCCCCCATGTGGAAGCGCCTGCTGCTGTTCGTGGCAGGCGTTCCCATCGCCCTGCTTGCCAACTCCGTGCGCATCACCTTCACGCTCTTCCTCGGTCGGGCCTTTGGGGAGGGGGCCGCGGAGGGGTTCTTCCACACCGCCTCCGGGATGATGGTCTTCCTGCTGGGGCTGCTGGGGCTGTTCGGCGTCACAAAGGTGCTCAGATGCGATCACATGCGAAGCGACATCTGGTAGCGCTCGTCGTCATCATCTTCGGAATGGCGCTCTCCATGGCCGCCCGACGCGCCCGGCCGGGCGAGGCCCGCTACGAGGTGGACTTCTCCACGGTGCCGTTGCAGGTGGCGGGCATGCAGGGAAAGGAGCTGCCTGAGGCGCCCGAGGTGGCCAGAGTCCTTGAGGCGGACGCCATGCGCAGTATCGCCTACGGACAGGGGCTCGAGCGGGTCACCGTCAGCCTCATCTACGGCCGGAGCTGGCGCACAGTGCACACGCCCGCTCAGTGCTACCCGACCACCGGCTGGCGTATCATCTGGCAGAACGAGGTCGTCATTCCGGCACAGGAGCGCATGTTGCCGCACGCCCCCCCTCTGGTGGGCAAGCTCATGCGGGTAGAGCGCGACGACGCTATCCAGCTGGTGCTCTTCGTCTTCGCCCACAAGGGCGGCACCTCGATCGACTACGCGGAGCACTGCTGGGCGGTGGCCACCGGACCTCCGGGGGCGGGCGGCCTGTCGATTCTGCTCAGCACGCCGCTCATCGGCGATGAGGTGGAGGCGGCGAAGGCCCGGCTGCTGTCAGTGGCCGCGGGCGTCTACCCACACGCGGTGCGCTTCTGGTACGAGGGCTGGGAGCCTCCGCCAGCCGGGGACGCCGAAGGGCGGCCCTGAGCCGTTGTGAGCCCCTCGGGCGGCTGCATCGCGGCGCTGTGACCGCGAAGCGGGCTTCGGGGGGAGTGCGTGGATGCCTCGCGCCGTGCGCCTTTGTCTTTGGGGCCGCCATGTGCTATACTTGCCGGGAACTCATCATCGACCTGCATTCCCCATCGTGTGGAAAGGGGCACGGGCTGTTGCGACTTCGCTATCCAGTCGTCGTGCTCATCATTGCCGCCGTGGTGGCGACCGGGGGCTGTGGCAGTAACCCGGTGGCGGTGGTCGGCGGCGTTAAGATAACCGAGGCCGAGTTCAGGGAGCGAATGGTTAAGACCTACGGGCGGACGGTCCTCCAGGAGATGATCAACGAGGAGCTGCTGCGACAGGCAGCCCAGGATGCCCAGATAACGGTCACCGAGGAGGAGCTGAACGAGGAGATCGCCACCTTCAAGCAGGAGCGCTTCCCCAATGAGGAGGCCTTCAACCAGTGGATGGCGGGGGTTGATCTCAGCCAGCAGGAGTTGCGCGACCTCGTCCGCATGGCCGTCATCACCCGCAAGCTGGCCCTCCGGGACGTGGAGGTCACCGACGAGAAGCTCAAGCAGTTCTTCGAGCAGAACAAGAGCCGCTACGATCGCCCCGCCACGGTGGCGATGAGCGAGATCGTGGTGGACTCCAGGGACACCGCTGAGCAGGTCCTGCAGCAGCTTAGGGCGGGTGAGGCGAGCTTCGAGGACCTGGCGCGACGTTACTCGCTGGACACGCACAGCCGGAATCGAGGCGGGGAGCGGCCGGAGGTGGCCATCGAGCGGATTCCGATCGAGCCGATCCGCGAGGCGGCCCGGACGTTGCCCGTGGGTGAGGTGTCCGACCCTATCGACACGGACGGGCAGTACTACATCATCAAGGTGCGCGACCGGCAGCCGGCCCGGGAGGCCTCCTGGCCGGAGGACCGCGAGCGGGTGCTTGACGACTACCGGGGGTTCCAGGCCAAGCCGCGTGAGGAGATCATTCGGGAGCAGATCAAGCAGACCAAGGTCCAGGTCCTCGACCCACGCTTCACTGAGCTGAACGAGGACTACACGCCGGTGCCCACCGAGGTGCCGCAGTTCGGCGCCGAGGAGCAACAGGCCCCCACAGCGGCGCCGCCGGAGCAGCCCGCGGCGCCCGCCAACAGCACCACCGAGTGATGTCACCAGCGCTGGCCGGACCGGGGCCGGGATAGCTACAGATGCGGGCCTTCCACGAACTGGTGCGCGTCATGGCGCGCCTGCGCTCACCCGACGGATGTCCATGGGATAGGGAGCAGACGCACAGCTCCCTCCGCCCCTACCTGCTGGAGGAGGCCTACGAGGCCCTGGAGGCGGTGGACGCTGAGGACTGGGCCCGGCTGTGCGACGAGCTCGGCGACGTCCTCCTGCAGGTGGTCTTCCACGCCCAGCTCGCCTCCGAGCGCGAGGACTTCGACATCCAGGACGTCTGCGCGGGGATCGTCACGAAGCTCAAGCGCCGTCACCCCCACGTCTTCGCGGACGCCGTAGCGGAGAGCCCCGAGGAGGTCCTGGCTCGCTGGGAGAAGCTGAAGCGACAGGAGAAGGGCTACGAGGGCCGGCGATCAGCCCTGGACGGCGTGCCGGCAGCCATGCCCGCGCTGCAGCGGGCCCACAAGCTGCAGAAGCGGGCGGCGCGCGTCGGCTTCGACTGGGACGGGATGGAGGGCCCGCGGGCCAAGATCGACGAGGAGCTGGCGGAGGTGGACGAGGCCGGGGCGGCCGAGGTTGAGGACGAGATCGGCGACCTGCTGTTCGCGGTCGTCAACCTCGCCAGGTTCCTGGGTGTGGAGCCCGAGGGGGCGCTGCGGCGGGCCAACGCCCGGTTCGCACGCCGCTTCCGGGCCATCGAGCGGGCGGCGGGCAGCGCCGAGCAGTTGCGTGAGATGGACCTGCAGCAGATGGACGAGCTGTGGGAACAGGTGAAGACGGAGGAGGCACAGACCTCGGAAGGACCCGCGGGGCGTTCGTCGAAGTTGTAGGTGCAGCGGCCGGGCTCACCCGTCGGCCGCGGTCTTGTGAATGCCTGCGGGCCGTCCAGCAACATGCGAGTGGACAAGTTCCTCAAGAACACCGGCATCGTGAAGCGACGCACCCTCGCCAAGCGCCTTTCGGACGAGGGCAATGTCGAGGTTGACGGCCGAACGGCCAAGCCCAGCACTGACGTGACACCAGGGGATCACATCCGGGTGCACATCGGGATGCGGATCGCCGAGTACGAGGTGCTGCAGGTGGCCGATCACCCGGTGCCCAAGGCCGAGCGTGACGAGTACGCCCGCCTGCTGCACTCCGAGCGCGTGCGGCCTCTCAGCGACATCTGAGGCCCACCGGCAGGCGCACCCCTGGGGGTTGACATAAGGCGACGCATCTCTTGCAGCGATCACAAAACGCACCTGGCGTGTGTGGAAAATGACAGGGAGGACGGCAGATGGCTCTTGACAAGCACGTGTTTCTCTTCAACGAGGAGGCGGACCCAATCATCGAGGAGCTGGAGGAGGAGGGGCGGGGGATCAAGGACCTCCTCGGCGGCAAGGGCTCGAACCTGATGCTGATGACCAACTCCGGCATCCCGGTGCCGCCCGGCTTCAGCATCGACACGGACTCCTGCATCGAGTTCATCGAGAACGACATGCAGTTGCCCCAGGGCCTCGAGGAGGACATCTACGAGGCCATGGCCCAGCTCGAGGAGCAGGTGGGCAAACAGTTCGGCAGCAGCGAGAACCCCCTGCTGGTCTCGGTGCGCTCCGGCGCCAAGTTCTCGATGCCGGGCATGATGGACACGGTGCTGAACCTGGGGATGAACGACGATGTCGCCGAGGGCATGGTGAGGCTGACGGGCGATGAGCGCTTCGTCTACGACGCCTACCGGCGCTTCATCATGATGTTCGCGGACGTCGTCAAGGGCGCCGAGCGCGAGCTGTTCGAGGAGGCCCTGACCGAGGTCAAGGAGGACGAGGGCGTCGAGGAGGACGTGGACGTCTCCGCCCAGGGCCTCAAGCGCGTCGTCGAGAGGGAGAAGGAAACCTACAAGGAGGTCGTCGGCGAGGAGTTCCCGATGGACCCCAGGGACCAGCTCATGCAGGCCGTTGAGGCCGTCTTTGCATCCTGGGACAACGATCGGGCCATCGCCTACCGCGAGATCCACGGCATCCCGCACTCGCTGGGCACTGCGGTGAACGTGCAGATGATGGTGTTCGGCAACCTCGGTGAGGACTCCGGGACCGGCGTGGCATTCACTCGCAACCCCGCCACCGGCGAGAAGGAGATCTACGGCGACTTCCTGTTCAACGCCCAGGGCGAGGATGTCGTGGCCGGCATCCGCACCCCGCTGCCCATCGACGAGCTGGCGCAGCGGATGCCCGACATCTACGAGCAGTTCGTTGACATCTGCGAGAAGCTCGAGCAGTTCTACCACGACATGGAGGACGTGGAGTTCACCGTCGAGCAGGGCAAGCTGTGGATGCTGCAGACCCGCGACGGCAAGCGCACCGCCCAGGCCGCCATCAAGATCGCCTCTGACATGGTCGAGGAGGGCCTGGTAACCAAGGAAGAGGCCGTCATGATGGTGGAGCCGTCGCAGTTGGACCAGATCCTGCACCCGCAGTTCGACCCGGAGACCAAGCCGGAGGCGATCACCACAGGCGTTGACGCCTCGCCCGGCGCCGCGACCGGCCAGGTCGTCTTCACCTCCGAGGAGGCGGATGAGTGGGCCAAGCAGGGCAGGCGCGTCATCCTGGTGCGGCATGAGACCTCGCCCGAGGACATCCGTGGCATGGCCGCCTCCCAGGGGATCCTGACCACCACCGGAGGCAAGACCTCCCACGCCGCCATCGTCGGCCGCCAGATGGGCACCCCATGTGTGGTCGGCGCCGGTGCGCTGGAGCTGGACTACGCGAGCAAGCAGTTCCGGGTGGACGAGGTCACCGTGGACGAGGGCGATTGGGTCTCCATCGACGGCAGTACCGGCGAGGTGATGCTCGGCGAGGTCGAGACCATGCCCTCGGACGTCATCCAGGTGCTGACCGGCGACAAGACCGAGGCCGAGTCCGAGCTGTTCGGGATGTTCGCCAACCTCATGACCTGGGCCGACGAGATTCGCTCGCTGGGCGTGCTCACCAACGCTGACACGCCCGAGGACGCGGAGACCGCCCGCAAGCTCGGCGCACAGGGGATCGGCCTGACCCGCACCGAGCACATGTTCTTTGGCGGGGATCGACTGCTCAACTTCCAGAAGATGATCATCGCCGACGACGAGGCCGCCCAGCGCGAGGCGCTGGAGCAGCTCCTGCCCTACCAGCGCGACGACTTCGAGGGCATCCTGCGGGCCATGGACGGGCTGCCTGTGATCATCCGCCTGCTCGACCCGCCGCTGCACGAGTTCCTCCCCGACGACGAGGAGGACCAGCGGATCATCGCGCGGGAGACCGGCAAGACGGTCGAGGAGATCCAGGACATGGTGGCGCGGCTGCATGAGATGAACCCCATGCTTGGGCACCGCGGCTGCCGCCTGGGGATCACCGATCCGCTCATCTCCGAGATGCAGACGCGCGCCATCTTCGAGGCCGCCTGCGCCCTCAAGAGGGGGGGCCTGGACCCCAGGCCCGAGGTCATGATCCCGCTGGTGGGCACCGAGGGCGAGACCGAGGTGTTGGCGAAGCTGATACGCCGGGTGGCCGAGGAGGTCATAGAGGAGACGGGCGTGGAGGTTGACTACATGGTGGGCACCATGATCGAGCTGCCGCGCGCCTGCCTCGTGGCCGACGACATCGCCCGGCACGCCGAGTTCTTCTCCTTCGGCACCAACGACCTGACCCAGACGACCTTCGGGTTCAGCCGCGACGACATCGAGGGCAAGTTCCTGCCCGCCTACATCGAGCAGCGCATCTTCGAGTCCAGCCCCTTCGCGGTGCTCGACGAGGACGGCGTGGGCGAGCTCGTCGCCATGGGCGTGGAGCGGGGGCGCAGCGAGCGCCCGGACCTGGAGATCGGCATCTGCGGCGAGCACGGTGGCGACCCGCGGTCGATCGACTTCTGCCACCGGGTCGGCCTGAACTACGTGAGCTGCTCGCCGCTGCGCGTGCCGATCGCGCGGCTGGCCGCAGCGCAGGCGCAGGTGAACAACCCGCGCGACTGAGCGCGGACTGGCGGCCCCGCGCGGGCCGCTGGCGAACGCACCCAGCGGGGCGGGCGGCCGGCCGCCCGTCCACTGCGAAGCACCGCTGCGACGGAGGTGTCCCGATGACTACCATCACCTCAGTTCACGCCCGCGAGATCCTGGACTCGCGCGGCAATCCCACCATCGAGGTCGAAGTCGAGCTGGCCTCCGGTGCCTGGGGCCGGGCGGCCGTCCCCTCCGGCGCCTCAACCGGAGAGCACGAGGCCGTGGAGCTGCGCGACGCCGATGAGGCCCGCTACGGGGGCAAAGGCGTCCGGGACGCCGTGGATAACGTCAACGTCACTATCGCGCAGGAGGTCGTGGGGCTCGACGCCACCCGCCAGCGCGAGGTCGATGAGGTCATGATCGAGCTCGACGGCAGCCCCAACAAGGGCAACCTGGGCGCCAACGCCATCCTGGGCGTCTCACTGGCCACCTGCAAGGCCGCCGCGGCCGCCTCGGAGCTGCCCCTCTACGAGTACATCGGGGGCTGCAACGCCCACATGCTGCCGGTGCCCATGATGAACATCCTCAACGGCGGCGAGCACGCCGACAACAACGTGGACCTGCAGGAGTTCATGATCATGCCCGTGGGCGCGCCCACCTTCGGCGAGGGGCTCCGCTGGGGCGCGGAGGTCTTCCACGCCCTCAAGGGCGTCCTCTCGGACAAGGGCCTCAACACCGCCGTGGGTGACGAGGGCGGCTTCGCCCCTGACCTGGACTCCAATGAGGCGGCGCTTCAGGTCATCATGGAGGCCATTGACGCCGCCGGCTACAGCCCCGGCGAGCAGCTCTACATCGCCCTGGATCCGGCCTCCACCGAGTTCTTCGAGGAGGGCAAGTACGTGCTGGAGGGCGAGGGCCGGGAGCTGTTCAGCGAGGAGATGATCGGCTTCTACGCCGAGCTGTGCGACAAGTACCCCATCATCTCCATCGAGGACGGCCTGGCGGAGGACGACTGGGAGGCCTGGCCCAAGCTCGTGGATGAGCTGGGCGATCGGGTGCAGATCGTCGGCGACGATCTTACTGTGACCAGCACAGAGCGCCTCGGGAAGGCCATCGAGGTGGGGGCCATCAACTCCATCCTGATCAAGGTCAACCAGATCGGGAGCCTCACGGAGACGCTCGACGCCATCGAGATGGCCAAGCGCGCGAGGATGACCGCGGTGGTCTCCCACCGCAGCGGTGAGACCGAGGACACCACCATCGCCGACATCGTGGTGGGCACGGGCGCCGGGCAGATCAAGACCGGGGCGCCGTCGCGGACCGACCGGGTCGCCAAGTACAACCAGCTCCTGCGCATCGAGGAGATGCTCGGCGATATCGCGAGCTATACCGGCCTGAATGCCTTTTACAGCGTGGCGCGGAAGTAGTATACTGTCGGCTGCATTGCAGCAGGCAGAGGGGAGCACTTACAGCACCGCCACTGCCATTGCGCCGCGCCCGAGCGGTGCGGCGGAGGAGCTGGTCGGCCGTGGCATCATCGCACCAGGAGATGCGCGAGCAGATGCAGCAGCGCGCCCGCCGCCGCAGGTGGATCCTCCTCATTGTGCTCGGCTTCACCACCATCGCATGGGGCCCGCGCACGGTGGAGCTGATCGTCAACAGTTGGAGCACGGCGTCGCACGTCCTGGAGCACGAGCGCGAGCTGAAGGCCACACACGCGCGCCAGAAGGCGCTGCAGCGTGAGGTGGCCTACGCGCGGACGGTCGAGGGGCGTGACGTGCAGGCCAAGCGGCAGTTCGGCGTCGGCCCCCGCGACGAGATCTGGATTACCCTGGAGGCCGAGGAGCCGGAGCCGCAGCCGACCGGGCCGCTGAGCATCGGCCAGCAGGTGCATGGCTGGCTGATGGACGCCGGCAGCCGATTCCTGGACCACTGTCGGAACACCGCGTCACTGCTCCGGTACTGGGTGGGGCTCGACCCCGCGCCTGACATCCCGTCATCCACGGGGGACAACGGTGACACCACCGAGGAGTCGTCCGCGGAGGACATGGCAGCCGACGAGGCCGGCTCCGATGAGGAGGACGTCGGCCAGGACTGACAGGAGAAGACGATCATCACCAGGCCGCGGACGCTCCCGCGCAGGGAGCCCGCGGCCGTTTCTGTGCGTTGTGCTGGCTGCCGTGCTCACCGGCCTCGGGGGCTGTCGGCCACCGGATCCGGAGGCGCATGATCGGTGGCCGCTGTCAACCGGACTGGATCCGGCGGTCGGAGAGGATGCCGCCGCCTGGCTTTCGCCACAGCACAAGCAGCGCGTGCTCATGCACGGGTGCACGCGTCCCGAGACGGTCGGTGGGGCGGTGCGGGCAATCACGGCGCCGCTTTACCCGGACCCGGCGCCGGGCTTCTTCGTGTATCACGACGGTGGCATCACCTACCTCCCCGGTGCCGACGTGGAGCCGCGGCCACTGTCCGAAGCCGGCGATCTGCCGACAGTGCGCTCCGTGGCCGCCTGCTCCGGACCCCGGGGACGAAAGCTGGCAGCGCTCGTCGTGGGAGGTCGGGCGGCGGACAGTCCGAACACACCCAGCGCCGAGCCGCCTCCATGGGTGACAGGTGCTGAGCTGCGCCTCGCATGGACGCAGGACCGTGTCCTGAGCCTCAGCGCGCCGGCGCTGGAGGGAGAAGCCAGCCCGTGGCGGGTGAAGGCGGGCCGATTCGCGGGGGAGGACGCGAACGTGCTGGTCTTCGTTTACACTCAAGCGCGCTTCGATGACGTGGTCCGCCGTCGGCCCTGGATCTACCGCGTGGTTGCAGATAATGACGGGCCTCCCCACCTTGATCCCCGATGGCGCGGCTCCTCATTCTCGCACCCCTTCCGCGACGCCACCTTCTGCGATCTCACCGGAACGGGCGAGGGTGAGATCGCGGCGCTGGAGGTCGATCGCGACGGCGGGCGGCTGCTCACGGCCTATCACTTCGAGGGCTTCGGGGTCGAGGGCCTGGCGCCGAGCGTGAAGCTGCCCGAGGTGGAGGATCGGCTGGAGGCGGCCGACTGGGTCGGGGAACGTCAGCAGGAGCTGGTCGTCCGGTGCGCCGATGGTCGCTTCGTGTTCTACCAGCTCGACGCTGAGGCGGATGAGCTGCGCGAGGTGCTCAGCGTCGATGGCCCGCCGGATGTTCTGGGCTGGCTCGTGACGGACAAGCACAGTGGCGAGCCGGGCGACATCCTGTGCGTGCTGCCTGACGGCGAGACGTGGGCCACGGACTCGTGGCAATTCGATCCGCGTTTGATGCATTAATGCCCCTTGCACAGTCCCGGGCAGGTCGGGCATCCTCGCTCGACCCCTTTTCCATCGGTTGCCTCATCTCGGCATACCGCCAAGACGCCTCCCTGCAGGACTGCAGCCCGCCATGCGCGAAGGGGCTACGGCGGTGGGAGATGCACTGACCCGAGAGAGGATACCATCATGCTCCGCGTGCTGCTGGTGGGAGTGCTGCTGACCGCGACCGTCGCGGGCGCCCAGGACTACCAGGCCGTGCCCTACGGCGACCTGGAGTATCTCGGAGGGGCTTCTGACGGCACCGCGGCCTGGCCTGTATGGGCGCGAGCCGGCGGGCCCTGCAGCGCGCGTGGCTGGACGGTGATCCGCGGGAATCCCGCCGGCGGAGAGGTCTGCGTGCGCGGAACCGTCGCCGGCGAGAAGTTCACCATCGCCGGCGAGGGATATGGCAGCCCCATCACCGGCTCGGTGGCACTCCGCTCGGACATCGACGGGGCGCAGGCCACCATCCGTCTGAGCTGGTTCAACCGCCTCAGCCGTGTCGATGAAAAGCGCACCGTCGATCTCTCCCCCGAATGGCAGCGCTTCGAGCTGAGCACCAGCCCGGACAGCGGCGGACCGTTTGAGCTGGCAGTGGCCCCGGCGGGTGAGGCGGCGGTCTACGCTGACGAGTTCTCCATCCGCTGCGCCGGCCCGCCGCTGAACGAGAGGGTCGAGGATGCCACGCCGGTCGCGCATCCAGCGCTGGACCTCGACGCGCTCCAGCAGTACGAGGGCGGGGCCGCCGGGCGGGCGGGCTCGGTGCCGCTGATGCTGCGCGTGCCTGAGGGCGATGGCGACCTGACCCCGGTCGCCTCTGGCGGCATTCCGTTCCCGAAGGGCGAGCTCTACGACCGGCGGCACGTGCGGGTGACCACGGCGGACGGCGAGCCGGTGGAGGCGCAGCTTGACGTCCTCTCGCGCTGGCACGGCGATAGCTCCATCCTGGCGCTGCTGGTGACGGTGCCGACAGACGCCCCGCGAGAGCTGCGGCTGGAGTACAGTCCGGAGATCACCGGCGAGCAGCAGCCGAGGGGGATGGAGCCGCCCTCCGCGCTGCCGGTCGTTGTCGGTCTCGATGGCAGTGAGTACGGTCCCGAGGACGCCGAGTGGGCGGCGGTTGAGCGCGGGGGACCGCTGATGGCGGTCACAGCGCGCCGACGTGCTGTCGGTCCGTTGCAGGTGGAGGTGCGGACGACGGTGTTCCGCGGCTCGTCGAAGGCACTCGTGAGCGCCACCTTCATCAACGAGGGCGAGCGCGTGGCGCTGAAGGGCCTCGGCCTGCGACTGAAGCGGACGGGTGCCGCCCCGCTGTTGCTCATGAGCGGCGACGGCTACGTGCCGACGCGCGCGGCCGAGGAGGTCGCGTGGGGGATCGGCCCGGCGCGGGCGCAGCCCGCGGTCTACGGGCTTGCAGCCGGCGCGGAGCCGACCGGATCGGTCGCGGTGCCCTCGGGCGATGCCGGGATCGGCGTATCCGTGCGCGACTTCGCCGAGAACCGGCCGAGCGGCTTCACAGTGACTCAGGAGGCGCTGACCGCATGGGCCTGGCCTCCCGAGGCCGGCGGCTTCGTGATGAGCCAGGGGATGGCCCGGACCTTCGACGTGCTGATCGACCTCGAGGCCGACGGCCCCCCGCCTCCGTACCGCACCCAGGACCTGCCGCTGCTTACCGCGCCCGCTCAGTGGTACTGCGACAGCGGAGTGTTCAACTTCCTCATGCCGCCGGATGCCGAGACCTTCCCTATCTTCGAGAGCACGCTGGGGAGCCTGGAGACGCTGGGGCGCTTCTCGTGGGAGCGCAAGGAGAGCGGCGACCTCTATGGCTGGTTCAACTTCGGCGACGCGCCCGGCGACGGCGGCTGGTCCAACCTGGAGACCATGGCCGACCACGAGCTGCTGCTGCACTTCTTCCGCACCCTCTCGCGCGAGCACTTCGACAACGCGCGGCTGGCGGCAGAGCACTACCGCGACGTGGACATTGACCATCGCTTCGGCTACTGCCACACGCACTGCAACAACCACACGTCCTCCGGGGAGAGCTGGTCGCACTCCTGGATCCAGGGCATCCGCGACCTGTATCTGCTGACCGGCAACACGCGCTCGCTGGCGGTGCTGGGCGAGGTGGGCGAGCGGCTGCTGAGCAAGGACCCCGGCTTCACCACCGGCCGCGACTGGACGCGGGCCATCGACAACCTGGTGGACATCTCCCAGGTCACCGGCGACCGGCGCTACCTGGACGCGGCCATGGATCACATCCGGCTGCTGGGCGAGCGGCAGGAGCCGGAGACGGGGGTGTGCGGCGCTGAGAAGGGCTCCTGGTACGAGAATCGCTACGCCGCGGGCAGCGCCTTCACCTGGTACGGCTGCCTGGCGATGGCGAAGCTGCATCAGAACGTGGGCGGCGATGAGCTGCGGGAGATCTTCCTGCGGGAGCTTGACCTCTCGCTGGACGTGGAGACGAAGGGCAAGGCCGCGTGGGTCTACCCCCAGGACGCGCAGATCAGCGAGGACAAGGGGGCGCAGGTGATCGGTCAGTACACCCTGGGCCGCGGCTCGGTGCTGTTCCCGGCGCTGGGGTACGCCTACCGCATCACCGGCGACGAGCAGTACCTGCGGCGGGGCATGGACGTGCTGGCCTACTGCCTGCTGAACCAGCGGGGCGGCTCGGACGCTTCGGCGACCTCCTTCATCACCGCCTTCCTGCGGGAGGCGAAGGCCGCCGGCTACGGCCCGGAGCAGGAGCGGGAAGCTTTCGAGCGCGCGAGGGACTTCTCGTGGTCGCAGCACCCTCGCGAGCTGACCAATGGCGGCTTTGAGATGCCGCAGTTCGCCCACTGGAGCGTCAAGAAGGTCCCCGGCCGGGACTTCTACGAGGACCCCATCGTCCACGTCGGCTACTACTGGGATGATGAGGTGACCATCGAGGGGCAGCACTCACTGCGCATCCACTCCGACAACCGCCTGCGGAGAATCACGGTGACTGGCAGGACCGCGCTCACCGGGCCGAGGCGGTGGCGACTCACCGGCTGGGTGCGCTCCGAGGGCAGCATGAACCCGCAGATCTACTACTCGCTGCGCAGCTTCGAGGACGACTCCGGCGGCAGCGGCATGCTGACCGACACCGGGGAGACGCGCGAGGGCTGGGTGCAGCGCTCGGCGGAGTTCATGACCATGGGCCGGCAGGTGCTGACCATCAGCCTCATCAACCGCCAGGGCACGGGAGACTGCTGGTTCGACGGCCTGGAGCTGGAGGACCTGGGCGAGACCGGCAAGCTCCTGACCGAGAACGGCGTCGGCCACGAGGGCCGGGAGCCGAGCGAGGCCATCGTCATCCGAACCGGCGGCAGCTACCTCCCCGACGCGCCCATGACCGGCGACGTGGAGATGGAGGGGCCCATTCCTTTCACCGAGGGCGCGCTTACCGATGGCGATGACAGCTACGACTACCACCGGACGCCGTGCAGCTACGCATACTGGGAGGATCGCGAGAGGGGCGAGGTCCTGTTCGACCTCCAGGACACCTACCGCATCGACCGCGTGAGCCTGAAGGTGAACAGCGACCCCTCGCGGCGGGCCCACGGGACGGCCAGGATCGAGCTGCTGCCGGCCGAGGGAGAGGAGCCGATCGCCGTCATGGAGCCGGTCGATGGCTGGAACAGCTTCGAGGACCTGGGCGTCCGGGCGCAGAAGCTGCGCCTGCGGCTGCACCTGATGGAGGGCCGGGCATATCTGACCATCGCCGAGGTGCAGATCTGGGGCGACGAGATCGACTGACGAAGCGCAAGGAGATATGAGCTGATGGCGGAGCGACCGCTGCGACGCAGGGACGCGTTCTTCGGGCTGCACTTCGACCTGCACGCGAACGAGAGCGACGAGGCGCTCGGCGCGGAGACCACGGAGCAGAACATCCGCGAGCTGATGCAGCGCGTGCGTCCCGACTGGGTGCAGTGGGACTGCAAGGGCCACCCGGGATATGCCAGCTACCCCACGGAGGTGGGCTGGTCGGCCCCGGGCATCGAGGGGGATGCGCTGGCGGTGCTGCGGGAGGTCACGCGCGAGATGGGCGTGGCGCTGCTGGTGCACTACTCGGGGGTGATGGACCAGAAGGCCATCGAGGAGCACCCGGAGTGGGCCGCGCGGACCGCCGACCGCGAGCCCGACGAGCGCGCCACCAGCACCTTCGGCGACTATGTCGATGAGCTGATGATCCCCCAGCTCCGGGAGGTCGTGGAGAAGTACGACATCGACGGCCTGTGGGTGGACGGTGACTGCTGGGCAGCGGTGCTGGACTACTGCCCGCGCGCCGTGGAGCAATGGCGTGAGGAGACCGGCCTGGAGCCGCCGGCCGGTCCCGATGACGAGGGCTGGCATCAGTGGAAGGACTTCCACCGCGAGCAGTTCCTGCGCTACCTGCGGCACTGGGTGGATGCGCTGCACGAGGTCAAGCCTGACCTGGACATCACCAGCAACTGGATGTACTCCACCTATGCTCCCGTGGAGCCGGAGGTGGATCTGGACTACCTCTCCGGCGACTTCTCGCCGACCGGCTCGTGCGACCGGGCGCGGCTGGAGGCGCGCTACTTCGCCAGCACCGGCAAGCCCTGGGACCTGATGGCATGGGGCTTCAACCGCCACTCGGCCGGGCGGCTGCACAAGCCGCCGGTGCAACTGATGCAGGAGGCCGGCGTGGTCCTCAGTCAGGGCGGGGCCTTCCAGTACTACTACCAGCCCACCCGCGCAGGTCGCGTGCCCAGCCAGTTCATCGACACCGCCGCGGAGGTCGCCGGGTTCTGCCGGGCGCGCCAGCTTATCACCCAGGGCAGCACCTCCGTCCCGCAGGTGGCGCTGCTGCTGCCCACCGACGACATGATGCGGCGCTCCGACCGCGTGTTCCAGACCGGCGGCGTCCGCGAGCACGTGGAGGGCGCCCTGCACGCGCTGCTGGAGCTGCACTACTCCGTGGACGTGCTGGCGGAGTGGGGCTTGATGGCACGGCTGGAGGAGTTCCCGCTGGTGGTGGTTCCTGATGCGCAGACGCTGGCGGCTCAGGTCCGCGACGCCTTGGTGCAGTACGTGCGCTCCGGCGGGAGCCTGCTGCTCATCGGCCCCCACGTGGCCGGCATGTTCGCCACGGAGCTGAGCGTGCGGCTCGATGGCGCGCCGAAGGAGGAGACCGCGTACCTGACCTCGCCGATGGGGATGGGCGCCTCGCAGGGGCTGTGGCAGGCGGTGACGCACGTGGAGGCCGACGGGGTGGCGCTGCGCTTCCCGACCTTCGAGCCGCGGCACGGCGTGCCGGCCGCCACGGTAGCGGAGCTTGGCGACGGGATGATCGGCGCTGCATGGGGTCAGGTGGGCGCGGAGTACCGGCGCTCGCATCATCCGGCGCTGCGGCACCTCATCGGCGAGCTGGCCGAGCGGCTGTTCCCGACGCCCGACGTGTCCATCGTCGGGCCGCCGAGCGTGGAGATGGCGCTGCGGCGCACGGCCGACGGCCGGCTCGCGCTGCACATGCTCAACCTCAGCAACGCGCAGCGCGCCGACAGCCACCTGGCGGTGGAGCACGTGCCGGAGGTGGGGCCCATCGGCGTGGAGCTGGCCGTCGAGGACGAGCCATCGGCTGTCACGTGGGAGCCCGACGGCGAGGCGCTGCAGTGGTCATGGGCCGATGGAGTGCTGAGCGCCGCGGTGCCGGGCGTGCACATCCACGGCGCGGTCGTGGTGTCATAGACCCGCGAGACGACTGACGGAGGTGCTGCCATGCACGAGCTGGGAGCGTCGGCGTGCTGTGTGTTGTGCCTGCTGCTTGCGACGCAGGCGGGCGGGCAGGGGGAGCTGCCGGAGGGCACGTGGGAGCTCGTGACCGAGCACGCGCAGTTTGGCCCCCGCGACACCGCCGAGCCGCTGGTCTACGACGGGAGGATGTGGCTCAGCAACGGCTACTACCACGGGAACGCGCTCTACCCCGACCTGTGGGTCTCCGAGGATGGCAGGGACTGGCGCTGCGTGCTGGAGCACACCCCCTATGATCCCTACTCGGAGATGGTGGTCTACGACGGGAAGATGTGGGCGATCAAGGGCAGCGTCTGGACCTCCACCGATGGCGAGAGCTGGCAGCAGGTGCTGGAGGAGACGCCCTTCGGCGTGCGCGGCTACGGGGAGGTGCTGGTGCACGAGGGCAAGATCTGGCAGCTCGGCGGCTCGGACATCTGGACCACCACCGACGGCGTCAACTGGACGCGCGTGGCCCAGGATCTCCCCTACGGCGGGCGCTCGGGCTCCACGATCCTGTCCTTCGACGGCAAGCTGTGGCTGATCGCGGGCAGAGTGCCGGTGCGCAGCGACCCGCCCGAGAGCGGCTACGAGAACATCACAACCCACAACGACGTGTGGCGCTCAGCGGACGGGGTGACGTGGGAGCGGGTGCTGGAGCACGCGCCGTGGACGCCGCGGATGTGGGTGTGCGGCGAGGTCTACCGCGACCATATGTTCATCATCGGCGGGTATGACAACCGCAACGAGGCGAACTTCGGCGACATCTGGTACAGCGCGGACGGCGTGACCTGGCACGAGCTGCCCACGCCCGAGGGCTACAAGGGCCGCCACGAGGTCTCGCCCTACGTGTTCCAGGACAGCCTGTGGGTCGTCGCCGGGAACACCTGGCCGGTGGTCAATGACGTCTGGCGACTGACCATCCCCGAGGAGTGATGCCGGTGGCTCGCGGACTGTGCGCCCTGGCGCTGGCTGTGATGCTGATTGCGGCCCAGGCCGCGGCACAGCAGGTGACCTCGTTCGAGAGCGATGACTGGACGGAGCGGTTCCAGCCGGGCAACGTGACTGCCGAGCGGGTGCGCGAGCACGCCACGGACGGCGAATGGGCGCTGCGGGTGCTGTTCCCGGGCGCGGAGGAGGACACCTGGCCGGGGATCAGCTTCTTCCCGCAGGTGGACACCACCGACAAGCAGGTCCTGATGTTCGACGTCTTCAACCCCGCGGAGGAGCCGGTGCATCTCTCCTGGCGGCTGGACCTGGCCGACGAGAGCACGCAGTTCGGGGGCACCAGCGTGGAGCCGGGGGCATCGACCGTCGAGCTGTGGGTCTCGGGCCTCGGCCCCCTCACGCGCATCTACCCCTACTTCCGCATGCCCCGCGCCGATCACGTCCTGTTCTTCGACAACGTCCGCTGGGCCACGGTCGAGGACCGATTCCGGCCGCTGGTCTATGTGGATGACGCCGAGCCGCCGACGCCCACCGACCTGGAGGGGGAGCGCGGCTTCATCCTCTTCCGCCGGCCGCTGACGGACGTGGTCTTCGCGAACAGCCCGCCGCGGCCACGCGAGCGCATCGAGACGGTTGACGTCTTCGCCACGCCCGACGAGTACGAGCCGGCGACGCTGGCGATCTTCGCGCTGGAGGACCTGACCGGGCTGGAGGTGCGCTTCGAGGGCGTGCCCGCCGCGGGCGAGGTGCTGCCTGTCCGCTGCCTCAACAAGCGCGTGACGTATCACTCCGACGAGTACATCCGCGACATGCCGGTCCTGTGCGAGCGGCGCAAGGCGGTGGACGTCGCGGCCGGCGAGTCCAGGCGCTTCGTGATCGACCTGCACATCGACGAGAACGCCCCGCCGGGCATCCACCGGGGGACGGTGATTATCTCCCGCGATGGCGCCGAGCCGGTGCGGGTGCCCATGCGCGTGCGCGTGCTGCCCTACCGGCTCGCGGAGCCGGCGGACATGTTCTGGGGCGAGTACTACACCGGGCCGAAGCTGGTGGAGGGCGAGGAGCAGGCGCTGGCGCAGATGCGCCGGGACCTTGCCGACCAGCGCGCGCACGGCATGAGCTCGGTGGGGCTCACCTTCGGCCTTTCCACCGACAGCGTGACGTGGCGCGAGGACGGAAGCTGCGAGATCGAGCCCGAGGGAACGCGCTACGCGGCCTTCATGGACATGTACGTGGAGCTGGGCTTCCCGATGCCGGTGATCCTGCTTGGCGACAGCGGCCAGGCCGCGGCCGGGAAGGCCGGTGACTTCGCCGTGGACAGCGAGGAGTGGGCCCGGCACTACCAGGCCTTCTGGCGCGCCATGCAGGCCGAGCATCGGCGGCGCGGGTGGCCCGAGGTCATCGTCCAGCCCGTCGATGAGCCCGGCTGGCAGAGCCGCGAGAAGCAGCTCCGCAACGTGCGCTGCCTGAGGCTGCTCAAGGAGATTCCGGGCATGCGCACCGAGCAGGACGGCCCGGGCGATGAGTACTTCCACACCGAGGCCGGGCCGTGGGCGGACGTGTGGAACTACAACGGCGGGATCGCGGAGCGGGAGGTCGTGCAGGAGGCGCGGGACGCGAGCAAGATCGTGACGATCTACAATTGTGACGTGGAGAGCTACCGGCCGGAGGTGGATCGCTACGTGGCCGGCTGGTTCCAGACCGCCGCCGGCATCAGCGGCTGCTACAACTGGGCCTACATGTCCTGGCGCGGCAGTCCCTACGACGACCTCGACCACGGCACCGGCACATGGATGCACGTCTATCCGCCGATGGGCGAGGAGCAGGGCGGACCGTCCACGGGCTGGATCGGCGCGCGCGAGGGCGTGGATGACTATCGCTACGTGCACACGCTGCGCCAGGCCATCCGGCGCGCTGAGGCCGCCGGCGGCGAGGCCCGCGCCGCCGCCCGCGAGGCCCGGAGGGAGCTGGATGGCATCGTCGCGAGCATCGACTACGATCCCCGGGTCCGCGGGACCGCGCGCTGGACAGGGGCCGGCGCCCTGCGGGACGGCACGAAGACCATCGGGGGGACGCTGAAGCTGCCTAATGGCTGGCGGCACGCCGACTACCTGGTCAATCGCTGGCTGGTGGCGCAGGCCACGATGCGCGTGCTGGAGGCGCTGGGCGAGATCCCGGAGCAGTAGACACAGGTGCCGCTGACGACAGCGCGACCCATGCCGCGCATGGCTCGCGCCTGGGTCGACTTTCGGTGTCGGCGTGGAGGGGCCGCCGGAGGGCGACCGCCCTCGGCCCTGCGGCGGCCGAGACGATGCACGCCGACCGGCAGCGGCCCGTCCGGCAGGCTACCTCCGGCCGCAGGTCAGGCCCTCACGGTGATGGATCGAAGTACGTATCATTGCCGTTGTCGTAGAGCACCTGGTAACCCATCGCCTTCGCATGGCCATCGACGAAGCCGACGTTCCCCTGCTGGTTGTGGCGCACGCAGAAGTTGAAGGTGTACTCGTACGGGATGTTGTGATCCCAGGTGTCATGGTCGCTGCCATCCGGGGCGTCGCCGCGCATGCCACTCGATGGCGGGAAGATCTGCCAGGTCAGCCACGCGATGTTCGGCGTGATGTCCGCGACCGTCACACACGAGGCGGGCTGCTTCACCTGTGCCAGTGAGGGCGGGGTGGAGCCATGGAGGCAGAGGTACGCGTTCATGCCGTAGCTGCGCGAGCCCTTGTAGTAGATCCCGTATAGATCGTGCTTGACTGATGCGGGCCCCTGACTGGGGCAGTCATAGACCTGCACATTCTTCACATAGGGGTAGACCGCTCCCGACCAGGTATAGCGGTCGTAGAAGTTCGTCCGGTTCACAAATCCCAGGGGGAAGTGCTCGTCATAGTCCTGGACGTACATCAGCACTCCCATATTGATCTGCTTGACGTTGGAGAGACAGCTCGATTGCCGTGCCTTCTCGCGCGCCCTTGCGAAGACGGGAAACAGGATCGCTGCCAGGATCGCGATGATCGCGATCACGACCAGCAGTTCGATGAGGGTGAAGCCACGCCTGTGGGTGAACATAATCGTCCCTCCTGCTTGTTTGGCGCAGGGGGGGGACGTGATACAATCGCTGCGGCGGCGTGGCGATTGCCACGTCCCCCCGGGCTCGCAGCGCGTTGCCGCGCGCTGCGGGCCTTTGTATTGCGCCGCGTTCTGACCTGAGGTGCTCTCAGACCGAAGGCATCTCAGGAGAGCAGTACTGCCCTTCATATTGTTGCCTGGCGCAGCAGTTCCTTCGCGAGGTGCACGTTAAATTGCTGCGGCAATCTGCAACATTTGGGAGCGGCAGTGCCCGTGCGGGCTCACATAGAGCAGGCGCGGAGGCGCAGGGTCTCGTCGGCGAGGGTAGGCTGCCGCCGGCCTGCCCCTGTGGTCGGCCTACCAGTGGGCTATGTCCTGCCTGTGACCCGCGACCGCGCTGGACACGCGGCACTCAGGAGGCGATGGGGAGGGGCCGGCTGTGGCCCGTTGGCTTTCTTGATGCGGCTGCTGTGCGTGCGCCCTGCGCGTACGGCGCATGGTCGTGACCGGCGCTGAAAGGACATCCACGAGGCCGGCGCTCTCGCGTTCCTGTTCCGCGCCGCGGCGCAGGCCTGCCCTCAGGCTCAGTATTTCGCGATGATGCTCTCGGCCTTCTCCCACTTCGCGTGCCCGTCGAAGAATGCGATGTTGCTTCCACCGTTGTGCGCGGTCGCGTCCACGTTGGGGTTGTCCTCCAGGTAGGTCTCCCAGTTGCAGTTATTGGGATAGCCCATCCGCGGGAATGCGAAGCAGCGAGACGGTCCGAGGAAGTTCGGGTAGACGCTATCGGCCCACGCGGGCGTCTCCGCGGGCGCGAGCATCTCCGCGATCGGATAGCCGCCGACCTCGCGATGGCTGGGGCCGTATCCGAGCGTGAGGCCGTCGAACTCATCCGGGTACGCCGCCGACGCCCACATCGGGTGCCCATCCTTGTGCCAGGGCTTGCGCCCCGTGCGGGACGGGCAGACCCAGACCTGCTTGTTCTTGATATATGGATCGAGCAGAGCCTGCGGTGCCAGCGCCGCGAGCCAGGGCTCCCAGCCATAGTGGTCGGCGCGAACGACAGTCCCGTCGGGCAGGTGGGTTGACGGCATCCACACCTGATCGTAGTCCGAGATGTACATCATCGACGCCATGCCGATCTGCTTGAGGTTAGAGAGGCAGCTCGCCTGCCGTGCCTTCTCGCGCGCCCGTGCGAATACCGGGAAGAGGATCGCTGCCAGGATCGCGATAATCGCGATCACGACCAGCAGCTCAATGAGTGTGAAGCCTCTGCGCGTGCACATACTATCTCCTCCTTCGACCTGACGATCTGGTACCGTTGCCACGCACTGACGGAAGAGCTGTGGCCTGACGGCACTTGAGCCGCGTCATCATGGGCTGGGCAGACCTGCCGGCTTCCTTCACATCCACGGCTCGGCATCGTGCAGCGTGTTCCACCATGTCGTTATGGTCAGGCTCTTGACATGGCCGTCGAGGAACGCTGCGTTCATCGGTGCGTTCGCGCCCTCTCCGTGTGGCGACCTGAAGACGGTGCACTGTGGGAACACCCGATAGAGGTTTGCGCCCACGCCCTCCCCACCCCAGGTGATCGCATCCTGCCAGATGGGGAAGTTGGTCGGCGACACGTTCAGGTCCGCTTCCGTGGCACCGTCGATCGGCTTCCAGTTACTCGAGACGTGGTTGGTGATCACGAGGCTACACAGGTAGGAGGTCTGGTCGCCGTTCTGGGGGTCAACCGGGCGCATGGCGGGGCAGCGCCAGAGCTCCCAGTTCTTCACATATGGCTGCAGGCGCCAGTGCACGTAGCCGTTGCGCACGCCCTGGGGTGCGGACGGGGGAGGAGAGCTGTCCTTGTTCTGACTCCAGGCGCTCTTGCAGCAGCCGGCCTCGTTGCTGTGTGCCCGCGGGCCGATGATGGACCCGTGCGTCGCGATGGGCATGCGCTCGTCGTAGTCCTGCATGTACATTCTCATGGCGAGAGCGATCTGCTTGAGATTCGACGAGCAGCTCGTCTGCATGGCCTTCTCGCGGGCTCTGGCGAAGACGGGGAACAGGATGGCTGCCAGGATCGCGATGATCGCGATCACGACCAGCAGTTCGATGAGGGTGAAGCCACGCCTGTCGGTAAACATAATCGTCCCTCCTGCTTGCTGGCGCAGGGGGGGACGTGATACAATCGCTACAGGCGGCGTGGCGATTGCCACGTCCCCCGGGCCCGTAGCGCGTTGCCGCGCGCTGCGGGCCTTTCGTTGCACCGATTGATCCTTACATCAGTCCGCTGTACGTCCCGCCACATCAATTTATTCCCGATTCCTTAAACGACCCGAATGCCGCGGCGGTTCCTGACCGCTGGCGACGCTGAACGTGCAGGGCAGGCGGCGGGCGCCTTCTGAGCTTACACCGCCGAAGGCACAGGGGTCGCCGGCTCAATCGTCGGGATCCGGGGTCCACATGTCCGGATCCAGCGTCTGATCAACCTGGAGCCACTTCGCGTGTCCGTCGAAGAACCCGTAGTTGGCACCGCCGTTATGCACTTTGTCTACTCCCTCGTTCGTGATCGGATTGCAGTATGTCCCCTCGTGATAGGGAGGGCAGACGCGATGTCCAGAGTATGACGGCCTCTCGGCGAAGGCGATCGTCTCTGCCGGTGCAGGAAGCTTCGCCAGCTTCAGCACGTCGCCGCTGCCGTGGTAGGACTGAGCGCTGATGTTGCGCTCGCAGTTCATCGCGTAGCTCAGCCAGCTGTTGTGGGGCGACGAGGGGCAGGTGAAGAGCTGCTGGTTCTTGATGTAGGGGACGATCGCCTCGTACCACTCGATGCGATCGACCCAGCTACCGTTCAGCTCGACATCGTAGTAGCGGTTGATGTAGACCTCGTCGTAGTCGGAGGCGTACATCGATGCGCCCAGCATGATCTGCTTGACGTTGCTGAGACAGGCTGTCTGCCGTGCCTTCTCGCGCGCCCTTGCGAATACCGGGAACAGGATGGCTGCCAGGATCGCGATGATCGCGATCACGACCAGCAGTTCGATGAGGGTGAAGCCACGCCTGTCGGTAAACATAATCGTCCCTCCTGCTTGCTGGCGCAGGGGGGGACGTGATA
>JAYENL010000095.1:30700-41649 GCA_034722055.1 Armatimonadota bacterium
GGGAACAGGATGGCTGCCAGGATCGCGATGATCGCGATCACGACCAGCAGTTCGATGAGGGTGAAGCCACGCCTGTCGGTAAACATAATCGTCCCTCCTGCTTGCTGGCGCAGGGGGGGACGTGATACAATCGCTACAGGCGGCGTGGCGATTGCCACGTCCCCGGCCCGTAGCGCGTTGCCGCGCGCTGCGGGCCTTTGTATTGCGCCGCTGTCTGACCTGGGGGCCTCTGAAACGGACAGGCGCCTCAGGACAGTGCTATATTGCCAGATATTGCCCCCTCGGACAATAATTCCTTCGCGATTCGCGCGTTAAATTCGTGCGTCAATGTCCAACATTTGGAGCCAGGTTGGCGCCGCCGACCTAGACGCAACTCACAGGTCTATGGGCATCAGCTCCTCGCCGAGGATGACCTCTCCGTCGTAGACCTGTGCCATCTCGGCAAGAGCCTCGTCGCGCTCATTGACTAGCGACTGCGTGAGGTGCACGAGCACGAGACGGTCCACGCCGGCGTCGCGAGCCACCTGGGCGGCGTCGAGGGTCCCGTAGATGCACGTCGCCAGGTCCGGGTGCAGGCGCTCCTGGCGCAGCGGCACGTTCGCCACCAGCGTACCGACGTCCGCGGCAAGCTCCACGACCGGTGCGTGGGAGGACGTGTCGCCGGTGAAGCACACGCTCCCTCTCTCCCAGTCGAAGCGCCAGGCCAGGGAGGTCAGCCAGGGATCCACGTGCTCGACCTCCGCGCAGGTGGCCGTCCACTCCACGGCCTCGACGGTGAGGCCCGGCCCGGCCTGATATGCCTCAGGCTCCGGCTCCGGCCGGGGCAGCGATCCCCCGCGGTCGGTATGGCAGCGGTGGCTGGCGGGATGCTCGCTGCGGGCGCGGATGTCATCGGCGAAGGCGCCCTCAGGGCCGAAGAGCTTCTCCGCCATCTCCATGGTGGGCGGCGGGCCCACGATCCGCAGCGGCGGCTCGCCTCCCGTGCAGTGATCCCAGCGAGTCAGCAGCAGTGCGGGGAGATCCACGGTGTGGTCCGAGTGGTGGTGGGTGAAAAAGAGCCACTCGACGTCGGTCGGCCGGAACCCGGCCCGCACCAGCTTGAGCGTGGCGGCCGGCCCGCAGTCGATCATGACCACGTCCTCACCAACCTCCAGCGCGAAGGCCGTGCCCCAGCGCTCGGGCATCGGTGAGGGCGTTCCCGCCCCCAGGATGTGCAGCGTCGGCATCGCCATCAGTCCTCGTCCGTGACGTCGCCCTGAAGCTGGATGCCCTTGGGCTTGACGGTGGGCCGCTGGGCGATCCGCCGGGCGGTGGGCGTGATGCTCCGCTCGGGGCGCACAGCGTGCTCCCCCTCCAGGAACTCGTGCAGCACCCGGCCCTCGTTCTGGGCCGGGACGTCCAGGCCCAGCAGGTGAGCGAGCGTCGGCGCGACGTCGGTGGTGCAGATGCGGAACTGCTCGTCGCGGGGAGCCGGCTCCTGCGGGCGGATGCCCGCCCCGCCCAGGACCATGGCGCCCATGACGGACGTGGTCTCGGTCTCGTAGGTGGGGATCATTGGCCCGTGGTTGCCGCCACCGCGGGGGAACACCACGCGCTTTTCGTCCATGCGCAGCACCTCGGGCCCCGACCATGTGTATCCGCCGGCGTAGACGAAGCAGACGTCCCCGATGTACTCGCCCCACAGGCCGACCATTGGGGCATCCTCGCGCGGCAGGACGATGGGCAGCACGTGCTCGCCGGTCTCCGGGTCTGTGACCGCGCGCATCTTGGCGATGACGCGCCGCCGCAGGTCATCGTACTCCTCCGGCGGGACGATCCCGCCTTCATCGCGCCCCTGGAGGTTGATCCACAGGTGGTTCTGTCTGAAGCACACCTTGCTGCGCCTCCAGTCGATGCCCTGGCCGTCCTCGGTGGTCTGCAGCCAGCCCTCTTCGAGGAAGAGGTTGACCAGCGACACGGCCTTCATGTTCGCCGGCATGCCGTGGTCGGAGGCGACGCAGAAGACGGTCTCCCCATCGTCAAAGAGGTCCAGGAAGCGGCCCAGGAGTCGGTCGGCGGCGCGGTAGTAGCCCCGGATGATCTGCCAGCCCTCGTCGGCGCGCTCGGGATCGTAGCCCGTCCCGGTGGGATCGACGCGCTGCACGAACTGGTGGCCCATGGCGTCCAGGATATGCCAGTGCAGGTAGAGCAGACCGGCGTCGGTCTCCTGCATGGCGGTCTGCACGGCCCGCGGCCACCACTCGGCCTCATCGGCCATGAGCTGATCGACGGTCTCGAAGTCCAGCCAGCCCTTCCGGTGCAGGTCGCAGCTCATCCCCGCGTGGACGTAGGGCCCAAGCTCCTCGACTACCCGGCGACCGAGGTCGGGGTCGGAGCAGAAGCGCCCGTCGGTGGGGAAAACGTCGCTGCGGTAGATCTGCACGCGGGAGCCGTCGGGGGCCAGCTCCAGGAGCTTGAAGCGGAAGGCCCCCTCCACCTCGCCCATCTCGTCGGTGCTGAACTGCGCGTGGACCCACTCGCCCCACTGCCCGACACGCAGCGTCGCCACCGGGCAGCCGGCGTCGCGGTCGGGGGAGATCAGCAGCGTGTCGTATTCCTCGTCGCCGAAGAGCAGAGCGTGGTAGGTCGGCCCAAGCCCCTCGGTGGCGGTGTGGACCTCCAGCACGGCGGCCAGGGGCTGCACGCCCGAGTCCGGCGGGTTCTCCCAGCTCTGTGCGGGCGCCAGCTCGATGGGGTCGGTGGTGTTCAGCTCCGGGCAGTTGTGGTAGTTGGTGGGCGGAGCGATGTCGAAGTAGGACCGGGCCGGCTTGAAGAGCCACTCGATGTGAGTCACTGCCTCCGGCCGCGTGGGCGGATAGCCGGCGTAGTTGAAGACCACGCTTCGGACGTCGTTGCGTGCCGCCGTCTCCCACAGGTACTCCGCCTGGCAGAAGCCGGCGTTGAAGCCCTCGTCGGTGTGCGAGACGGCGTGCGCCTCGCCGGGGATGCGCGACCCCCACTGGATGATGGCGTGGGTTCCGGGCGTGGCGCCGGTCGCCAGCGTCGTCCAGTTCGTGGGCGTCTGCGCCGGGATGACGGGGCGGATGCGCGTGAAGACGCCGCGCTCGAGCAGCCGGTCGAAGTTGGGCAGGACGCCCTCCGCGCGGAACCGCTCCACCATGTTGGGCACCAGGGCGTCGAAGCCGAGAAACAGCGCGCGTGAGGCCTGGGCCATGCCGATCACTCCTGCAGTCATATCTGCCTCGAAACGATCGGCCTACTATTGCCCGGTGACCGGGCGCCCTCCTTCATCGCAGGCCCCCGGGCGCCGGGCGAGGAATGACCCGACAGACCGCATCGGGAGGAATGCACGATGAGCCGCCTGTGGCCTGCGTTGATGGTCGTCCTGGTCGCCGCCGCGAGCTGTGGCGCCCAGCCGGTGTTCCGCGCTGACTTCGAGAGCGAAGGCGAGGCGCCGTCCGGCTGGCGGTTCGCCCAGGTCCGCGGGGAGTGCTCGGGGGCCTGGGATCACTCCGAGCCGGCCGGCGGCAGCTCTATCCGCTGCGACATTCCGGAGGATGCCTCCGCACGCGCAAGCTGGATCTGCACCAAGCGCATCGAGCTGCAGCCGGACACGGCGTATCGGCTGCGGCTGCGCGTGATGCTCGGAGACATCTCCGAGGGCGCGAAGGGCGCCTACGTCATCCTCTACGAGGATGGCGTTGAGGCGCCGGATCACTGGCACATGACGCCCTTCATGCGGGACAGCCAGGACTGGCACGATCGGGAGCTGACCTTCGTCACCCGCCCGGACACCACGTGGGCGAGGCTGCAGTGCAAGCTGTGGGAGTGCACCGGCCACGCCTGGTTCGATGACATCGTCATCGAGCGGATCCCGCGAGAGGAGGCCCAGGCGGAGCCGTCGGCGCTCCTGCACCTGCCCCAGGACGACGGGTGGCCGCTGCAGCTCATTGTCTACCCCGCACAGCGCCGCGTGGACCGCACCGTGTGCCTGCTTCGCGGCAGGCTCAACCCCATGGCGGTCTTCTTCTACGGCCGGTCCGACGAGGTCGCTGACCCGCACCTGATCGTCGAGGCGCCGGAGGAGGTAACGCTACGGGGCCCGGTGGTCTGCGGCCGGCAGCCGCCGCCGGAGCCGGTCGATCTCGAGCCCGAGGCGGTGGAGCGCGACGGCGGGACTTTCCTGCGCTGGCGGCTGCCCATCCCGCAGGACACGCTCGTGCGGGGGCTGTCGCCCGAGGGCCCGCGCTGGAGTCGCTATCACTTCATCTACGCCCGGCCCGGGCCGGGCTGCCCGGACGAGTTCACCTGGCGCTGGCGCATCGAGAACGCCGGAGAGCCGGGCCCCGAGCACTCCATGTCGGCGCGGGCCGTCGAGAACCTGGGGCCGAACCTCGGGCCCATCGAGGGCTTCGACCTTTACGCCCAGCACTCCAGCGCCCTGCGGCTGCCTACCGCCGAGGGGCGCCAGGAGGTGCTGGACTACCTCCACTACGCCGGCATCCGGGGAGGGCTGGCGTTGAGCTACTACCAGCCGGAGCTGCTGCCCATCGACGAAGAGCTGGGCGAGAGGGGCTGGTTCACCTGGTCGTGGGCGTGGTACGGCTATGGCGGGCCGACGGAGGAGGGGCAGGAGATCGTCTTCGACCGCGAGGATGCGCGCAGGCGCGGCGACGTCTGCCCGCAGGTGCAGGTGGAGATGCTCGAGCCCTACGCGCCCTGGCTGCGGGAGTTCTACGCCAAGCCGCTGGCGCTCGACCGTGACTGGATCATCATCAACTACGAGCCGCCGGTCTTCAACGTCTGCTTCTGCGAGCGCTGCCGGCGGGCGTTCGCCGAGTTCGCGGGGTTGGAGGTCGCCGAGGTGCTGGGGATGACGCCGCAGGAGATTCAGGGGCTGCCCGACCACGCCTGGGGGCGCTTCCGCGCCTGGCAGAACGAGCGCATCATCGAGAACCACTGCGCGGTCATCCACGAGATCGACCCGGACATCCTGGTTGGCATCTGCGGCCCCGGGCGCACCGAGTGGACCGCCAATCGCGGCATGGACATCGCCCGCTTCGAGCCTGACGTGGGCCTGCACGCGCCCATGCTCTATCTCGACCCTGTACAGTACGAGTGGATCGTGCGCGAGACCTGTGAGGCGACCAGCGCTCCGGTGATACCCTTCATGCTCGGCTCCGACCTGGCGGTGAAGGGCGTCTTCCCGACCGCCTGGGACCAGCACACAAACATGCTGGCCACGGCGCTGTCGGGCGGCCGCGGTGCCATCCTGTGGGTGGGCATCGAGTCCCTGGACGGGGAGATCATGAACGCGCTGCGCCGGAGCATGGAGCAGATCCAGGTCCTGGAGCCCTACATCCTGGGCGCCGAGCGCGGCGCCGGCGCGACCATCGAGCCGGAGCTGCGCGAGACCCGGACCGTGACCGTCAACGGCCAGGAGATCCAGGTCTCGCCGGAGAACTCGCGCACGCCGGTCCGCTCCTGGCAGTGGCGCGGCGCGCAGGGCCGACTGATCGGGCTGATCAACTACGATCGCGAGCAGCCACACGCGGTGAGAATCTCGGCCGAGGGGATCGAGGGGGCGCGGGCCCTCTTCGGACCGGAGCCACAGAGGGCGAACGGCGCAGCCACGCTGGAGCTGGCGCCGGGGGAGTTCGCGGCCGTGGCATGGTGAGCGATTCACAGACGAGGAGGCATCGAGCAATGCAGACGCCGATGGTCACGATGATCTGCTGCGCGGCGGCCATGGTGGCCGCCGCGCCGGACGCGGCTGAGCTGGTGATCGCCGAGGAGGGGCGCACGGACTACACCATCGTCCTGCCGGACGAGCCCTCGCCCGAGGAGCAGCATGCGGCGGAGGAGCTGGCGCATTACCTGGCGGAGGCCACGGGCGCGGACCTCCCGGTGGTCTCACACAGTGAGGCGCCGGCGGCCAGGCGAGTCCTCGTGGGAGATAGTGCGCTGACCCGGCAGGTCGTCGGCGAGGCAGCGATCGGTGACCTCGAGGGCGACGCCTTCCTCGTTCGGACGCTCGGCGATGATCTCGTCATGGTCGGCGCGCCGCCGCGCGGGACGCTCTATGCGGCCTACTCGTTCCTGGAGCGCGAGGTGGGCTGCCGGTGGTTCAACTGGTACGGGGAGGAGCACGTCCCGGAGGTTGAGCGGCTGGTCGTGCCGGACGTGGACCGGCGAGAGACTCCCGCCTTCGTGGCGCGCGACATCTACTTCCTCAAGTACGGCTTCCCCGACCAGATGCGCGACTTCCTGGTGCGCAGCCGGGTCACGGGACCCGCGACGGGCGGGCTTCTGGGCCAGGAGGGCTACGGCGGCTCGGTGCACAGGCAGATCTCGCCGGGGGTGCATACGCTCTTTCACTACGTGCCGCCGGAGGAGCACTTCGACGAGCACCCGGAGTACTTCGGCTACACCAACGGCCGCCGGCAGCAGCGGCAGTTGTGCTTCACCAACCCGGAGCTGCGGCGAACGCTGACAGCCGCCGTGGTGCGCAAGATCGAGCAGGTGGGCGGCGTCGGCAACCTGTCGGTCTCCGCCCAGGATACCGGCGGCCCGTTCTGCGACTGCCCGCAGTGCACCGCCCTGGTGAGGGCTGAGGAGGCCACGGGCGCGCCGCTGTACGACTACATCAAACAGCTCGCCGACACCGTGCGCGATGACTGGCCGGACATCTACATCACCACGCTGGCGTATCGTCACAACCAGTCGGAGACGCCGCCGAAGTCCATGCACATGCCCGGGAACGTCATCATCATCTTCGCGCCCATCGACGGCAACTTCGCCGCCGCGCTGGAGCACCCGTCCAACGCCCGCACCCTCGCGGACATCACGGCCTGGCCGGACCACGCCGAGCACCTGTGGGTCTGGTACTACTCGAACCCCTATGGCAGGGGGGCCGGCTTCCCGATCGGCAACCTCGGCCGACTGGCTCAGGATATGCGCCTGTTCGAGCGCGTCGGCGTGGAGGGCTTCTTCATCGAGCACGACACCGGCATCCCTCAGATGCACCTGCTGGCCGACCTGCAGACGTGGCTGCTGGCGAAGCTGCTGTGGGCGCCCCACCGGGACGTGGACGCCCTCATCGCCGACTTCACCGATCACTACTACGGCCCGGCGGCGCCCATGATCCGAGACTACGTCGAGCGGCTGGAGAGCGCCACCTCCGCCATGTCCACGGGCATGACCTGGAACGCCAGCCCCGGGCAGTACCGCTACCTGACTCCAGACCTGCTGATCGAGTGCCAGCGGCTCTTCGACGCCGCGGAGGAGGCCGTCGCCGGGGACCAGACGCTGCTGCACCGCGTGCGCATCGCCCGGATGAGTGTCGATCGAGCGACGCTGTTCTTCTGGAGCGATGTCGCCGCGGAGGATGCGCACGGGCTGAGCCAGGCGGAGCTTGCCCAGCGCTACCGCGAGACCTTCGACAGGGCGCTTGAAGAGCGCATCCGTCCGGAGTTCCACGACAGGCTGCGCCCGTGGGTCGCGGACCTGATCGACCTGGCCGCCAAGCTGACGGCGCCCAAGCCCCTGCCGCCGAAGCTTGAGGGCATCGACCCGCAACGCATCGTCCAGGTCAGCCCGATGGTCGTCCAGCCCGGCCACGGCACCGGGCTTCGGGAGGATGCCCAGGCGGCCATGGGGATCTGCGCCACGCGCGAGACCGATGGCGAGCTGCCGCTGAACCTGGGCGTCTACGACTGGATGGATCGAGAGACCGTGGCCCGGCGGGACATCGAGGGCGGGGAGATCACCTCACCGGGATACTCCCTCTACCGCATCGGCTCCGGCGCCCTGAGCCAACACTGCGGCGTGTGGATCACCCGCTCCTGGCGGCTACAGGTGCCACTGGAGGGCGCCTACACGCCGGACGCGCCCGACCGGGAGTGGGAGATCTACGCCTCACTGCGCTTCGAGGGTCCGGCCTATCCCCATGGTGGCGAGGGCGAGCAGAACCGCGTGTTCCTGGATCGCATCGTCCTGGTTGCAGCGCAGTGACCCGCGGCCGCGGCACGGTCTACAGCCGCGCCGGCTCGCCGTCATCGTTGAGTGCCTCGCCCGTCTCGATAAGGTGCGCGACGCGGCGGCGGATCTGATCGCGAACCGCGCGGAAGACCGCCATGCGCTCCTCCTCGGTGCCCGTGGCCTCCACGGGGTCCTGAAGCGACCAGTGCACCTGCTGATCCGCGCCCAGGAACATGGGGCAGGCCTGCTTGGCCTGATCGCAGACCGTGATCAGCAGGTCGAAGTGATCGTCATCGTAGCGATCCAGCGATTTCGGGAACTGATCGGAGATGTCGATGCCCACCTCCGCCATGGCCCGCACGGCCAGGGGATGGACCTCGTCTGCGACCTCGATGCCGGCGGAGTGGACCTTGAACTCGTCGCCGCCTATCTCGCGCAGGAAGCCCTCCCCCATCTGGCTGCGACAGGAGTTGCCGGTGCACAGGAACAGGACCTTGGGCATGGCCGCCACCTCTCCTCATTGGCAGGCTGGAAGCCCGCCCCACGGTTGTGATCTCTTGGGCGGTAGTGTTGCTGAGTGGCAGTATTTCGCGTGTCATCGCCATGACGACCGCGGGCCCACGTTGCCTGTGGAGGGGCCGCCGCGAGCGAAGCGAGCGGTGGGAGGTCTGGAGGGTAGCGAAGGACCTCCCAGGTTCCACCCCGGCCCTGCACCAGCCTGAACCCCACTGTGGCGAGCACGATGCTGCGCATCCTCAGGACAACGCCGGCCGCCCCATCATCTGAGCCGACGGCGCACGTGGACTTCCGCGAGTCACTACTGGAGCGTGAGCCAGATCGGACTCGACCAGGCCTGCGCGCCGGATTCGCATGTGACGCGCAGGTAGTAGTAGACGAAGGGGCTGTCGAACCAGCCTCGCGGCTCGAACGCGACGTCGGCGAGGGCCTCCTCGTCGGTAAACTCCACCTCCCCGCGCCAGCCGTCGCCGGCCACGGCGTGGATGTCGCGACCGTTGCGCACCAGATCGACGCGCAGGACGTCGGACCGGCCAGCCACGTGAGCGTGGAACTGGCGCGGCACGCGCGCGTCGTCCCACTCGATCACCCGCCCCATGCGCCCGCCGGTCATGTTCTCCTCGATGATGATGCGCTCCTCGCTGGTTCCCCAGCAGTCGCGGGCGAGCATGGCGTCGTAGACGGCCTCGCGCGAGAGATCACTTGCCCGGATCGCGGTCAGCCCCGGCATACGATCGATGTGCGGGGTGTCGTCGCCGTAGCTGGAGGGCATGGTGGCGTGGGTGTCCGTGCCGGCGATGAAGCCCAGCGGATAGCCCTGCGCCAGCAGGTCCTGAACGTAGCTGGGACCCTCATGCACCTCGTGCAGGGCATTGGGATTGCCGCGATACTCGCTGGTGCCCCACTTGGAGTGGATCTCGACGACCGGCATGCGGTCGGGGCCGGGGTAGATGGCGTCGGACAGCTCCCCGTGTTTGCCGGTGCGCGTAGTGTGGTGCGGAACGACGAAGCAGTCCTGGGGCAGGGCCTCGGCCAGCGTGCGGGCGTTGCCCTCCTCGTAGTGGTCGATGAAGTCCTCCAGGTCGCCCCGGCAGTAGACGTTATTGTCGCCACCACAGCCGCCCTTCAGCGACGCCTCGTAGGCCAGCAGCGCGGCGAAGTGGGGCGGATCGTCGAAGACGCGCACCGCGCGTCGCTGGGCCTCCCACTTGCCCTTCCCGGAGCGGCCGTTGGAGACGTGGTCGGCCGCGCACACCCAGTCCAGGCCCGACATGTAGCGGGCCCCCACGAAGCAGAAGTCCAGCGAGCGGCAGGACGTGGGATGGCAGCGACTGAGGACGGTGTGCACGTGCGGGTCGCCCCAGAAGATGCGCGGCGACTCGGCGCTGCAGTGCACGGGATTGCTCAGCCACGTCTCACCAGCCATCTCGAAGGCCAGGCGCTGCCAGCCCTCGTCGGCGATACTCACGCCCTCCATCGAGGCCACCGCCGGTCGCCCGCGCTCGAAGGCCACCTCGCGCAGCCCATCGGCCGGACCGTCCGTCGGCCTTGCCGCGGCATCGCACTCCATCGAGGGGTAGGCTTTCTCATCGAGCGCCGCCAGCCTGACGGCAAAGCGCTCGCCGGGCCTGACGACGGAAGGGGCGACAACGGAGAGGCGATCGACGGCGCCCCCGGGCGCCTCGACCGCCAGGATGCGCTCACACAGGGTGTGCCACATCGACAAGGGGCCCTCCCAGGGCGAGGCTTCTCTCATGATGCCAGTGAGTACTTCGCCGCGGGAGGGAATCTCCCTCGCTGCCCCACAGCGCCAGCTCCAGCAGCACCGTCATCCCGCCGCGGGCAAGCACCGCGTCTGCGCCGAGAAGCGGTGTGCGCTGCCGTCCATTTCGCGCCCGTACAGGCAGGCCCTTGCGGGCAGGCGCCGAATTCCTATGGTGTCGATACAGCTACGGCATGAGGTGAGGACGATGGCGGAGATCGCCGAGGGGAAGCGCGCACCGCAGTTCACACTCCCGGCGGTGAACGTCGAGAAGATCGGCATGGAGGGCGAGAAGATAGCCCTCAAGGACCTCAAGGGCGACCGGATCGTGGTGCTCTACTTCTACCCCAGGGACATGACCAAGGGCTGCACCACCGAGGCTGTGGGCTTCAGGGACCTCAAGGGCCAGTTCACCCGCAACGGCGCGGTGATCCTGGGCGTAAGCACCGACGACATCGAGACCCACGAGAAGTTCGCGGCGAAGCAGAAGCTCAACTTCCCGCTGCTGTCGGATGAGGATGCGACGGTGGCGAAGAAGTACGGCGTCTGGCAGGAGAAGACGATGTTCGGGAAGACCAGCATGGGCATCGTGCGCTCCACCTTCGTGATCGACCGATCCGGGAAGGTCGCGAAGATGTGGCGGAGGGTCAGCCCTGAAGGGCACGCCCGAGAGGTGCTGGACGTCGTGAAG